>JAUMAF010000295.1:0-37710 GCA_032117045.1 Pirellulales bacterium | reverse complement strand
CGGCCGACCTCGGCCTCGCCGTGGACAAGCAGGACGTCGAGTTCGGCAAGACGCGGGTCACCGCCGCGGAGAAGGACGTGACCGACGCCGCCGAGGAAAAGAAGAAGACCGCCGAGGCCGTCGCCGCCGCCGAGAAGACGCTCGGCGAGAAGACGCAGGCCGTCGCCGCCGCCGAGAAGGCGAAAGGGGAGGCCGACGGTGCCGTCGCCGCCGCCCAGGCTGCGGTGCCGCTGGCGACCGAGGCCCATGCCGCCGCGATGAAGGCCCAGGCGGCTGCCGCGACCACCGCCGAAACGGCTGCGGCGAGCCTCGCCGCGTTCACGAAGGTCGGTGCCGATCCGGCCGCCGCCGAGTCGCTCAAGGCGGTGAAGGCCGCCGCAGACGCGGCCACCGCGGCGAAGGCTGCGGCCGACGCGGCCGTCACGCAGGCCGCCGCGCAGCTCGAGCGGTCGAAGGCGAAGGTGCCCGAGGTCGAGAAGAAGGCCACCGAGGCGAACGCGGCACTGACGAAGGCCCAGGAGGAGCGCACACGGGCCGACACGGCGCTCACGAGCGCGAAGCGGGCGGTCGAGTTCGCCGACGGTCGCGACAAGAAGTCGCAGGAAGAACTGCCGAAGCGGAAGGCCGAACTCGAGGCGCTCGAGAAGGCGCTCGTCGGTGCGACGGAGGCCCGCGGCGCGATCGAAAAGGAGACGAACGAATCCGCCAAGCCGTTCACGGGCGTGGCCTTCTCGCGGGACGGCCGGTGGCTCGCCGGCCTCGGTGCCGATGGCCGTCTGTCGATCGTGGGGGCCGCCGACGGCGGCATCCGCGACGCGTTCGATGCCGCCCGGCCCGCCGGAGCCGCCCCTGGCATGCTCGCCTTCGGTGCCAACCGTCTCGTCGTCGCCGGTGCGGGGGCTCCCGCCGCCGCGTGGGACGTGAGCGAGTCATGGTCGCTCGAGCGGACGATCGGCGGGGAGTCCACGCCGCCGGCCCTCGACGACGACGCGGGCGGACCGCCGATCGGCACGGTCACGTCGCTCGCCTTCTCGCCCGACGGCAAGCTGCTCGCCTCGGGCAGCGGCCGCGTGAGCCGCAGCGGCGAGATCAAGCTCTGGAACGTTGAAAACGGCATGCTCGCCCGCGCCCTGCCGCTCCCGCACACCGACACGGTCATGTCGCTCGCCTTCTCGCGGCGCGGCGACCTGCTCGCCTCGGGCGCGGCCGACCGCTTCGTGAAGGTGCACTCGGTCGCCGACGGCAGCCCGGTGCGGTCGTTCGAGGGGCACACCGGCCACGTGCTCGGCGTGTCGTGGCAGGCCCACGGCCGCCGGATCGCCTCGGCCGGTGCCGACAACGCCGTCAAGATCTGGGACATGGTGACGGGCGAGCAGCAGCGCACGATCACCGGCCCCAAGAAGGAGGTGACCGGCGTGCGGTTCGTGGGCGCGACCGACGAGATCATCACCTCGGCCGCCGATCCGCTCGTGCGGATCTACAACGTGACCAACGGCGCGGTGGTGCGCGACTTCGGCGGTGCGGGCGACTTCGTGCAGACGCTCGCCTCGGCCCCCACGCTCGTCGCCGCCGGCGCCCAGGACGGCAAGGTGCGGCTCTGGAACCTCGCCGACGCCAAGGCCCTCCACACGATCGAGCCCGCCCCGGCCCCGCAGTGATTCGCTGCTTCGAGCGTAGGAATCGCCTCGGATTGTCTGCGTTCAATAGCGTACGCGTGAAGGGCGTATCGCGTGAGCGTGAGGCGCTGCATCGACAAAACGTGGGCCGACAGGTTCCCCTGAGGACCCGAATTATCGTGAGTCTGCTGACTTGCTTGGTTCCCTGTGCTTCTTCACTCGCCCCGACACCACGATTCTTCCGGAGGACTTCTCCCTCTCACGCAGACGCCGCCGAAACTCTTCCACGTCGCCGCCACTGGCTTCCAGAAGGCGACGGCGTACCTCGTGGAGTTCGGCAACCACTGGATCCGCGTAAAGCGATTCAACCAGCATCGGAGAACTCCTCGGGCGTGACGATGAGTGGCGGGGTGAATCCTGCGACTCTGAGAGTGTCGTACAGGGTCGGCAGCAAATCCGCGTTTGCGATGTGCCTACAGTTCCACGTCAACAAGTAGTCTACGCCAGCGATGGTAGCCAGGGCGACGTGTTGAGCATCTGCCGCTGCTTTTGCGGGGAGTAGGTGGCGGGCGATGAGAAGATCGGCAAGCCGGTCGGCTTCAGCCGATTCGCCAAGGAGCGGTAGTCCTTCGATCAGCCGAAGGCGGTCGGCCGCTGCCGTGGGATCGCCCGCCCCAGCCTCGTCAAGCACCAACTGGCTGATGTAGAGGTCGAATCCCTCGCGACGCGTCTGCCACCAGCGACGCGTCAACTCCTGTCGGGCTTGGAACACGACGTCGGAGACTGATCGCGCGGTCAAATAGCCGACAATCGAGGTTTCGACGTAGATCGCGCTCATAACCGGCCTGCCAACTCACGGAACTCGCGCGTCCGTTCCGTGCGACTCCGCGTCCCTGAACCGACAGCAGCCGAGTCTCGCGCCGGAATCCCAACCCAAGGTCGCCCGCCGCGTGCCGTCAGACCAGCTCGGGCAGCGGCAGCCGCTCGGCGAGATACTGCGGCCGGCCGGTGGTGTCGATGATCGTCGTTTCCGACGTCCGGATGCCGAGGCAGTGGTAGAGCGTGGCCGTGATCTCCTGGAGATGCACGGGCCGGTCGGTCGCATGCTCGCCCAGGCGGTTCGTGGCGCCGATCACCTGCCCGGTGCGGAGGCCGCCGCCGGCGAGCAGGGCACAACTCACCTGCGGCCAGTGGTCCCGGCCGGCCTGTGGGTTGATCTTCGGCGTCCGGCCAAACTCGCCCCACACCACGACGGCCACGTCGTCGAGCATGCCCCGGTCGCGGAGGTCGTCGAGAAGCGCCGAGAGGCACTGGTCGAGCTTGCCGCCGTGGTCGCGCACGAGGTCGAAGTTCTGACCGTGGCTGTCCCAGCGGCCGTAGCTGAGGCTCACCACCCGCACGCCCGCCTCGACGAGCCGCCGGGCCATGAGCAGGTGGTCGTTGCAGGTGGGCGCCCCGTCGTACTGATACTTGTAGGGCTTGCCGTCGCCGTAGGCCTCGCGAACCTTCGGATCCTCCTTGGAGAGGTCGAGGGCGTCGAGCAGCCGGCTACCGGTGAGCACGTCGAACGCCCGCTGTGTGAACGAGTCCATGCCGCCCATGATCCCGGTGGCGTCGGTCTCCCGCTTGAGGCGGTCCATGCTCGTGAGGAGCTGCCGCCGGTCGCCGAGCCGCTCGAGCGACATCGCCCGCAGCGTCATGTTCTCGAGGTCCGGTCCATCCGGCTTGAACGGCGAGTAGGCCGGCCCGAGAAAGCCGGGCTTGCCGGCGTCCGACCAAGGCACGTGCTGGGTCTTGGCGGCGAGGCCGACGTACGGCGGCACGGACGGATCGACCGGGCCCTGGAGTTTCGCCACGGCCGAGCCCATCGCGGGCCGACCCCCGATCGTCCGCAGGCTGCTCTCCGGCCAGCCGGTCATGCACTGAAATCCGGCGTGAGCCCCCTCGCAGCCGACGACCGAGCGGATGATCGCGCAGCGTTCCATCCGCGTCGCCAGCCGGGGAAACACCTCGCAGATTTCGATGCCCGGCACGTTCGTGCCGATCGGCTTGAATTCGCCGCGCACCTCGCTCGGGGCGTCGGGCTTCAGGTCCCACATGTCCTGATGCGGGGGGCCGCCGCCGAGGAAGATGTTGATGAGGGCCTTGTGACGCTTGCCCGTCCCGCCGGTTGGTGCGGCCGCCTCGGCCCGCATGAGCCCCGAGAGCGAGAGGCCGCCGGCGCCGAACGACAGGCCGCCGATCGAGAGGAACTGCCGACGGGTCGCCCCGTCGCACATCCGCGAGCCGTTGCCGAAGATCGTCAGCATGGCGTCATCCTCACCGGTGGTGGGTGGACCGGGCGTGCGGCCGATCCCAAGGAAGATCGGCACACGACCGGCTGAAAGTCGCGACCAGGTCGCCAAACCCTCACAAATCCGACTTTCCTATCTTACCCCCCTCTCCCGCCGAGCGATACGCCATGGCCCGAGCCCGCGTCGCCACCCCACCCCGCCCGGCGGCACGCGCGCAAGCCCTTGCCCCGCAAAGAGTTTCAAAATCGACCCGACCCCCCTTTGTGGCGCACGCCTCCAGGCGTGCGAATGCGGCCTGTTCGACACACGACCTCGGATCCTCCCCCACGACCTCTCGACCAAGGACTCAGCTCTTACGGTTCATCGCGCGGATTCGCACGCCTGGAGGCGTGCGCCACTGGAGCCCAGCCCCACGGGCGGATCGCACGATAACGTATGATTTCAGAGATGCTGATTGATCTGGACATGTGCTGCCTCAAAAGGCCGTTCGACGACCAGTCACAGCCGCGAATTCGCCTCGAATCCGAGGCAGGTGCTTTCATGAGCCATACGGTCTTGGATCCCTCGGAACTGCGGCATCGCGGTTTCGACGCACTGGTTGACTCGCTGGGATGGGTCAATGCCGTTCGGTTCGTGCCGCAGTATGAGATGAGCCGCCTCGACTACACGACCGAACGCGATGCGATCCTGCCCGCATGGGATAGAAAAGAATTCGCTCGAGGCCTCGAGCGGGCTCCCTGCGAAACGACTCCCCGCCCGCAGGGTCAACGGGACGGCTGAGCGTAAGCCGCGCCCGACTGCGACTCCCCCTCTGGATCGTCGGACCCGAGATCAAACGGGAAACGCCTCATCGCCCATGGCGATTTCGACGAACCGGTCGATCTCCTCGCCGGCGCCCTCCCAGATTCGATTCGCCAATCGTCTGAGATCCTCGCGGTCGATGCGGTCGTAGTTGGCGCGCACCATGCGGCGGAAATCGCCGGCGTCGTACTCCTTTTTTTCCCGATCGCGGTACCTCGACACCAGGGCGGCGTACTTCGCCGCGAGAGCAGCCTCCAGCCTGGGGATGCGGTGTTGCGTGGCCTCGTCGACGACGACGTAGTCCTTGATGATCGTCGCCTGAAACTCGCCCCACGGCAGCATGAGGTCGATCACGGGCTTGGGCTGACCGCTGGGATGCAGGTCATTGGGGTCCATGAATCGCACTGCCTGAGACAACTCCTGCATGATCAGTCCCGGCCAGGCCTGCCGGATCGCCCTGGCAGCCCGCTTGCGTTGGCCGAAGGGAACCATCACGTCCACGTCTTGCGTGGCCCGCGGCTCGGGGAGGTAGCCAACGTAGCCGTGCAGGCCCATCAGCACCCAGTTTTTCACACCAGCCGCGACCAGCACGTCGATGACTTCCTGCGGAGAAACGTTCATCGCGTGTGTCCGATGCGTGCGTTTGATGGTCTCGGTCAACCACGAGCTCGTGCGAATACCCTCGGCGTGACCGGCCGGGGCCCTGGGATTCAGGTCGTCCATGCCTTTGAACCCGGATCGCAGAGCCATGATCCGGCGCCGCCGTTCGAGATACTCCGGCGTGAAGAACTCGGCAGTCGATGCCGAGGGCTTCGCAGCCGGTCGTCGCAGAGATTTTGCACTCATTGCCACCTCTCCGAATGGGCCGCGAACGACTGCTCCCACTGCCATGAACGGTATCCCGTCAGCTCGACTCGAGCAACTCATCGACCGCACGAGTCGCTGTCAGCGGACGACCTTCACGCGTTGAGTCTGCGGCACCGTGATCTCGCGGTCGGCGAGGTTCCCGGCGAGGTCCGTGATCGTGCCGCCGACGATGCGCTGGCCGAGATCGACCGGCCGCACCTGGCCGCGACCGCTCACGGCGGGCACGGTGTACGCGAAGCGCAGGATCCGTGTCCCCGACCCATCGGCATATTCCGCCTCGCGGACGGCAGACCCGATGAAGAGCCTGATCCGCGGCGTCCCCGTCACCGCGACCTCTTCCGAGAATCGCACCGTGAAGACGAGCGTCTGCCCCGGCCGGTAGGTGCCCGCCCGCGGCATGCCCACGCGGCCCACGATCGCGGGGGCGACGCCATCCACGACCACGCCGACCGCCTCGAGGCCGCGGAACCTCGCCGGCAACGCCTCCGGCAGCCGCGCGCCCTCGGCGATGATCGCCGCACGCCCCGGGAAATCGAAGACCGACCCGAGCGTCACGCGGTCCGCCGAGTCGCCAGCCGCGACGCGGTACGTGAAGGTGAGCACGGTCGAGCCGCTGCCGCCGGAATACACCGCGTCCCGCATCCGTCCACCGATTCGCAGCCGCAGCGACGGCACGCCGCGCACCGTGACGGGCCGCGAGTAGGCGACCGCGACCTCGAGCAACGCTCCGGCCCGATAGGTGCCCGCGGCCGGCAGCGTCACCGCCTCCACGGCCAGCGACTCCGATTCGTCGTCGATCACGTCGATCGTGAAGACGGCCTCCGTGGACGCCCCGGCACGATTAGTCGCCCGCACACGAATCGAATACCGGTCCTGCACCTCGAAATTGAATCGTTCCGCCGCCACGAGCCGGGCGCCGTCGATCGTGAAGGCCGCGTTGCCCTCGGCCCCCTCGCCCGACACGAGTTCATATGTGATCGGGCCCCCTGCATCGGGGTCGGCGACCGAGAACGCACCGACGACCGTCCCAGGAGCGTTGTTCTCCCCGATGACCGTGCCATCGAGCATGAGCCCCGTTGGCGCTTCATTCACGTCGCCCACGCTGAGCACGAACGGCGCCGTGAGCGGCGGCACGCCCGAGATTGCCGGGTCCGACACGACCACGCTCACGGCATACGACGCCTGCGATTCAAAATCGAGCACGGTGCCCGCCCGCAGGTAGAGCCCCGTCGCGTCGGCCTCGAACCGGGCGGCGTCAGGCCCGGCGAGCGAAATCACAAGCGTCCCGAGGGCGTCGTCGGTCACGGCGATATCGGCCAATCGCAGCCGCACCGGCGTCGCGGTGCCTTCCGGCAGCGTCACGGCGTTCGGCAGAAGCACGAGCCCCGTTGGCGCTTCATTCACGTCCGTCACGGTGAGCACGAACGGCGCCGTCAGCGGCGGCGCGCCCGCAATCGCCGGGTCCGACACGACCACCGTCACCGCATACGACGCCTGCGATTCAAAATCGAGCACCGTTCCCGCCCGCAGGTAGAGCCCCGTCGCGTCAGCCTCGAACCGGCCGGCATCGGTTCCGGCGAGCGAAATCACAAGCGTCCCGAGGGCGTCGTCGGTCACGGCGATATCCGCCAGCCGCAGCCGCACCGGCGTCGCCGTGCCTTCCGGCAGCGTCACAGCGTTCGGCAGGAGCGCGAGCGCGGTCGGCGGCTCGTTGACGTCCGTCACGGTGAGCGTGAACGAGGCCGAGAGCGGCAGCACGCCCGAGATCGCTGGGTCCGACACGACCACGCTCACCGCGTACGACGCCTGCGATTCAAAATCGAGCACCGTGCCGGCCCGCAGGTAGAGCCCTGTCGCGTCGGCCTCAAACCGGCTGGTATCCGGCCCGGCAAGCGCAATCGCAAGCGTCCCGAGGGCGTCGTCGGTCACGGCGATATCGGCGAGTCGCAGCCGCACCGGCGTCGCCGTGCCTTCGGGCAGCGTCACGGCGTTCGGCAGGAGCGAGAGCGCCGTCGGAGGTTCGTTCACATCGCCCACGCTGAGCACGAACGGCGCCGTGAGCGGCGGCACGCCCGAGATTGCCGGGTCCGACACGACCACCGTCACGGCGTACGACGCCTGCGCTTCAAAATCGAGCACCGTGCCCGCCCGCAGGTAGAGCCCTGTCGCGTCGGCCTCGAACCGGCCGGCGTCAGGCCCGGCGAGCGCAAACGCAACCGTCCCGAGCCCATCGTCGGTCACGGCGATGTCAGCCAGCCGTAGCCGTGCCGGCGTCGCGGTGCCTTCCGGCAGCGTCACGGCGTTTGGCAAAACCGTAAGCGCCGTCGGTGCCGTATTGATCGCGGTCGTTGCGACGTCCAGTGCATAGCTGCCCGCGAGGGCGGTCGCTCCGGGCGCGACCGACACCCTCAAAAAATAGTCCCCGGTCGTGCCGACGACGTGCGTGATCGTGGCGTCGGTGCCGCCTCCCGTGCCGTCGGCGGTCGCGAGCACGGCGCCGCCGGTGCCGAGCAATTCGAGTCGCAGATCCGGCCCGTCGGCCGAGGCGCCCCCCGCGGCGGGCGTGAGCGCCGTAATCGTCGCGAGCGTGTTAGCGACGAGGGCCACTCGGTAGACGTCGATCATGTCCACCGATGCCGACCGGATGTCGAGGGCGTCGAACGTGGTCTCCACGTCGGCCTGCGAATCCCCAAACACCATCACGAACGTGCACGTCGTCTCGGCACCGGCGGCGAGCGTGCCGATATCGAAGGCGAGGTTGATCGCGATGTCGTCCACGGCGCCGGCGGGGTCGGCGGGCGAGAGCAGCACGTCGAAAGGATCGCCCACGGCGTAGCCGCCGAACACCTCGCCTTCCGACGACACGACTGCGCGCGGGTCTCCCGTGCCGAGGCCCAGGGCCGCACCGGGGACCGACGCCACGATGAGTCGGCCGCCGCGGGTGACGTCGTTAGCCGTGTACCACTCCGCCCGCGGATCGGGATTCTGGGATTCGAGCAGGGCCACGCCGGAGAGCGGCGTCGCGGTGAGGTTTCGGACGGTCGTTGTGATCGTCACGTGGTCGTCGCCGTCGCGGCGCCGCACGAGCCGCTCGAAGACGACGCCGGGCTGTGGCTCGCCGGTGATCCGCACGAGGTCGGTCGTGCCGACACGGTGCCACGAGAGGCTCACCGGAAACGGCGTCGGGCTGAAATCGAAGAACCACGTGTTGTTGTAGTTCGTGCCCCCGATAGCGAGCGTGAACGTGGAAAACCAATGAAACTCGATGCCGTTCCACACCTGGCCAAACGTCGGGCCGCCGAAGTCGCCCACGGCGTCGAAGCCCAGCGAGAGCGGCGTGCCGGCGATCTCGAGCGTCCCGGCCACGCTTTCCCACGACATGCCGACATGGGCGAGCACCACGTCCCCGGGCTGGATCGTGTCGGCGGTCGCCGTGGAGTCATCCGGCTCGATCCCGAGCAGTCCGCCGAGAAGGGCGACGAGCGCGTAGTCCGTCGCGGCCCCGCCGGTCACCTCGATCCGATAGGTGCCGGTGGCGGGCGCGACCACGCCTTCGATCGCGGCCTGCCCGAGCGCCGTCGTCGTTCCCGTCGCCACAGCCGTGCCGCCGGGGCCCACGAGCGTGAGCGTGAGTGGCACGTCCGCGGCGGGGGCGGCCACGATCGAGACACGACGTCCCGCTTCGATCGCGAGCGAGTAGGCGTCCACGTCGGCCGGTCCCGCGATCCGGCCGGTCACGCCCGCGCGCATCGCGTTCGCGACCGCAGTCACGGCGGCGGCGAGCGGCTGGGCGGCGGACGGCGTGTCGTTGGCGGCACGACCGAGCGACTCTCCTTCGAAGGCCGCGTCGATCCGGATGTCCACGGCGTACGTGCCCGACGTGGCTCCGGCGTTGCCCACGACGATCGTCCACGTCCCTGCGGCCGACGCGGTCACCGGACCGACGATCGCCACCGCTCCGGCTGCCGTCGGCGTGGAAATCGTCTCGTTGCCGCCCGGATCGCGGAGCGTCACGGTCGCCGCCACGCCCGCCGCCGGCGTCACAGCCACGGCGAGCGACTGCCCGGGGTTGACGGCGATCGTGAAGGCATCCTGGTCGGCGGCGCCGGAGAGGAGGCCGGCGGCGCTCCCGCGGTAGATGAGGCTGCCGAGGGGTGCGACAGGCTCGAGTGGTGCCGCGACGGGTGCACTGACGAGGTCAAGGCTCAACGTCGATGCGTAGGCGAGCGATGGATTGCCGACGGAATCGGTAAGCGCCCCCGCCGGCAGCGAAAACGCGAGCACGGCTTCCTGCGTGATGCCGGCGAGCCCGAAGCGCACCACGCGCGGCGAGACGAGCGTCGCGGAGGTAACCGATCCCAGCGACACGACCAGGTCGTTCGCGCCCACCGACGCGGCCGCCACGTCGTCGTCAAACGTCACGTCGATCGCGCCGAGCGGTAGCGGCACGACGGACGACGACGCGGGCGACGTGGTGACGACGGAGAGCGGCGAGGGGTCGTAGCGGAACGATCCGCGGAAGGCACGGAGGAGTGTCCCGTCGGTGTTCCGCGCGAGCACGCCCGCCGAGAGTGACATCACCTGTAGCCCGCCGACCGTGACGGGGCTCGTGGCAAAGTCAAACCGTATGGTTGTGGGATTCACGATGGTCGCGGTCGTGGCGGCAATGCCATTGACGGTCAGGTCACTGGCAGCGAGCGAGGCCGCGGCGACGGCGTCGGTGAACGTGATCGTGAACGACGTGGGGGCGGTGGTGACCACGCTGTCCACGGCGGGGCTTGTGCTCACCACGCTGAAGCCGAGGGCCCGCACGAGCGAGTTGGCATTGAGCCGGCCGCCGGTGACGGTCTTGCCGGCGAGTGCGGAAACCGGGTCGGTGGTCGAGAGCAGCAGGCCCTTGAGCTCGGTCGCGGAGAGTGTCGGGGCCACGGAGAGGGCGAGGGCCGCCGCACCGGCCACGTGCGGCGACGCCATGCTCGTGCCGGAAAGCGACGCGTATCCGTTGCTCGGCGTCGTGCTCACGATGTTGACGCCCGGCGCGCCCAGGTCCACGGACGTGAGGCCGTAGTTGCTGAACGAGGCCAGGGCGTCGCGGCGGTCGGTGGCGGCCACGCTCACGATGTACTGCGACGTGTAACTCCCCGGATACGACGGCGTGGTATCGTTGTTTCGGCCGTCGTTGCCCGCGGCGGCCACGAAGAGGATATTGGCAGTTCCGCCGGCATTGATCGCGTCGAGGAGCCCCTGCACGTAGCCACCGCCGCCCCACGAGTTGTTCGTCACGCGCACGTTCACGCCGTAGGTCGTGCGCATCATCGTGGCGTAGTTCACGGCCCGGATCGCATCAGACGTTGAACCGCCATCGGGCCCGAGGAACTTGAGCGACATGAGCGACGTCTGCCAGTTCACGCCCACGACGCCTACGCCGTTGTTGCCGACGGCGCCGATCGTGCCGGCGACGTGCGTGCCGTGGAGGTCGCCGTCGGCAGCGGAAAAGACGTCGCCCTGGTCGTTGTAGAAGTCGTACCCGTGCACGTCGTCCACGAACCCGTTGCCGTCGTCGTCGAGGCCGTTGCCCGCGGTCTCGCCGGGGTTCGTCCACATGTTGGCGGCGAGATCGGCGTGCCGGTAATCGATCCCTTCGTCGATCACGCCCACGACCACCGCGCGGGAGCCTGTAGAGACATCCCACGCCGTGGCCGCATCGATGTCGGCACCGGGCGTGCCGTTCGACTGGCCGGTGTTGTTGAGCCCGTAGAGGTTGCCGTAGAGCGGGTCGTTCGGCGTGAGGCTCGCGTCGATCTGGTAATCGGGATGGGCCCAGTCAACGCCCGGCACGGCGGCGAAGAGGGCCGCGACGTCGGCCGACCCGGCGAGCAACGCCCCCACGTCCACGAGCAGTTGACCCGGCAGTCCGAGGCCACGGATGACCGTCACGCCCGGCACGGCGGCCTCGAGGTACCCGGCCGCATCGGCCACTGTCCGCGCGTCGACAACGGCTGATTCGGAGAGCCGGACGATCCAGGGCAGGCCGCCGGGCGGGCTGGCGGGCCGCGGGCTGATGCGGGCCGCGTATGGCGAATCACTTGTACCGACCGTGCCGACTGCATCGGCATTTGGCAATATGGCCGCCGAAGTCGCAGGTGCGGCGACGGTCGAAAACCACGTCGGGCTGACCAAGCCAAACCCGCGATCGAGGCCTGCCGCATTCGGCAAAACGTTTGCCGGAGCGGCACTCAACGCGAGTCGCGTCTCGAGCGATTCGAGACAAAACGTCCGTCCCTCCCGCCCAGCCAATCGTCGGCGGCGCACCCCAATTCGGCGTCGGAAAAGCGAATCCATGGCGATGTGCACCGCCGGATTCTACCAACACCTCTCTCCTTCTTCGCTTTTTAAACGCACACCCCGCGTGCCGAAACTATCCACGCACAAGGACTTCCGCAAAGCCTGTTTCGCCCGCCTTTCGGCTGGCACGATGCTCCCCGGTAAGGCGTGCGAAAACGTGTTCAACCCGCGCTATCGCCGCACGTCCGACTCGAGAGCCCGCTCCGTTGCAATCTCGAGCATTTGGCCAGCCAATCAGCCCTAGGTTGCTTACCGGAATGAGGCTATCTCCCCGCCCGGCTGCGCGGCAGTTGGTCGAACACGCAGGGTGCTTTGGGGTTTTAGCCGCTTAAAACCCTCTTCTTGACATCACGGACGGCAGGGTCACTATCGAGGGGGGAGGATGGTCGCATGGGCAAGGCGAAATTTTCGTTTTTCCCTGAGCCCGGCGGCGTTCCTCCGTTCGCAGAGCGTGCTTCGAGCGTCAGTGAAATCGGCATGATTCTGCTTCGTGGTGGCTCGGGCTACGTCGGCTCTGCATTCCGCGCGCTCTTCGCGCCTCGCGGCATAGCGCGCGTGAGCGTGTCGCGGCGTGAATGCGACTGCACGCGTCACGAGCCGCGGGCCCGCCTCATCCAGGATTCGAAGGCTACGTTTCTCGTCAACGCCGCCGCCTACACGGGCAAGCCCGCCGTACATGCCTGCAAAACCGACAAGTCGGCCTGCCTCGCGGACAATGCCGTTCTGCCAGGCATCATTCGCGAAGCCTGTGACCGCTCGGGCCTGCCATGGGTCCACGTCTCCAGCGGCTGCATCTCCACAGGAGCCCGCAGCGACGGCAGCGGGTTCACGGAGAACGCCCCCCCCCCCCCAACTTCTGCTTCCGTACGGACAACTGCTCCTTCTATTCCAGCACGAAGGCCTTGGGCGAAGAGTGCCTCGCCGGAGCCGACCGCACCTACCTGTGGCGCCTGCGAATCCCGTTCGTTCATGTCGATTCGCCGCGCAACTACCTCTCGAAACTGCAGCGCTACCGCCGGCTCCTCGACGCCCGCAATTCGCTCTCCCACCTCGGCGAGTTTGCGGAGGCGGCCTGGGCCTGCTGGGAGCGGCGGGTGCCCTTCGGCACCTACAACGTCGTCAACACCGGCTCCGTGACCACGCGCGACGTCGTGGCGCTCATCCAGCAGCGGCTGCAGCCAGACCGCGACTTCGATTTCTTCGATTCGGAGGAGGAGTTTTTGAGGGTGGCGGTCCAGACGCCCCGATCAAACTGCGTGCTCGACAACGCGAAACTTCGCGTGGCGGGCGTGCCGATCTCCCACGTTCACGACGCCCTCGAGCGGGCGCTCGCGAATTGGCAGGCGGCATGATGCGAGGAACGGGATCATGACGTCGATCAAGGGCATCATCCTCGCCGGCGGGTCGGGCACGCGACTGCATCCGATCACGCGCAGCGTGTCGAAGCAGCTGCTGCCAATCTACGATAAGCCGATGGTCTACTATCCCCTCTCCACGCTGATGCTCGCGGGCATCCGCGACATCCTGCTCATCTCCACGCCGCACGATCTGCCCGCCTTCGAGCGGCTCCTGGGCGACGGAGCACAGTGGGGCCTGCGGATCGCCTACGCCGAGCAGCTGGAGCCGAAGGGGCTGGCGCAGGCTTTCGTGATCGGCGCCGACTTCATCGGACGCGACCGTGCGGCCCTCGTGCTCGGCGACAACATCTTCTACGGCCAGGGGTTCACCAAAATCCTGGCCGCAGCAGCGGCCCGGGAGACTGGCGCGACGATCTTCGGCTACCGCGTGTCGGATCCCGAGCGCTACGGCGTGGTGGAGTGCGACGCCGCTGGTCAGCCGATCTCGATCGAGGAGAAGCCGCAGCGCCCGAAGTCGAGTTTCGCGGTGCCGGGGCTGTATTTCTACGACAACCGCGTGCTCGACATCGCGGCCGGCCTGCGGCCATCGGCCCGCGGTGAACTCGAGATCACCGACGTCAATCGCGTGTATCTCGCCCGGGGCGAACTGCGGGTGGAGCTCTTCTCGCGGGGCTTTGCCTGGCTCGACACGGGCACGAAGGATTCGCTCCTCGATGCGAGCAACTTCGTGGCGGCGATCGAGAAGCGGCAGGGGCTCAAGATCGCCTGCCCGGAGGAAATCGCCCTGTCGCAGGGATTCATCGACGCCGAGCGACTTCGCTCCCTGGCAGCGGCCTATGCCAACGACTACGGCACCTATCTCGCGGGCCTCGTCCCCCCCGTCGGCGAGAAGCCTGCTCCCTCACGCTGCCAGCGAGCCCCATCATGATCCTCGTCACCGGCGGGGCCGGGTTTATTGGCAGCAACTTCGTGCTCGACTGGCTCGCCGGCTCCGACGAGCCGGTCGTCACGCTCGACGCCCTCACCTACGCGGGCAACCTCGCCAACCTCCAGAGCCTGGCCGGCGACCCGCGCCACACGTTCGTGCGGGGCGACATCGCCGACCGCGATCTGGTCGAGCGGCTTTTGGCGGAGCACCGCGTGCGGGCGATCGTGCACTTCGCCGCCGAGAGCCATGTCGACCGCTCGATCCACGGCCCCGAGGCCTTCGTGGCCACCAACATCGTGGGCACGTTCCGGCTGCTGGAGGCGGCCCGGGCCCACTGGACGGCGCTGCCGTCGGGCGACCGCGAGGCCTTTCGCTTCCTGCACGTCTCCACCGACGAGGTCTTCGGCTCGCTCGGGCCCTCCGATGCTCCGTTCACAGAGCGCAGCCCCTATCGGCCCAACAGCCCCTACGCGGCGAGCAAGGCGGCGAGCGATCACCTCGTGCGGGCCCACCACCACACGTTCGGCCTGCCGGTGCTCACCACCAACTGCTCCAACAACTACGGCCCGTGGCAGTTTCCCGAGAAACTCATCCCGCTGTGCATCCACCAGGCGCTGGCGGGCAAACCGCTCCCAATCTACGGCGACGGCCGGCAGGTTCGCGACTGGCTCTACGTCGGTGACCACTGTGCCGCGCTCCGCCGCGTGCTCGAGGCGGGCCGTCCGGGCGAGGTATACTGCATTGGCGGTTCGAGCGAGATGGCCAACATCGACGTCGTCACGCTGCTCTGCCGTGTGCTCGACGACGAGCAGCCGCGGGCGGATGGCACGTCCTACGCCCGGCAGATCGAGTTTGTGCCTGACCGGCCGGGCCATGACCGCCGCTACGCGATCGATCATGGCCGCATCCACGCGGAACTCGGCTGGCGACCTGCAGAGTCATTCGATTCGGGCCTCCGCAAGACCGTCCGGTGGTATCTCGACCACGGCGACTGGGTGGCGGATGTCACCAGCGGCTCGTACCGGCAGTGGGTCGACCGACAATACGCGGCTCCCGTTTGGTAGCGTCGCGGGTAGTGGTCTACAGCGTAATCGTTGTCGTCGATGGGATGCCGACGGCGTGCCGCCGGCATCCTCAAGACGCGCGGGCATGCCCGGTGCAAGCCGCCGCTCCCGTTCAGCCCACCGCAGGCGCGGCGCCCTGCGCGGCATCGGTGGCCAGGAAATACGGCACGATGTCAAGCAGCCGCCGGACGGCTCGGTACCCAGGGCCAACCGCGTCGCCTTGATCGCTGAGAAAAAAGTTCGTGCCCACCCCCGCCGCTAAGCCGGCCTCCATGTCGGAAGGCATGTCGCCGACCAACACCGATCTCGCTAGGTCGATGTCGAGGTCCCTCGCAGCCTGCAGCAGCATTCCCGGCCCGGGCTTGCGCATCTCGCTCTCGACACGGTACCGGCCTATCCCGTGCTCTGGGTGGGTCGGACAGAAATACACGCGGTCGATCCGACATCCTCGTTCGGTGAAACGGTCGATCATCCAGCCCGTAAGGTTCCAGAAGTCTTCCTCAGTGCACAGCCCGCGGCCAATGGCCGACTGGTTCGTGACCACGACGGTCAGAAAACCGGCCCTCTGCGCCGCGTCCACCAGTTCAAAAATCCCGTCGTTAAACCGGAATTGCTCCCGTCGATGCACATACGGCTCGTATTCGTTGATGACGCCGTCGCGATCGAGAAACAGAGCGGGTCGCCCCATCGATCACCTTTCCGCCAGTAGGTCTTGGGCGCGATGAAAATCCTCCGGCACCCCGATGTCGATGAACATCCCATCGGTGACGAACAGGTCGAGTGGCGCGATGGGCAGATGCCGCATGAGAAAGTCGGTCTCGAACGAGAACGGCGCTTCGAGCCTGGCATCAGCCATCTGGTCGCGATTAAGGACATAGCACCCAGCGTTAATGATTCCCGGTCCGCTAGCCCCCTTCTCCGACATTGCCCACGCAAGCCCATCCTCGACAATCAGCCTGCCATAGCGGGCCGTGTCCGGCACCCGCCTCCCCACGATCACACCGCGGCGGGAGCGCTGCCAACGCCGGTGCACGGCGTCGTACTCGAGATCGAGGTACGTGTCCCCGTTCATGACGAACACCCCGTCGCCGCGGCAGGACCGCAGGGCTAGCTCGATCGCCCCACCCGTCCCCAGCGGTACGTCTTCCACGGTGTAACTGATGTCGACGTCCCTGAACCGCCGGCCGAAATGCGTGACGATCTTCTCGCCCATATATCCCACTGCGAGCACGACGTGGTCAAAGCGGTTCGCCGCCAGGAGGGACAACTGCACTTCGAGAAACGGCCGTCCTCGGATTGGTGCCATCGGCTTGGGCACGTCCGCGACCACCTCGCGGAGCCGTGTGCCGTAACCGCCGGCGAGAACTACGGCCTCGCGTATCACTTGTCCGCCTGCACCACGTCGTTCCGCGGAAACATCGCCCGCTCCACGAGGGCGCAGATGATGTGCCCGAGCACGAAATGCCCTTCCTGGATCTTGGGCGTCTCGCCGGACGGAACCTCAAGCACGATGTCGCATGCCTCCCGCATCGGCCCGCCGCGATTCCCCGTGAAACCGATGGTGGTCACGCCGGCGGCCGCCGCGGCCTCGAATCCACGGAGGATGTTCGGCGATGTGCCCGACGTGGAGTAGCCGATGAACACGTCGCCCCGCCTGCCTAAAGCCTGGATCTGGCGGGCGAAGAGCTTCTCGTAGCCGTAGTCGTTGCCGATCGCAGTGAGGATTGAGGTGTCAGTCGTCAGCGCGATGGCCGCGAGCCCCGGGCGATCGTACATGAACCGGCTGACGTATTCCCCGGCCATGTGCTGGGCGTCGGCGGCGCTGCCGCCGTTGCCGGCGAATAGGATCTTGCCGCCGGTCCGCAGGCAGGAGATACAGGCCTCGGCGGCCAATTCAACACTCTCCTGCAGCCGCCGATCCTCGGCCATAAGCCCCATGATCCGCCGGGCTTCGAGAATCTGGGACCCGATGAAGTCCTGCATGTGCCTCCCTGAGATATCGACGCTCATAACTTCCAGGCCTGTGATCCATGCTTCGTGAAATGACAATTCGTCGCGTATCCCTCAAACTCGCCGAGCGCCCGCATCACCTCCATGCGCCTCTCCGTAGGCGTGAAGAACAGCATGAAACCGCCGCCCCCAGCTCCCGAGATCTTCCCCGCCAGAGCGCCCGCCTCGATGGCCGCGTCGTAGATCAGATCCATTTTACTGTTTGACACCGACGGAGAAGACCTCTTCTTGTTGGCCCACCCCTCCCGGAGCGACGCGACCATCTGCTTGAAATCCCCGCGCAGCAGGGATTCCTTCATGACGAGGGCTTCTCGCTTGATTCCGTGCATGGCCTCGATCGCATCCACCGAGCCGGCGGCCACGCCGCTACTTTGCTCGGCAATGATCTTGGCCGATTGGCGGGAAATGCCGCTGTAAAACAGGATCAGCGATGCCTCAAGCTCGCAGAGGACCCAGTTCTTTATTCGAAGTGGATTGATCACGGCCCGCTCACCGTCGTAGAACTCCATGAAGTTGAACCCGCCGAAGGTGGCAGAATACTGATCCTGCCGGCCGCCCTGCAGCCCGCACTCCACGCGCTCTAGCCGAAACGCCAGTTGCGCTATCGCATGATCGTCGAGCGGCGCGTTGAGCAACTCCGCGAACGCCCGAATCATCGCCACCACGAGCGTGGATGACGAGCCTAGACCGGAGCCCGGCGGCGCATCACAGAACGTGCTCAACTCCAACGGAATCAACTCGCCGTTGTTGTGGTGCTCCATCATGTGGCGATAGACCACTTTATGAAGCAGGAGCGGTCCGTTTGTCCCGAGCCCGTCGGTCACCGGATGCGCTTCCTCCGACTGTGTGTCGGTCGAGGCGAACTTCACGACGCGCTTGTTGAGCGTCTTGATGACCGCGTACGCGTAGCGATCGAGCGTGGCGTTCAGAACATACCCGCCGTAGGTGTCACAATACGGTGACACATCGGTGCCGCCGCCAGCTAGGCCGAGACGCAGGGGAGCCCGGGCGCGAATAATCATACGACTCGGCTCCGCTTTAACGCGTAAGGAACGCCTGGCCGGCCTTGACGCGATCCCGCCAGTATTCCAGCAGATCTCGCATGGTGGTCTCGAAGGGGATCGTCGGCTCCCAGCCCGTCACTTCCTTGAACTTCCGCGTGTCCGGCACCTGGAGGTCGGCATCGATGGGGCGGAGCCTCTCTGGATCAGTCTCAACCGCGATCCCCGTCCGGGTTGACATAGCGAGCAGCGCGGAGAGCATCTCGCGCACGGTGCACGTGTAGGTGCCGCCGATGTTGTAATAGGCACCCGCCACGGGGTTGACTGTCACCAACATGTGATAGGCACGAACCGCATCGCGCACGTCGGCAAACGTGCGTAGCGAATCGAGGTTGCCGGTCTTGACCACCGCCGGGATCATCCCCGCCTCGATCATGGCGATCTGCTTGGCGAAGGTCGATTCGGCGAAGACGTCCCCGCGACGAGGGCCCGTGTGCGTGAACATCCGGGTGGTCATCACCTTCATTCCATAAGCCTCGGCGTAAAACCGTCCGATGAGGTCGGTTCCGACTTTGGATATCGCGTAGGGCGACGCGGGGTGAAACGTGCACTCCTCGTCAATCGGGAGTTTGTGGCGGGGCACCCGCCCGAAGACCTCGGACGACGCACAGACATGCACCATTGCCTCGGGCTTGAGCCTCCGGAGGGCCTCAAGCACGTTCGCGGTGCCCTGGACGTTGGTCTCGAGCGTGTCTAGCGGCGAATCGAAACTCGTCTTGGGATAACTCTGTGCCGCCAAATGGAAGACGAAGTCCGGCTGGCAACGCGATACGGCCTCGTGGATCGAGTGGTAGTCTCGAAGGTCGCCGTACAGCAGCCGTACGCGGTCTCCTTGATTCAATCTGGGAATCAGGTGGGCGATATTGTCAAGCGGGCTCCGCCAACGGCTCAGCCCGCAGATGTCCCAATCGGTGTGTTCGAGGAGGTGGTCCGCCAGATGAGAACCGACCATACCTGTGATGCCGGTGATGAATGCAACCCGAGCCATTGCTAGAAAGTCCTCGTTTCGTTGCGCCGAGCCTAGGCGACGCCGGATGGTCCGCACCGTGCCGGAAAAAGGCTTCGGAGTCCGCGGGCAACTATCCTAATTCAGCGCTGCATTACTTCAAATCCGTCGTGGGGCGAGGCGAGAATCTGGGATGCCACGGCCGGCGGACCAGCGTTTTTGCCCCGGGGGCGGTTTCTGGGTATCCTTGGGGCGGTAGGAGTCGACCCGTCACCCCGCCGATTTTCTTCAGCGACTAAGCTGCGTGCTCCGGCAGATCAAACGTCGACTGGGCGGGCTCGTGTACGGGGCGACCGCCGTACCTGCCACCCTGCGACTCGACGATGCCGCCCGCGGTCGGCCGACGGTGGTGGGTTTTTTTCGTACGCCGAGTGGCATCGGCCAGTCCGCCCGGCTTTGCTACGCGGCTTTGCAGCGGCTCGGTTTCGAGCCGTATGCCATCGACCTTTCGCCGCGATTTCAGCCGGCCGGCATGCTCCCCCCTTTTCTGGGTGATTCCGCAGACAACGGCGAGCGGGGGCCGGTGATCATCCACGCCAATCCGCCAGAATTACCGGCGGTAACGAGCTTCCTCGGCCGGCGGTTTCTGGGGGGACGGATGATCGTGGGCTACTGGGCATGGGAACTCGCCCGGATGCCGCACGGTTGGACGCGGGCGTTCCGCTATGTTCACGAAATTTGGGCCCCGAGTTCGTTCTGCGCCGACCTGTTCCGGGCGCATACCGCCAAGCCGGTGCGGCTGGTGTTCCATTCCCTGCCTCCCATCGACGAGCCGGCCGATCGGCCCGCTTTTGGCATTCCGGCGGGCGCCGTCGCGTTCCTGGCCGCCTGCGATCTGCGGTCCAGCATGTCCCGGAAGAACCCGCGGGGTGCGATTCGCGCGTTTCGGGAGGCCTTTGGGACGGCCCGTGACCGGCACCTGTTGCTGAAGATCACTGGTTTCACCGGTAACGAACGGTTGCTTGACGTCTTACGGCGCGAAGTCGGCGACAGCCCGAACATTTCCCTATGGACCACGCCGCTTTCGCCACAGGTAATGCACCGGCTTTACGCGAGCGTCGACTGCGTCCTCTCCCTCCATCGGGCCGAGGGGTTCGGCTTGATCATGGTTGAGGGCATGCTCGCCGGCCGCTGCGTGATCGGAACGGCTTGGCCTGGGTGCAGTGACTTCCTAACTCCGAGCACGGCATTGACCGTCCACGGCACTCTCGTTCCCGTCGAGGATCCGCAGGGCATTTACGGCGGCGACCAGCGGTGGATGGAACCAGACGCCGAGTCGGCCGCACGGCTTCTGCGGATGGCGGCCACCGACGCGAATGTGCGCCTGTCCATCGCAGACGCGGGCCGGCGACACGCCGTAGCCCTGTTCAGTGACGAGCGCTATGCCGCGTCGCTGGGAGCGCCGTTCCGCGACCGCACACCGACAAACTGCGAGCTAACGCGTTCGTGAGTCTCAACGGTCGCCGTCTCGACGTCGCCCGCGCGCGGTGGCCAGGCTCGGGCGGTGATGAGTGGAAGGTTTTAACGCATCGAATCACACTGCCGGGAAACACGGCTACTCCACCAACTACCGACTGCATAAGCCGCCTTTGCCGGGGAGCTCGCCTCAAACGTCGTGCACGAAGGCCATGCAAAGCAAGGTGCATCTGCTGACGAACGGCGCCCAACAGGCTCAGGTGTCCTCATCTATTGACCCCAGCTCATTCCGGACGGAACGCGGCATCGCAGCGTGACCCGTCAGCCCACCGCTATCCTGGCACCGAAATGCCCGAAAACCAGCGCTTTCCGTTTGCTAAGGACTCGTCCGAAAAATGGTCAGATAGATACGCATACAGCCTGTTTTTCCCGTTTTCCTTGACGCCATCAGCCCAACAATTACAGTCGGACGACGGAGGACCGTTGGCGGCTCGCGATTTACGAGCTCCGATGGGCAGCGCGGCGCGGGTCCGGCCCGGAAGGCGTTTTACCGATGAAGCGGCTTGCCATTATCAGTTCTTACAACGAGGCCTGCGGCAACGCCACCTACACGCACGCCCTCAAAAACGAGTTTTCGCGGCATTACGACGTGGAGGTGCTGCCGCTCGATCTGTTCCTGCTGCAATCTCCCGGACCTTTGTTCACCCGCGCCGGCGATCACCACATCGCGGAGATATGCAAGAAACTGAAGTCGTTTGACTACGTGAACATCCAATTCGAGGCGGGTCTGTTCGGCTCGCACCCTGCCGAGATCATTCGTCGTGTGCAGGCGCTGATTGCGGCCTCGAAAAACCTCGTGTTCACCTTTCATCGCATCGATCTACCCGTGAACGCTCCGTGGCTGCAGTATTTGCGATCCCTGAAGCGATTAGATGCAAAGATGTTCCTAGGGACGAGGAAAAGGATCCTCGACTCCCATATTTACTCGCGGTTGCTGCGGGTGCTCAAGCGGCAATCCAGCCGGCGGAACGTCTGGCTAATGGTTCATACTAAGCGGGAGGCCCGTATCCTTCGGGACATTTTCGGCTTGGCGAACGTAAGGGATTTCCCAATCACATTCCTGACAGCGGCGGAACGGGCTCGCTACCTCACGACGGCCGACCGTGCCGCGTTTCTGCGGGGGCTGTCGCTGCCGCCCGACGCCAAGACGCTCAGCGGCTTCGGCTTCATCTCTGGGTATAAGGGCTTTGAGACACTCATCCGTACCTTGCGCGAACTGCCGTCGAACTACCGCCTGCTCGTCTTCGGGTCGCAGCATCCGCAGTCGATCAAGATGAACGTCGAATTGGACCCCTACCTCGAGTCGCTGCTCGACGAAATCGACCTAGGCCCACACAAGCCGGAGCGGACCAACGATTTCTTCCGGGACAAAGAAGAACTGCTTAAATTGGCGTCACTGACCCTGAAGAAGCGATTACAGCGAGACGAGGGAAGCATCCGCGACCGAGTAATATTCTTTGGCAATCTGCCCGACGATGAGTTCATCAATGCGATGATCTGCAGCGACGCAATTGTGCTGCCTTACGTCGAGACCGGCCAGAGCATGTCCGGAGTGGCTTCCTTGGCGTTGGAAACAAAGGCCCGGTCCTTCTTCAGCAACAACCACTCGTTCCACGAACTGACGAAGTACTATGGCCGCAGCTTCCATACCTTCGACATCGGCAACTATAAGGAACTCGCGTGGAAGGTCGTGAACGCTACGAAGCGGTTCGATGCGGTGCTAGACGAGCGCTATCACACCTACAATATCGAAAACAACGTGACGGCACATCGCGAGTGCTGGGAAGGAAGAGTCGGCACACGGTGAAACACGAAGTTGGTACGAATCCAGCGGCAAACCGGAGCCGCACCGTCACGGACACTGCCAACGGGATCGGCAGACCAACGCCGGCCGCCGCCGTGAACGCCCCCGCGTTCACGCAGAGCGATTCGCACGCTCGGCTCGGCCTGCGCGACGTCAGCGTTATCGTCAACACTCATATGGTGGCCGGTTCACTCAAAGGGTGGCTCGCAAAGGGGGCTGGAGGCCGGGCCGACGCGATTCCCCTCCTTCAAAACGTGACGCTAAGTATTCGGCCAGGCGACCGTTTGGGCATTGTAGGCCGCAACGGCCAGGGAAAGACCGTGCTCTCAAAGGTGCTCGCCGGGATTTACCCGCCGACGAGCGGCAAACGTGACGCTTGCGGGCAGATCGCGGCCGTGCTGGCGACCGGAATGGGCCTCGACGGTGAATTGACGGTGCGGGACAACGTGAAGCTTGGCATGGCGTATCTCGGCGAACTGCGGTCGTGGAGTCCGGAGAAGGAGGCGTCCATACTCTGATTCGCCGAGCTCGAGCAGCACGTCGAACGGCTGTACAAGCATCTCAGTTCGGGCCAGAAGTCGCGGTTGGCCTTCTCGATCGTGGTGCAGCGGCAGCCTGACATTCTGTTACTGGACGAGGTGTTCGCTGCGGGCGACGAGGGCTTCATCCAGAAGGCTACCGCCGCGATGCGGGCAAACTTCCAGAGGACCCCGATCAGCGTGCTCGTGAGCCATTCGCGCATCCAGGTGGAGCAGTTGTGCAATCGCGCGGTGCTCGTGGACAAGGGCCGCGTCGTCGTCGATGGCTCAGTCGGCGAAGCGCTAAGTGAATACGAAAAGGTACTGGCGAGGGCATCATGAAGGATACCACGATCTCAGGGACCAGCGTCGCCGAATTCCAGACGGCCCTCTTTCTCTCCTGGCAGCAACTAAAGCGTCGGCACGTGAACTCGGTGTTGGGGGTTTTGTGGGCGTTCGGTCAGCCGTTCGCACAGGCAATCGTGTTCATGTTGGTATTCACGGTCATTTTTCCCAATCCAACCGACCGCTTCTTTCGCTTCCTGATCGCCGGGTTGATGCCATGGAACTTCCTTTCGGCCAGCCTGAATTCCGCAGCCAACTCGCTGGTTGCCCGTCGTGATATGCTCGAATGCACGTCGATATCTGGGGTTGTGTTTGTATTCGTGGACGTGTTGACCGAGACCTTCCTATTCCTTACGGTGTTTTTCACGACGCTTGTTATCGGAGCTGTGTTCGTGCCGATCCCGTCCGTGACCTTCGCCGCGCTACCCGTCGCCATGCTGCCCATCATGATTTTCGTCTTCGGCTTCGCCTACTCGATGGCGCACCTTAACGCGCGAATGCGCGACGTGGGTCATTTGTTTTCAGTCGTCTTCCCGATCCTCTTCTGGCTCACTCCCATCGCGTACCACTGGGACCAGGTGCCGGAAAAATTGGTGCCTTTTCTGCGACTCAATCCATTCGTCCACCTGCTGGCGCCGATCCAGATCGCCGTGCATCAGGCCCGGCTCGATCTGCTCGAGGTGGGGCGGGCGTTGTTGGTCTCCGGCATCGCCGTGATCGTCGCGTTGTTCGTGCACCGCACATTAGCCAAGACGACGATCTACTACCTGTGACGGACGAGCAGGCGGCTTATTTGAGCGGATTGAGCAGCATGGGGAAGATGAAACCTGACGACAAGATCGTGATCACGGGAGGCGGCGGCCTTGTCGGAAACGCCTTGTCGGCGTTTCTCGCTGACAAGGGCTACACGAACGTCGTCTCCCTCCGCAGCACGGACGGCGATCTGACTGAATGGGGCACGGCAAGGGACGTGTTCGCGAGGCTTGCCCCTGCCTATGTTTTCCATCTCGCCGCCCGTGTGTACGGCATCCGGGGCAACATGGAAAACAAGGGGGTCTCGTTCCGCGACAACGTACTGATCAACACAAACGTCGTCGAGGCGTGCCGCCTGATCAGCGTCCGGAAAATCACGGCGATGGGGTCCGGCTGTGTGTATCCCTATCCATCTCCGGGCCTGCCCCTGCGGGAAGATATGATCTGGCAGGGCAGGCCACACGAGTCGGAGGACTCCTACGCGCATGCGAAGCGGGCTATGCTCGCGCAGCTCTTGGCCTACCGGGAGCAGTATGGGCTACCGTTCGCTTTCGTGATCAGCGCGAATCTATACGGGCCGCACGACAAGTTCGATGTTGAGCACGGTCACGTCACACCGTCACTGGTGAGGAAATTTTTCGAGGCCAAGCAAAGTGGCGGCCGCGTGTCGGTGTGGGGCAACGGCAGTGCTCGCCGCGACTTCATCTACGCATCCGATGTGGCCGCCGCGCTCGTCGCGATCATGGAGGGGATAGAGGGGCCCGTGAACATGGGCAGCGGCAACGTGCATTCGATCCGGGACATCGTGGATTCGCTCGGTGAGATCACCGGCCTCACACGGAGTGTCGACTGGGATACCTCCAAGCCCAATGGGCAGGATTATCGGGAGTACGACTTAACCGCGCTGCGGAGCACCGGGTTCGAGGCGGTCGTACCGTTGCGCGAGGGGCTCGCTCGGACCTACGCCTGGTATGAGGCGAGCCACAAGCACGCGAGGCGGTAGCACGAGGCTGTTTTGTCACCGCATTCATTCGCAACGGGTTTTTCAAGTACCGAGTCGCGATTACGAAAGGTCGTCACGTGGGCATGTTCGGTCAGATCAGAGCCGCTGCGAGAGATGTCATCGCCGGCACGCGTCGCCTCGGGGATGTCGAGGCGAAACTCGAGCAACTCGTCGGCGAATTGCGGGGGCGTTTCACGGCCCTCGAGGAAAGGCTGGCAGCATCGGTCGTCGCCGGTCCAAAGGTCGGGGGTCTTTACTCGGTCTGGACGCCCCGTCAGCTGCCGGGCATCTTCACTCATTTTCGCTCCGGTCAGCGGGTGATACTCGATCCGAGGGATCCCTACATCGCGGTCCACTTCCTGGAAACCGGAGAATGGGAAGAGCATCTGGAGCCAGTGTGGCAGGAGTATCTAGCTGGCGCCGGCAGCGTGTTTGTCGACGTCGGCGCGAACATCGGGATCCACTCTATTCGTGCGACTAAGTATGGTGCCCACATCCATGCCTTCGAACCGGATCCACTCACCTACGCGATGCTTTCGTTGAATCTCGTGCTCAACGGATCGCGAACCATCTCGGTTCGAAACGCGGCGGTCTCGTCCGCGGTCGGCAGGATGGAGTTTGCGGTTTCGGCCGTGTCGTCAGGGCTGTCCGGTCTCACCGAAGGCAAGGATGGCTCCAGCCCGTCAAACATGGTGACTTATTCCGTCGATGCCGTCCCCTTAGACGACGTCGTCAAGCCGCTCGAGAAACGCGGCCTGCTGAAGATCGACGTCGAAGGCCACGAGTCGTCCGTTCTGCAGGGAGGAGAGAGGTTCATCCGGGAGAGCATCGACCTCGGCATAGTGCTCGAATATCAGGCACAACCGACCTTGATCAAGTTTTTCAAGGAGCAATCGTGGTTTGCGTCGATGTACAAACCGATGATGTACCAATGGGGCGGCAGTCCCCGGTCGCTCGAATGGGAGCGGCTTGACGAGTGGTGCAACGAAGCTGGAGACCTAGTGCTGCGAAAACGCATCGCACACTAGGGCGCATCCGGCTTGCGTGTAGCGGTAGCCGCAGTGTCTGAAGCAGTTTCGGCACTCAGCCTCGGGGAACTGGTCAATAAGTTCGCCACGGAGCTTCCAGAGGGCATCGACTGTCCTCGCCGAAGCACTGTGTCCTTCCGGCAAGCCTGCAATTTCTGAACGGGGATTCGCCCAGAGACGAATCGCGACTCAGGGGCCGCAGTGGCTGCCGTCGCTGCGTTGTCCAGCGGTCTCGAGGCGGACACGTCGAGTCAGCCGGCGGCTTCGCAATCGAGCCGACCCCGATAGTTCCAGGGCATCCACTCACCCGGAGCGGCGGCGACGGCAGCAGCATGCCGCTGAAGAGCGGCCAGGTAGTCGAATGGATTGCCGCCGTTTAGCTCACACGTGTGGATGAGGCTCAGATACAAGTCACCCACGGCCGCGCCATGCTTGGTCTTGAAGAACAGAGCGTTCTTGCGGTGCAGGATCGCCTTCTTCAGAGCACGTTCGCAGATGTTGTTGTCCAGCGGCGTACCGGCCACGCGGAGGAACAGCGTCAGCTTCTCCCAGTGCTTGCGGAGATGGTTCCTCCGGGATTTCAGTGGCAGGGTATCCGCGGCCTGAGGTCGAGTCTGCCGCAGTAGAAGAGGATCCGCGTCCTGTAGTTCTGAAAGGACCGGAAGCCGCGGGCCGCGTACTTGAGCGCCTGGATGATGCTGTTGAAGCCCTCGCTTGTGGCGTTGGTGATCCGGTGACGGAAGTAGCTCAGCAGGTTCGGCAGATGACGCTTGAGCATCCTCGCCACCTTGATGATGGGCCGGAGGCGGCACCGCACAGCCCAGGCATACCACTGGCTGAAGAACTCCTGTGCGCTCATCGGGTAGACGTACCGCCAGAACCAGCGGAACTCCTCCTTGATCGCCCAGGCTCGGGCTGTCTTCAGGCCGTTTTGGCGGATGGCCACGAACCTGCGCCGCTGCTTTGGCGAGAGATTGGCCTTGTTGAACAGCCAGAGCTGCCGTGTTCCCTTGAGCCGATCATCGTCTATGGCCTGAAGAGCCTTGTTCTCGGCTCGCCGCACCTGATCGACCGCCTCTCCCAGGTGCTTGGCGACATGGAACTTGTCGTGCACGAGTTCCGCGTTCGGGGTCTGGCTCGCTGCCGCGTTGGCATAGGCGGGGAGCATGTCGGCGGCCACCGCCTGGACCTCCTGCCACTGCTGGACCGTGAGGGTCTGGAGGACCGCTTCCGCGGCAGCCTGGGTTCGCTCGGGAGCGACGTTCAGGACGCGGGAGCCGTCGATATCGGTGAGCACGGTGACATAGTCGTGCCCTTTCCCGAAGCTCTTCTCGTCGATGCCGACGTGGCGGATGGGCGTCGCCTCGCGCCGCTCAAGGCCCCGCTCGACGGCCCGATCCATGATCGTCTGGGCCGCGTCCCAGGAGAGTCCGAGGAGGGCGGCAGCGGCCTTGACGGTGCGGCACGCCTGAAGGACCTCGATGGCGAAGGCTTCGAAGAACAGCGTGAAACGGCTGTGCTTCCCAGCCCAGGGCGGCACGATCGTCTTCACTCCATGGACGGGGCAGCGGCACCGTGGCAGCCGGGCGACCAGCTCCGTCGTGAACTGCATCGTGTCGAGGTGCCGCCAGCGCCGCTCTTCCGCGTGATCGGCAAGCCCGCAGGACTGGCCGCATTCCGGGCAGGAAACACCCGTGCCGACGTGGGAGAGGAGGATTTCGACTCGCTGCTCGTCGAGCCGAAGGCCAAAAGCATCGACTCGCCACGAGTCATCGAGGCCCAGAAGCCGGGCATAGTGCGAAGAAAGTGTGTCCATCCCGGAAATCTACGCCGCCAATGACCCGAACACGACCCGCCCGTGCCACGAAATTCCCCGAAGAACCCGAGCCCACCTTCACCGCCGTTCCCCGCCGATTGCGGAAGGCGAACAGCGATCCGCGGAGCGGATCCTCTCCCAGCGACTGCTTGCAGAGGGCGACCAGGCCATCGATTCCCTTGCGGAAGTCGACCGGTTCGATCGCCACCATCAGCCGCATCTGCGGCGTGACCTGCAGCATCACCGGGGCTCCCGGAAGGTGCGGACAAGGGACACGAGATCCGGAACCTGGCCCGCAGGAAGACGGACACGAAGAATTGACCCGAAGGCATCGGAGAACTCGATCTCGAACGGGCTTGGTGCTGGGAGCGGACCAGGCGTCAGCTCCACGAAGGACGGTGCCGGGCTCGGGCTACCCGCTGCACCCCTGCGCGGTGGCGGCTGCGTCAGCCGCTCCTTCAGTGCGTAGTAATCGAGCTTGAGCACCCCCGACGTGCGGCTCACCCCGTGACGTCCGGCCACGTCGGCTGCAAGGCGCCAAAGCCGTGCCGGAATCCGCTGTCCCCGGCCGCGCGTCCGCCGCCAACGCTCGAACCGCTCAGCGGCTCGCGACAACTCCGCAGCCACGCCTCGCCGCTTCCGTCCAGCCATGACTTGACCTCGCCTGCATGCCGATGAACTCGGTCACGCTAGCAGGCCCGCCTCGCCGTTCCACGCAGGCTTGCCGGAAGGACACGGTGAACTGCAAATTGTTCACAGAAAATCCGCCGGCCTAAGTGTTGCCTTAGACAAAATAAACTCCCGCAGTTTTCTGACCTCCCGGTGGTTGGCGATGGCTCGCTCAACCTGCTCGTGAACATCCTGTGACGGGTTAAGGAATGGAATGTCTACACCCGCCCATGCAAACAACCCCTCTATTTTATGGGTATTGCTGACTACGGGCACAATAGGTGTTTCGGCCAATATGGCAGCGTAGATGCCATGGTACTGGCCTGTGACATAGCAGGCATAGCGAGACAGCTCAGCCACGATATCGCCGAAGCAACGGCCATCATAGGGGAACTCAAGTGCCACACGGCTCGCAAATGGTATTTGAGCGATCATATCTGCCAGCCGGTGCGCAGGGCTTTCGGGGTGGATGGAACCGACAGCTATTCCATCGCGTGGCTGATCAGTGCGCTGGCGTGGAAAAGGGGCTTCTACGCAGTAGTCCACACGTATTTCGGGAGAGCAATGAAGACTTTGAGCTATAGCGAAGCTGTAGGCTTCACGGGTTATAACGCGCGCGGCATCGCGAAGCAGAGCTCCAAAATAGTGCGAAAGCCGCTGTACGGTGCAGTTCACGAGCCAGTATGGTCGTCCAGCCGTACGGCAGGCTTCCATAAGCTTGGCAAGTGCATGGGCGTCGGTGGTGTCGTCGTGAAACGACCCCTCTCCATTTATGATGACTAACTCAGCCTCCTTGATTGCACCAAAGTCAATATCGCTGCTCCCACAGATGTGCCGCCCAGTAATCGCACCGCCCGCTCGTGAAATCGCATGTTCAAGACCATACATAACAGCACGCGATCCTGCGTGCCCACCCGAGGTGTCATTGCCTAAAAAGATTCTGCGCGGAGCGGCAGGTAGTGCGCTGAGGCACTGTACCGCAATTGGCCGATAGGCTGCCTCCAGTCGCCCAAATAGGGCGTCGGGCATATCGATGGTGAACGCCGTTTTGGGCAACGCTCCCGCACGATACAGGTCGTGTGTAAGGAGCCGACTCCAGAACCATCGCCCGTTATGCAGATATGCGTAGGAATAAAACACCCGTGTAAGTAGGTGCCATGCGGCCTCGGAGGATCGGCTTGTTGTGGTAAGCACGTTCTTGAGCGCGTGATGGCCCATAAAATGCACGGGTACATCACAAAGTATCGCCTGGTAGATCAGCCCGGTAGAGAGAGCAATAAGGCCGTGGGCGAAAGGCAGTAGGCGAGCCGAAAGATTCGGTAGCCCGGCGATCGCCGGTAGAGTGCAGACATTTGGTAAGAGGGTGGCGAGCGATTGAATCTGTCCGGGGGACATCTCCTGCTTGTCTGGATGCTGGGTGACAACGACGCGGTACGCCGGAAAACGACTGGCAGCCGCAATTAGTAGATCCGCTTGGTCGTGGAAAGGGCCTTCATCGAAAAAGTTGTAGTGCGAGGAATCCTGTAATGGCAGCAGAAGAAATGGGGCCCCATCCAATCCATGCTGTGCGAGCAGCGCGGCAATGGTTGGGTCTTTCGGTAAGAACCGGCTAACGACTGACGCGGGCAAATCGCGCGGCGCCGTTCCGGAGCATAGCTCACCTAGGCTTGACTGATGGTAAAGGCCGACATGATCGAAATTTGTGAGTTCATCAGGAAATGGCGCGCGACAATAGATGGCGTCGCGAAACAGAATCGTGGCATCGGGTAAGGCCTCTTTGAGTCGCTGATTTTCGCTCGTGGAGAGTACGAGCGCAGTATCGGGGGGCAGATGACGGCGATAGAGGTCCACAATCGCCGCAGCGCGATGCAGTTCATGGGGGTAAATTTGCGCTGCGCGTTGCAGGCGCACTCCTTCGCGCATGCTTGGCGATATCGCGCTAAGGTCAGCCAGCGAGACAACGGAAAACGTTCCGCCGAGGCACTCGATGCGCGCCTGCTCGCGCGCGAGCATAGCACGATGCCCCTCCCCCACGACGAAATGCGGCGTGAAGGCCGCACCCGCTTGAGCTAAACGATCAAGAAGATCGAGGAACCACCAAATATAATCTTGTTTCCATTCAGGCTGACTGCGCTCCACCCAAGGATCCACGACTACCGCGATTTGCGTGGGCGTATCCGTGACGGGCCATAACCTTAGCTCCTCGACCTCAAAGTGTATCGTGCCAATACCATTAGTATTCACATAAAGTGTGAGACTGTCTCCGTCGTAACGAATGATTCCGCACAAGTGGTGGGTGCTCTGTGCATCGTCGAAGGACACATGCCAGAGTTGACCATCTGTCACGGCCCCATTTACGAGAGACAAATCGGTTACACGCGCATTGTCCCCCCCAAGCCTGACTCGCAGCGAAAAAAAGAAATAGTTGCAATTCAAGCCGAGGTCGTGCACTTGGTATCTGACTACCGCGGCAATAGAAGTGCAGTACCATCGTTGGGGATGACTCGCATCCGGTGCGACAACACCGGTATGTGCAGGCACGAAGTGCCCGTCCTGAAACCGGCAAGTTAGGTCCTTCGACTGAGGCGTTGCGACTCGCATCGGTTTATCCAGGATTGCGGAATTGCGGTGAGGTCCATTGGACCTGGCCGCCAGCGAATAGTCTGCCACGGCGCGAGCGGTCCAGTAAGCCTTGGTGCCGGTCCTCGTGGGAAACTGCCCAGCGAAGGTGATGGTGCCCCGGGGTGTCATTCAACGAGGCAAAAACGGACACGACGCGGGCCGTGAGCAGAAAAGGGTGAATCTGGGTTCGTCATGCGTCGAGCCGTAAACCGCCGCATTAGAGGTGGATCACGTCCTTGAAGTTCGCGACGCTACGGGAGCCCCCAGCCTGACGTGTGATGGCCATGATCGTGCGGGTCAGACCCTCGGCGACGGCGTTGGTCACGTCATCGCGGCGGTGGGTGGTGCCGCCGTCAAGGCCACAACGATCATCGTCGAAACGCATCGCAGGGTGCTCGTCAGCCGGTCACGGCCGCGGCGTTGCGCGGCGGATCGGCTCGCCGTCCGGGGAAACGAAACCCGTCGTCTCGTCCGGTTCGGCAGCGACGCCTGCCGGACGGTTTGGAAGCCGGGGGGCGTCGATCGGCCGCCAGGCATCGCTGCAGCGAATCAACGTGCCGACGATCACTTCGACGGGCCCGCCTGCGGAATCGGCGAGGGCCGTGACGTTTTCGTACGCCATCACCTCGCGGGCGAGGCCGGGCGATCCGGCCGGCAGCAAGCCCGGGCCGCGGGGCGTGCGCATGCTCGTCCACACCGCGTCGGGGCCGATGATCGTCTGCGTCGCCGCCAACCGCAGGAAGTCGGCTCGCGCCGCAGTGACGCGGCGCGTGAGGTCGTCGAGCCGCTCGCCGGTGAACCCTGCCGATTGGAGCTCGGCCTTGGTGGGCAGCAGCCGGGCGAAGATCCCCGTCTCCTTCCGGGCCAAGGCCGTCACGATCTCCGCCGTGGCCTCCTCGGCCGAGATCGTCTTCCAGGCATCCACCGTGCCGTCACCGTCGGGATCAAGGCCCCAGCGTGTCCCTCCGGCGTTGAACCAACGGCATTGATCGGATTTCCGGTCGTGGTCAGGGCCGTCGATCTCGCGGAAGACTTCGCTGCCATCCTTGAAGTAGCTCCAGCGATCGGTGACGCGGTCGCCATCGGTGTCGGCGAACACCCGCAGGATGCGGCCGTCGGCCGTCCGCACGACCAGCGCACGGAAGCCTTCGAAGGCTTCCTGCTTGATCGTGGCTGTCTCCGCCTCGTCGTTCGTCGGCCGGTCGCAGTCGATGTCGGGCTGCCGCGGCTTGAGCAGGAGCGCCTCCTGGGCAGTCGGCGTTGCCGCCGGGGCCGGCGGTGCGTGCCACACGACGAGGCCAAGTGCGACGGCGGCAACCGGGAGCGAAACGGGCCGAGGCGACGAGATCACGGGCTGGCTCCTGCATGAACTGCGGCCGCTCCCCGAGTGCGACCGACCACCCCCGCACCCTATACCGAATCACCCCCCCTGCGTCATCAGCAACCGGCCCTCAACGGCTGAGCACGTTCTGGTTGACTCCGCCCCGTCACCTGTTATTCTGTACACGTTCCATCGACGTCCCGGGCTCGGCGGACGTGCCGACCGGCGGGTGTCGCCGCCTCATCAGGATCTGCTGCTACTGCGAGTCTGCTGCATCGGTGTGGTGCTTCGGGGATTTCAGTCACAGGGGAGCCGTGGCCTGAGGTCGAGCGGCCGGAGAAGAAAACAAGTTTGCTCAAAGAAGCGACTCGCCTTCACTCCGTGGGGTAGGGCGAAGTTGTTGGCTGCGAGCTGCTCAGCTTTTTCGTTCGCCCATATCGGACGGATGACAGCCCGGTGTGGCTGTCTTCCCATCGCCTCGAGGTAGTCAGAGGAGGGACGCCCGATGCCCACTGTGCTGCGGAGCGGCCCGTATCGCGTCTACTTCTTCTCGCACGAGTCGAACGAGCCCGCGCACGTCCACATCGATCGCGATCAGGCATCCTGCAAGTTTTGGTTGTCGCCCGTTACCTTGGCGAGTAATCTTGGATTCAAAAGCTCCGGAATTACGTGACATCGAACGGTTGATCGAGGATCGCGTCGATGATTTGCTGAAGGAAGATAAAGCAACCCCTCTTCTGTAAATACCTGGATGATGAGGCGGGTCAGCAGGCCTCCATGTTCAGGTAAGACCGTTCGGTTTCCCAGTCGTCGCTGATCTCGCTGAGGACTGCTGATACGAGCCTGAGCAGCGAAGCCTCGTTGGGGAACAGCGTGGCGACTCGTGTGCGGCGTTTGATCTCTTTGTTGAGTCGTTCAAGTCCATTCGTGGTTCTGAGCCTCCGGCGGTGGGCCGGAGGGAAGCCGAGGACGGTGAGGGCTTCTGGGACGTTGACCTCGAGCCAGTCGGCGAGGCCTGGAGCTGGCTTCTGGTAGCGGGTGACCATCTCCTTGAGTCGTCGGTCAGCCTCTGCCGCGTCGTCGGCGTTGAAGACTCGCTTCAGGTCCTGAATGACGTCAGCCCGCATTGAGGCCTTGGGGACGTGTGCCACGGCGTTGCGGATGGTGTGGAACTGGCACCGCTGCCAGGGGATTCCATGGAGGGTGGCGGAGCGAGCTGCCTTGAGCCCGGCATGATCGTCGCTGACAACGAGCTTCATGCCCCGCATGCCGCGGGCGAGGAGGCCTTGAAGGAAGGTCCGCCAGTGGTGCTCCGCCTCGCTGAGCTCGACGCTGCAGCCGAGGACGGATCGCTTGCCATCCGGCGAGACGCCAATGGCCGTGAGGACGGCACAGGGGACGACGGCCCCGCCGTGGCGGATCTTCTCGTACCGGGCATCGAGGATGAGGTAGGTGACCTCGCCGATCGGCCGGTTCCGCCAAGCGGCCAGCTGCTCATCGAGCTCGGCGGCAGCCCGGCTGACCTGCGTGGAGGTGACTTCGAGCCCGCACAACCGCTCGACGACGGCCGTAACCTTCCGGGTGCTGACGCCCTGGACGTACATCTCGGCGACGGCCAGCGTCATGGCCCGTTCGCTCCGGACGCCCCGTTCAAGGCTCTTGGGGTAGAAGGGCCGCCCCTCGGCGTCGTGGTAGCCGCGGGTCTGTGGGATCCGCAGGACGACCTCGCCCACCCGGGTGCGAATGGTCTTGGGCTTGAATCCGTTGGCGTAGCCTTGACGGTCGTCAGTTCTCTGATGAGACTCGGCTTGAAGCGTCTGCTCTCGCTCGATCTGCATGGCGTGATTCATGAGTGTGGCGAGAGCGGACGCCATGGCGGACGGGCCGTGCTCAATGAGCAGGTTCGTGAGTTCGTCGAGCACCGTACATTCTTCTTGGTGGGTCATCGCGGGTTCCTTCTTGGTGAGGTGACACTTCCAAGAAAGCCTCGATGACCCGCCTTTTCAAACTGGCGGCCGGTATGGGCCTGCCCTCGTCTCGCTACGCTCGACTCGAGCAGGCCCATACCGGTGATTTACAGAAGAGACGTTACACGAACCTGAAGGAATGGGAGGCAGTCCATGGCGAACCCGGGTGAGCGGATCATGCGGGCCAGTTGCAATGAGGACTCCGTCGTCGTGGAACTGGCCGACGGCCGAATAATCTCTGCGCCATTGGCGTGGTACCCACGCCTTCTGCATGCCACCCCGCAGCAGCGATCCAACTGCTTCATCGCGGGCGCAGGGTACGGCATTCACTGGCCCGAAATCGACGAGGATCTCAGCGTCGAAGGACTGCTTCGTGGTGCCCCAGCGCCCCGAGTGTCTGCCAAGGCCAGCTAACCAGGCGATGGATCAGACGGCGGCTTGTGTCCCGCGGTAAGGCCATGCCCATGATCCGCCGCTGATCAACTTTGTCGTTCGCCGATTGGATTGGCCGCCAACGCTGGGGCGCCCCGACGTTTTTTTACTCCGTGCCTAGTCGATAGACTACGGTCGTTGGTTCACCGTCCGTCAAGGAGAAAACGCGTGTCCGTTCGCATCGATTCATTGGGCATCGATCGCCTGAGCGTGCGAGATCGTCTCGATCTCATTGAACAGATCTGGGATAGCCTGCCGGATCAGGTCGAACCGCAGGACGTTCCTGGTTGGCACGTTGCGGAACTCGCCAAACGCCGCGCTAGTGCCGCAGAATCCCCCGGCGTCGGCAAGCCGTGGCGGGAAGTGCTGGAGCGGCTTGAAGGTGGTTCGTGAGTCTGCGGGTAATCCTGCGGCACGAAGCAGAGGTCGATGTCCAGGAGGCCCGCGATCAGCTTGAGGCAGTTCGTGTTGGCCTCGGAACTCAGCTGCTTGCCCGTGTTCGGGAAGTGCTTGCACGCATCGAGAAGATGCCGGAGTTGCATGGCAAGGTTTGGCAAGATGTGCGTGCCGCAAGGCTGAAGCAGTTCCGCTATATCGTCTACTTCATCGTGCTCGCAGATCGTGTCGAGGTGCTGGCTGTCCTCCACGGCGCTCGAGATCCCTCTTCCTGGCAATCACGGGGATAAACTCCAAGTGCGTGGCGAACCAGGCGTCGGAGCAGACTCGCGACAGCGTCCGGCGGCATGGTGAGCCGATCGGTCGCGAGCTGCTCAACTTAGTCGTTAGCCCAGAGACCGACCGTTGGCGGCAAAGGCCCTGGCAGATATACTGACGTCCATGAGTACCGTCGAAGAAATCGAAGCCGCGATTCAGCAGTTGTCGCCCAATGAGATGGCGGCGTTTCGCGCTTGGTACACGGAGTTTGATGCGGCTGCATGGGATCGCCAGATCGCCGCTGATGATGCGGCAGGGCGGCTTGATTGGCTGGTCCAAGAAGCCCTCGATGACTTGGATGCCGGCCGCTGCACTGATCGATGAAGCATCGAGCAAGCCCGCGTTTCTGGCGTCACTATCGGGCTTTGCCGGACGAACTTCGGCAACTGGCGGACCGTGGCTATAAGTTGCTTCTTCAGGATCCGCGTCATCCGTCCCTGCATTTCAAGCGGATCGGACGGCTTTGGTCGGTCCGCGTAGGATCGCATTATCGCGCGCTGGCAATCGAGCGCGACGGAGAGTTCGTTTAGATTTGGATCGGGAGCCATGCGGAGTATGACCTATTGCTCCGACGCCAGGGCTAACCACGCGATGCAATGGACTCGCAGGAGTCGTCGTCGGTGATGGATCGTCCTGTGGCCGCGAGCCATTGATCTCAACCGTTCGGCAGGAGTCCTCAGTCATGAATTCGAGCGACGATCGGTACTTCCTATCGCTGGATTCCGAAGTATGGGCCATTCGTGAGAAGGCCTTCACTGGCCTGTTCAACGAAGGCTCTCGAGCCGTAGCGACGTTGATTGCGGGAGTATCAGACAGTCGCCCGAGAGTGCGGGCTGCCTGCGTTGCTCTTATGGATCACCTTGCTGATGAGCGATGCTGCAAATCACTTGAGCGGGCTCTTCATGATGCCTCTCCGCTGGTGCGTAGGCATGCCATCCATGCGGTTGGATGCCAAAGGTGCAAAGTGCAGCCGCTATCCATCGATGTCGTGGCGGCGTTGATCGAGCGAGTGCTAAACGATTCCAGCCCAAGAGTGCGCCGCGTGGCAATCCATCAACTCGGTCTACAGCCTCGTGATGCACGGGCAATCCAAGTGCTCAATAATGTGATCGCTGAGAGCCAAGATGCAGGGCTCGTGTCACGGGCCAGGCACGCCTTAGGCCTGCAGCAAGCGACTGCCGAACCAACCGATGCAGTGGTCTCGCGATAGAATCCAGCGAAGTGGCTAGCCCCTTGGTCGCGAGCCGCTGATCGGGGTCGTTCGGCAGCCCAAAGCATATCTGACTGCAATGACGATGAAGTACGGCAGGAATATCCCTAACGAATGCTCGGAAACCATAAAATGCAATTTCAATCTCTCTGTATGGCTGCATTTTTTGTCGCCGTTGCTCCGACTAGATCTGTCGCTTCCGGTCCCGTCACCACGGGCGAGTACGTCATTACTCAGTCGTGGTCACAGGAGACGGCTTTTCGGCGTCCGTATTACGTCCATGTTCCCGAACACACAGGGAAGAATAGGCTTCCGGTTTTCATCTTCCTACACGGTAACGGCGGTCACGCACGGGAAGCCGTGCGTGGATTCAGCCGACACCGCAAGACCGTTGCGTCGCAGTACATCACAGTGTTTCCGCAGGGCTATCGCGAGAGTTGGAACATTGTTGCCGAGCGATCCAAAGCCGATGATTGCGAATTCATTGAAGCGATTGTTAAAAAGCTGGCCAAAGCGGACAACGTCGATCCAAAGAACTTTACGATCATGGGCTCGTCCAACGGATCAGCTCTGGTTAATCAACTGATGATCGAAAGCGACCTGTCACACGTTCGCAACTACATCAGCGCCGTCAGTCCTCTTAACGTGATGCAGTACGACGGCAAGGTCTTCAAGGCAAAGG
>JAUMAF010000294.1:909-5998 GCA_032117045.1 Pirellulales bacterium | reverse complement strand
CGGGCCCGGCCCGGCCCGGCCCTGCAGGCTGCCGCTGTTGGCCGCGCGCGGCCACACTCGGGATCGCCTTTGCCCCTGAACGCCGCCGCGCCCGTCATTTCTGGTGGGGAACCGCCGGGTTGCGAGCCGCGTCGTGGTCACGACCTGCACACCGTCGCGAGCAACCGGACCAAACGCCGGGCCATCCGGTCGCACCCCGTGGGCCGGTCGTCCCGCCCGCCGCTACGAGCGCCGCAGGCCAGAGAAGACGCCGCTTTACAAGGTCGTCTCCGAGAACCTCGAGAGCTGGCTCGAGTCGCGGGACCACGCCGAGCGGCCCGTGCCGGGCTACGTCGAGGAGGAGTTCCGTGGCTATCTCGAGTGCGGCATCCTCTGCTTCGGATTTGCCCGCGCCCGGTGCACGGGCTGCGGCCAGGGGTTCGTCGTCGCTTTCTCCTGCAAGGGACGGGGCGTCTGCCCATCCTGCAACGGTCGCCACATGGCACAGACCGCCGCACACCTCGCCGATCACGTCATTCCGCCGGTCCCCGTACGGCAGTGGGTGATTTCGGTGCCGAAGCGGAGGCGCTCACGCTCGCGACTGCGCGGCATGCTCGCCGACCGCCCCCAAGCCGTCGCAGGGCTCACGAAGATCTTTCTTGCTGAGGTCGAGCGGCTGCTGCTCGCGGCCGCCGCCGACATGCTCGCTTGGGAGAACAGCGGGTTTTCCATCGATGCGAGTGTGCGGATCACGCTCATCGACCGCGACGTGCCGGGCTATTTTCAGTCGCTTGAGCATCTCCTGCGGTATTGCGCCCGGCCGCCTTTCGCGATTGAACGGCTGTCCGTGATCCGCGACGCCGACCGCCGCATCACCCGCATCCGCTACGTGATGCCCCGGCACAAGGCCGCCAACTGGGTCGGGCCCGGCCGCGACCGCAAGTCCACCTGGCCGGGAGCCAATGGCGTCGTCGAACTCACGCCGTTTGAGTTCCTCGATCGGCTGGCCGATCTCGTGCCGCCGCGGAAGCACCGGCATCGGCCAGCCGGAGGCTGGCGTGGCGGTCGAGCCAAACCTCGGCTTTGGCTCCGACCGCCAGAGGCGGCAGGAGCCATGGCTGGCCATGCCGCCGTGAAGCAAGCCAGGAGTATTCGCGCCGAACCACCCGCTGCGGCCGGCCGTCACGGCGCTGGCCGTCGGGAACATTGGCACGCGGTGCGGGCCTGTGGCCGGCGGGCAAGCCGCGAAAGGCTGTTTTGACACTCATGCAAAGCCCAACTCGCACGACACCTCCCGGATCGCCTGGGCGAAACTTATGGCGCGGGTGGGGGAGGAGTTTCCGCTCGAGTGCCCAGCATGCGGGGGCGACATCCGGCTCATCGCTTTCATCACGGAGTCGGGCCCGATCCGGAAGATTCTCGCCCACTTGGGCGAACCGCTCGAGCCGCCGCCGATCTCGCCGGCTCGCGGGCCGCCCACCGACTGGGGCGAACTCGTGCAGGTGCACTTTCGACCGCGACGTCTTCCAGTCATCGCCTGACGAGCTGCCCGCGATCGACATTCACAGCCTCTGACCGCTGCCGGACGCGAGGTCACGACAAAGCGGCCAGGCCGCCGGACTCGGAGAGACTCCGCGCCGACGCAAGAAAAACCCCGCTTCAGCGGCAAGGTGGGTGTTTCGGGAGAGCCCTTCTGGGACTCAGGAGAACGAGGCACGCGACTCACAAACCGATCACCCGCTTCGAAGTGCTCGAGAAGGTGCCATTGGCCGGGCTACCCGTGACCGCACCTCGATTGCAACCGACTTCTCCCGCGACATCGGCGACGCGGTGGCCTTGCTCCCACACCTGGCCCGCGGCGAGCGGGTGCTCGACGTGGGGACGGGCGGTGGGGTGCCAGGCGTATTGCTCGCGATCATGCGGCCCGATCTGCGGGTCGAACTCTGCGAAAGCGTGGGGAAGAGGGCGGCGCAGACACTCCTCCCCGCGCGGGCGAGCGGGCCCGGGCGGTTCGACACGCTCGTCGTGCGGGCGGTCGCGCCGCTCGAAAAACTCCTCGGCTCCAGCCGCACACGCTGGTTCCCTTGGTCAACCCTGTTCCTGAACCCTCATATCCCCTGGTACAGGAAATCCAACCCGGTCAGTGGTACTGACCGTCGCCCACCTACTCAGCTTTCGGCAGAGCGGGCACGTCGTTCGGGGCGATGATCCGGGTCGAGAAATCGTCGTTGATCGCCGTCGTCGTTTTGCCGACGGTGTACCAGGCGACGATGCCCTTGCCGTCGTTGGCCCGGCGGCCCTTGCCGAGGTAGTGCAGTTTCTCACCCGTCATCCCCAGGCCGATCTGCACGCCGAACAGGCTCCCGGCCGCAGCCCCCATCCGGTGTTTCTTGGCGGCGAACTTCGGATCCTCAGTGATCCGTTTGGTGATCGCCATCACGGTCGCCCGTGACAAATCGTCGGGCAGCCGACCGGCATCCACCTCGCTGCACAGCCGGAAGAAGTCAGCGAAGGCGGCATCCGGTTCCGTGGCGGCCGGTTCCTGGGCAGCCGGGTTGACGCCAGCAGCCGTCTCGTCCACGGCGACCGGCTTTTCAGCGGCCGGGGCAGCCGGGTTGAGGTCGGAGCGGGCATAGCCCTCGGGGACAGCCACGACCAGCAGTGCCGGATCGACCTCGGGATCCCACTCGAAGTCCTTCATCGTGATCGTCATGAGACTGCCGCTCATGTCGAATTGCTGCGTCATCCGCACCGGCAGGAGGGTCGCCGGATTAATCCAGAAGGTCTGCGTCGATCCGCCCTGTGTGACCTTGAACACCTCCGTGTCGATACCGTCAACCCGCTCGCGGCCCTGCGGCTGGCCATCGTTGGGCGCGATCGCCTCGAAATACTTGAAGAGGTCTTGATCGGGCCGATCTGCCCGCTCCGTCTGGCTGACAAATGCCTTTCGCTCGGCCGGGACGAGGTGCACCATTGTGCCGGCACGGCTGTCCACGAGCGCCACGCCTGCGTCACCTCCCATTTCCAGCCGGGTGATACCGGCGGCAGTTTGGATCTGCGTAAAACGCGAAACGCTACCAGCATAGTTCACCTCAGACACGAACCGGACGACCGACATCTTTCGCACCTGCTCTACCGCCGCTGCGAATGCCGACGTCGGCTGCAGCAGTCCGCTCAGCGTGGCGGCAACGCCCACGCCGACCAGGAGGGCCAGCGTCAGCGCGACCTGGAGCAGCGTTCGACGGCTCCCGCCGAAGCCGTGCGGTGCGGCCAGGGACGGCGGAGCCGGCTCCACGGGCCGTGGCACCGTGTGCCCTGATGCCGCGAGGTTCCTCGCCCGCGCGACGACGTGAGGAGGAACGTGTGGCGCGGCCGTCAGCCGCCGGGTGGCCTCGATCGCGCGATCGAGCGACGATCCCGCATCGGCGTGATGATTCAACGACATGATCAGGGCTCCTCTGTGACGCGAATGGAAGGGGCAACGAATGACTGGAGGGCACGGCGGGCACGGTGCAGCAGCACGCCGACGTGGTTGGCAGTGATGCCGAGGCTGGCGCCTATCTCGGCATGCGGCAGCGACTCGAAGGTCGCCAGCCAAAACGCCTCGGCCTGGTCCTTTGGAAGCGTGGCCACGGCGTGTCGGAGCCGGTCCACAAGCTCACGTTCTTCAGCAACGGCAGCTGGCTCCGGTATGCGGGAGGCGGTCTGGCCGAAATCATGGTCGTGCGTCACCCGCGTATGCTCACGGGACCGGCTCCGCAGGCGATCCAACGCCTGATTCGTGGCGATGCGCACGAGAAATGCCGGCCAGTGCCGCACCATCTGCTGATTGCTGGCCGCGAGGGCGGCGGCAAAGGTCTCCTGAAAACAGTCGGCGGCATCTTCTTCGTGGTCGATGAGCCGGCGGATCGTCTGCCAGACCAGCCCGGCGTGGGATTCGACGATCGAAGGCCAAGCATTCATGAAGCGGGCTCCGGAGACCTCTGGGGTGTCTGCTGAAGGAGACGCGGGGCCGGCCGGATCCTTACAGAAAGTCACCCCCGCCGGCCTGCCCAGACACAAAGCGGCCAACTGGGTCGGGCGCGGCCGCAAGTTGACGCGGCCTGGGGCCAACGGCGTCTTCGAACTCACGCCGTTTGCCGGCAGGATGCCGGTGCGGCGGTCCAGCCAAACCTTGGCTTTGGCTGCGACCGCCCAAGGCGGCAGGGGCCAGGGATGGCCCTGCCGCCGGAATACAACCTGGATCGGCTTGCGGATCTGATCCCGCAGCCGCGGAGACACCGGCACAGGTATCACGGCGTCTTCGCGCCGAACCACCCGCTGCGGCCGGCCGTCGCCGCTCTGGCGGTCGGGAATGTCGGCAAGCAGCGCGACGCCGCTGCCGGCGGGCATGGGGGCGACGGTCACGCCACGGGAGCCTGCTGTGACGCTCAGGCGAAGCCCCGGTCGCACGACACGTCCCGGATCGCCTGGGCGAAACTCATGGCGCGGGTGGGGGAGGAGTTTCCGCTCGAGTGCCCGGCGTGCGCCTGACGAGCTGTCCGCGATCGATATCCACAGCCTCTGACCGCGGCCGGACGCCGGGTCACGACAAAGCCACGAGGCCGCCGGACTCGGAGATACTCCGCGCCGACGCAAGAAAAACCCCGCTTCAGCGGCAAGGTGGGCGTTTCGGGAGAGCCCTTCTGGGACTCAGGAGAACGAGGCACGCGACTCACAAACCGATCACCCGCTTGGAATCGCTCGAGAAGGTGCCATTGGCCGGGCTACCCGTTGTCCCGGCAAGGCTCCAGGTATTGCTATTCTCGCCGGATATGCGTAAAGAATAGCCGTATGTCATACATCCCGCGAACGCTCGAACCCGCTGTGGCTGGGTTTATCCGCAGTCGCGAACGGCATAAAAACGTGCTTCTCGTCGAGGGCGCCCGTCAGGTCGGGAAGACCTGCCTCGTCGACCATGCCATCGCCGCCTCCGGCAAGAAGACATGCAGTGCCAACCTCGAACGCGATCCGAGGCTCCGGTCGCTCATCGATGGCTGCCGCGACTTCGCCGAGTTCGAACAGGTGCTCGCCGATCGCCTGAAATTCAGCCCCGGCCGCGACGCGATCC
>JAUMAF010000294.1:0-899 GCA_032117045.1 Pirellulales bacterium | reverse complement strand
AAAGCCGCCAACTCGGCCGATTTGTCCGGTTCATGAAGGAAGACTGGCGGGATGCCACCGTCATTCTTTCCGGCTCGACGCTGAGCCGGCTGTTTCGCGACGACGTTCGGTATCCGGTAGGCCGCGTTCAGCAGCTGGTGGTTTCCCCCTTCAATTTCTCCGAGTATCTCGTGGCCGTGGGGGAAAGCCCACTGGCGGCGTTCGTGCGCGGCGATGAATTGCCGGTGACCCCTGCGAGGCACGAACGTCTGCTGGAACTCTTCGATGGTTTTCTCGGGACAGGCGGTCTTCCCGCCGCGGTTCTCGCCCATACCGCCGGCCACGACCACCGAGAGTTGCTCGCCCAGATCGCCGCTGATTACGAGCGGGACTTCATCCGCATTTTCGGCGAGCGGGATGCCGACATCGTGACCGCCTGCTTCCGCAGCGTCGCCAACTTCGTCGGGAGTCCGTCGAAGAATACGACGGTGATTCCCGCGCCCGGCACCACGATCAATGCACGGATCAACGAGGTGTTTGCCAGGCTGCAGGCCTGGCATCTCGTGCTGCGGTCCGACCAAAAAGGCCCGTCCCCTGATTCGAGCCACGCCTATCTGCCCAAGCGGTATCTGTTTGACACAGGGCTGCTGCGGCATTTTCGGGAGCTCGGCATGCCGTCGATCAACGTGCTCCGAACGCGGTCGGCCGCGGCACGGGGGCCGCTCGGTGGCGGCCTGGAGAATCAGGTGGCGGTCGAACTTGCCCGAGGCGGCGCCCCGCTCTGCGGCTGGAAGAAAACGCCTTCCGGTGGAGAGATCGATTTTCTCGTCACCCGCAAGCGGAAGACCGTGCCGGTGGAGTGCAAGGCCAGCCTGACGCTCGACGGCCGCTCGTTCCGAGGCATTGCCGATTACCTGCAC
>JAUMAF010000293.1:0-7484 GCA_032117045.1 Pirellulales bacterium | reverse complement strand
CCCCGATCGCGGGATCGGGGGAATCTGGACGGCGTCGTGAGTGCCCCGGGAGCCCTCGGGAAGCCCGATGGATTCGACAGCGGTGGAGACGCGGTGATCATCTCGTCCAGCTCCAATGGCTGTGGCGTGGAGCATGCGCAGGCGGTCGAGGTGTGAGGGCCGGGCGGGAAGAACCTGGCATCCGATGAACCGTATCGTCGTCTGGTCGCTGGTGTCGGCGCTCGCCGGTTTTCTTTTCGGGTTCGACACCGTCGTCATCTCGGGCGCCGAGCGGACGATCCAGAACCTCTGGGGCCTGAGCCCGTGGGTCCACGGGATGGCGATGGCATCGGCCCTCTATGGCACTGTGCTCGGGGCGATGTTCGGGGGCTGGCCATCCGACCGGCTCGGACGAAAGCCGACGCTCGTCTGGGTCGGCGTGTTGTATTTCGTGTCGGCCGTCTGGAGCGGTCTCGCCCACGACGTCTGGGCCCTGACCGTGGCTCGATTCATCGGCGGGCTCGGGGTCGGCATCTCGACCGTCGCGTCGCCCCTTTACATCTCCGAGATCGCGCCACCAGCGACCCGCGGGCGGCTGACAGGCCTCTTTCAGCTCAACATCGTGCTCGGCATCCTCGCCGCGTTCTTTTCCAACTACCTGCTCGAGGGTGTGGCGAACGATTGGCGGTGGATGCTCGGCGCCGAGGCCTTCCCGGCCCTGGCCTACACCCTCGCCACGCTCACGATTCCAGAGAGCCCGCGGTGGCTGCTGCTCCAAGGCGGCGGCGACAATCGGCGCCATGCGGTCGACGTGCTCTCCACAATGGAGACAATGGAGCCACAAGCGACGCCCCAGGATCTCGCGCGTGAGGCCGATCGCCTCGAGAAGGCCACGGCGATTGCCGGTCGGGAAGCAAGCTCCCTGGCCGGTCTGCGGCGTCCGATTCTCCTGGCCTTTCTGATCGCCCTCTTCAATCAACTCTCGGGCATCAATGCCGTGCTCTATTTCGCACCGCGGATCTTCGAGATGGCGGGGCTCGGGGAGAAGGCGGCGCTCCTCCAGTCGATCGGCATCGGTGTCACCAACCTCGTGTTTACGTTCGTCGGCCTCTGGCTCATCGACCGGCTTGGCAGGCGGACGCTGCTGGTGATCGGATCGCTGGGCTACATCCTCTCGCTCGGATTGTGTGCCTGGGCGTTTGCCACGGGTCATGAGACGATCGTGCCGGCGTGTATCTTTGCCTTCGTCGCGGCGCACGCCGTCGGGCAGGGGGCGGTGATCTGGGTGTTCATCTCCGAGATTTTTCCGGACCGGTTTCGGGCCACCGGCCAGGCGATCGGCTGCGCGACCCATTGGGTGATGGCGGCGGCGCTCACGACCGTGTTTCCGGCCGTCGTCGCCCACTTTCCGCCCAGCCAGGTGTTTGGGTTCTTCTGCGGGATGATGGTGCTGCAGTTGGCGTGGGCGGTCACCATGATGCCCGAGACGAAGGGCGTGCCGCTCGAAGAAATCGCCCGCCGGCTCAGCGGTTGACCGAGTCCGGGCCGCCCCACCGCTCGATGACGAGCGGGTCGTGGGCGCGAACATCGCCGATGCGCAGGGCCGCGCGGCCCGCGAGGAGGTCGTCGACGAGACCGCCCACCACCTCGCTCCGCCAGCCCGAGGCGAGCAGCGGCTGCCGCTCGTCGTCGAAGTAGCCGAGCTTGAATGCGAGCAGATCCCGCATGTCGGACGACGTGCCGACGAGCGCGGGGGCGAGGTGCATCTGCCGACACATCCCCGCGACGGCCGTGGCCAGAAACTGGCCAAGCATGGCCAGTTGCGGTGGTGGTGTGCGGTGCCGCTCGCCGCCCGGGCATTCTTCATCGGGCAGTTCGAGACCGCGGGCAATCGCCTCTGAGAGGCCCTTGAGGATGTGCCGCAGGTCCGACCGCTGCATGCCGCGGATCGCCGAAATCTGCCGCTCGTCGGCGCTCTTGCGCTTGCAGAGCTCCACGAGCAGATCGTCGCGGAGCACCCGCCGCGGCGGCATGTCCCGCTGCTCGGCAACGCTGTCGCGCCAGAGCCAGAGTTCGCGGGCGACGGCCAGTTCGCGGCGGGAGAGTCCGTTGAGCCCCGAGACCCGGCGCCACCGCTTGCGGATGAACGACTCCTCGACCTCGTCCTGCCAGTCGGCCATCTCCTGACGCATCCAGTCGGTGCGACCCAGCCCTTCGAGCTTGCCCTCCATCGTCCGCCAGAGCTCCTCCAGATGCCGGACATCGTCGAGGGCATACTCCAGCTGCGCCTGCGTCAGCGGTCGCTGTCGCCAGTCGGTTCGCGTCTCGCCCTTGTTGGTCGGCAGGTTCAGGAATCGACGGACGATCGACGCGTAGCCCGCCGGATAGTCGTGATCGACGAGTCCGGCGGCGATCTGCACGTCGAACAAGGCCGAGGGCCGGCCCTGGATCGCGTGGAGAATAAAGCCGAGCTCTTCACGGCCCGCATGGACGACCGTGGTGCGTCCGGGCTCCGCCAGCAGCCGCCAGAACGGCTCCAGGTCGCGGGCCTGCAGGGTGTCGATAGCGGCGAGGATGCCGGGGGCGGCCACCTGCACGAGGCAGAGCTGGCTGCGGTAGGTGTGCTCCGAGACGAATTCCGTGTCGAAGCAGACGTGCGAATGTCGGGAGAGACGGTCGACGAGGTCGCGGACCTGGGAGTCGGTGGTCAGAACCTCGAAGGAATCGCTGGCGGGGCGGGCGTGCATCGGGAGGGGAGGCCGGGGATTTGCCGTCGGCCCAATGAGTGGAAAGGAAGGCGAGAGGCTGGTGCGGCTACACGAATATCCACGCCATCAGGGCGAACACCGGCAGCAGCACCCCCACACTGTACATGATGTAGCCGAAGAAACTCGGCATCTTCACCCCCGATTGCTCGGCGATCGCCTTGACCATGAAGTTGGGGCCGTTGCCGATGTAGGTCATGGCGCCCAGGAACACGGCCCCGAGGCTCACGGCGGCGAGCAGCCGGGCCTCCTCGGCGGAGAGCCCATCGGCCGGCTCGATGCCCGCGGCTTCGAAAAACACAAGATAGGTCGGCGCGTTGTCGAGCACCGACGAGAGCCCGCCCGTGGCCCAGAAGAAGGCCTGCGGGGAGGTGAGGCCGAGGCTGTCACCGTGAACGTGCAGCAGGGCGAGCGCCGGCTGCATGCAGATGAAGATGCCGACGAAGAGCGCCGCCACCTCGAGGATCGCCCCGTAGGTGAAGCCGTTGCGGCGGCGGACATCGGTCGGGCCCAGCAGGAGCGACAGGCCGACGAGCGCAAGCAGGGCGGTCTCTCGAAGGTAGATCCATGGGTGCCAGGCGGTGCCCGGCACCGGCTTCGAGGGGTCGAGCAGCGCCACTGCCGCGATCACGCCGGCCATCAGGAGCACGTTGGGCCACAGGCCGGAGAACCGCAGCCTCCTGGTCAGCACGCGGTCGCGGATGAGGTCGGCGCGGGTCTCGCGCGGATGGGCGATGAAGGTGTCCCAGAGCCAGTAGATGGCCAGCAGCAGGCCGTTGGTAAACAGCCATTCCTTCCAGAGCGACAACGTCCAGAGGAAATCGACGCCCTGCAGATAGCCGAGAAACAGCGGTGGGTCGCCGATGGGAAGCAGGAGGCCGCCGCAGTTGCAGACCACGAAGATGAAAAACACCAGCGTGTGAGCCACGTGTTTCCGCTCGCGGTTGGTTTCGAGCAGCGGCCGCACGAGGAGCATCGCCGCGCCGGTCGTGCCGATGAAGCTGGCCGCGAGGCCGCCGACGGCAAGGAATGCCGTATTCACCGTCGGCGTGGCTTCGAGGTCGCCCTCGATCCGCACGCCCCCCGTGATCACGTAGAGCGCGAATAGGAGCGTGATGAAGGGGATGTATTCGGCCAGGATCGCGTTGGCCAGCACGGCCCCCATGGTGGGCCACGACGGTCCGTCAGCCGCCGGCTGCACGAGAGCATGCGCGGGAAAGTGCAGGTCGATCGGATGCCGATGGGAGTGGAGATAGAAGGTGAGCGTGACCGCTGCCAGCAGGCCGGCGACGAGGAGCTTACTGGAGTTGTGCTCCCACCAGTGCGAAACCACGGGCGTGAGCGGCAGGATGGCGATCGCCGCCAGCAGCACGGCGAACGGAATCACCGTCGCCAGGGGCGGGGCCGCGGTCTCCGCCGCATGGACTGGTTCGGCGGCGTGGCCGGCGTTCGCGTGGTCTCCGGCGTGGGCGGCTTGTGACTGCACGAGCAAATCACGACCATGTTGGGGATAGCCCATGAGGGAGGCCACCCCATAGGCCACGACCACGGCGGCGATGGCCAGCATTGGCAACCGGGGCGGTGCTGGCCTCGCGCGGGACGTTGCGGTGGCTGGTGCGTCGTGCATGCGAGTGGCTCCTGAGACCGGCGGCGAGACGGCAGATCGTATGACACCATCGATGGCAGCGGAAGCGGATCAGCCCGCAGGATCGGCAGTGGCGACAGAAATCTGGCTGCATGGCAACGTGCGGCCGGCGGCCGGCCTGCTGCTCGCGGCGGTCCTGCTGGCGGCAGGCATCGTGGCGGCGACCATCGTCGTGCCGCTGTCGACGTGGCTCCGCTGGCCGTTGGCGGGGGCCGCGGTGACGGGTGTCGTGGTCGCCACGGCATTGGCCTGGTCGGCCGCCCGGCCCCGCCTCGTGCGCAGTGGGTCGGCGGTCATCGTGCGACTCTCGCCGCTGGCCACGCACCGGGTGCCGCTCGACATCATGGAGTGCGTCTTTCCCGGATCGCAGCCGCTCGCTGCGGGATCGCAGCCGCCGGGCGGAGACGAGCCCGCGGCCGACGGCGCTGCCGATCGCCGGGTGAACACGCTCGTGATCCGGCTTGCCGAGCGGGCGTCTGAGTGGAGTTCGAGGCCGGTGGCCTCAGCCTGGGGGGCGTGGAGCGAGGGCAGCATCGTGTTCGACGGCCGGTGGTGCGAGCCGCTCTCGCCCGCGGTGGTCCGCGGCATCTCGGCGCGGCTGCTGGAGGCGAAGCGGCAGGTCGCCAACGGACCACCGCCCTCCAGCGGAGACCCGCAATGAATCCGCGACCGTGTCTGCCCGACGGATTGCTTGTCAGCGTGCGTTCGGTGGAGGAGGCCATCGAGGCGGTCGAGGGAGGGGCGGCGCTCGTCGATGTCAAGGAACCGTCCCGCGGGCCACTCGGTCGCGCCGACGCCGAGGTCGCCGCCGCGATCGTGAATGCGGTCGCGACGCGGACTCCATGCACGCTCGCCTGCGGCGAACTGGCCGATGGGCATCGGGCGATTTCATCCCACGGGCAACGCGTGGCTGATCTGGTGCCCCGTGGCCGCGCCGGGATCATGGCCGTGAAGGCGGGGCCGGCCGGGCTCGACGTGGCGCAGTGGCGGGACGCGTTTTCCCGACTCGCCCATGATTTGCCTTGGGGCATCGAACTGGTGGCGGTGGCCTACGCCGACTTTCAGACGGCCGGCGCGCCGACCCCGCCCGCCCTCATGGCGGCCGCTGCCGAGGCGGGCGCGGCGACGCTCCTGATCGACACCTTCGACAAGGAGGGCCCCGGCCTGATTGGGCTCGCCGGCGGCCGGACGGTGGATGGTTGGGTGAAAATGGCCCGGGAAGCGGGGCTGTCGGTGGCCCTCGCGGGCCGGCTCACGGCCGCGGAAATCGCCGCCGCCGCCGTCTCCGGAGCCCGAATCCTGGGCGTGCGGTCAGCGGCCTGCGAAGGCGGCCGAATGGGCCGTGTCGATCGCAGGAATGTCGCCCAACTCGTGGGTACACTCGGATCGGCCCGGGTGGTTCCGGGCCATGTCACTTCGGGAGTCTGACCGTGAAATCGATGGAAGTTCGCGTTCCTCACAGCCTCGATCCGGACGAGGTTCGCCGCCGCCTCGATGCGGCGGTGGTACGAGCCCGCGACGACTATGCCGACAAGGTCGGCGCGATCGACGCCTCGTGGCAGGATGACGGCCGGCTCGCGCTCAACCTCGACGTGATGGGCATGAGCATCGACAGCAGCGTGGAGATTCTGCCCGCCGAACTGATCGTTCAACTCCAGGTGCCGGGAATGGCGGGGCTTTTCGCCGGCAAGATCAAATCCGGTATCGAACAGCGGCTCGGAGGCCTGCTGGGCGAGGCACAGGCTTGAGCGAGGGCCGCACGGCTGCCGTCACTCGCGCGAACCCATCGGGTTGCGACGGTTATGACGGCGGCGCCGGAGGCTCGCGAGATCATGCCGGCACGGGCTTTTGAAATGCCGATCACTCCAGAGAGATACTTCCATAACATGAAGACTACGCAAAACACGTTCGAACTGATGCACTCGGACAACCATCGCCGTCTGTTCGTGATCTCCCACTCCTCGCGGTTCGTCGCCGTGGCCACGGCCTGCCTCGTGGTCTTCTCCTGGGGCATGCTGACGCCGGCAAGAACGATGGCCCAGGGGGGCGGGCTGCCTGCCGAGGGCGTGCCCGAAGACGATCCCTTTGCCGACGAACTCAATCCATTTGGACGCGGCCCGAAGGCTCCGCCCGAGGCGGCCCCAGCGCAGCCCCGGATGCCCAAGGGTCAGCAGGCCGCCCCGCCACGTTCAGCACCCCAACTGCCCGTGCCGTTTCCGGAGACGACCATGCCCGGTGATGCCGCCGGCCGGCGACCGGACCGGGCCCGGGTCGATCCGCGAGGCGAGGCTTCTCGCGGGATGTCGGAGCGGGACCGTCGCAGCGATGCCTGGGAGCCGACGCCGGCCGAGCAGCTGCTCATCGAGGCCGAGAAGCTCGACCGGGCCGGCAAACTCGAAGAGGCGCGGGACAAGCTTCACGAGGTGATCAAGCTCGATCCCAGGATGACACTCGCCTATTTGGCCCTGGGCGTCACGTCGCGTCGGCTCGGCGACTTCGAAGGCTCAGTCGATGCCTGCTCGAAGGGGCTCGAAATCGATCCCCAGGATTCGGAACTCTATCTGAGGCGTGGCATCGCCTGGTTTCACCTCGGCCTCTACGGCATCGCCCTCGAGGACTTCGAGGACGCGGCGGGCATCGCCTATGACGACCCCCGTCCCGAACTCTGGCGGGGGCTGACCCTCATCGAACTCGATCGACCCCTCGAGGCGATCAACGCCTATGCCTCCAGCATCCGTCGCGATCGCACCTACATGCTCGCCTACCTCAATCGTGGTCTCGCCTACCTCAACACCGGCGAGCCGCGGAAGGCGGAGTTCGACTTCAATCAGGCGATCCGCCATGATCCGAAGGACGTGCGGGCGTGGTTCAATCGCGGCGTCGCCCAAACGCGGCAGGGACGTTTTGCCGACGCCGTCAACTCGTATGGTGAAGCCCTCAAACGCGACCCGAAGCACGAGCCGTCGCGACGGAATGTCGACGTGGCTCGCAGCATGATCGGCCGCGAGGCTCGGCCGCAGCCATAAGGCCGCAGGCTGCCCTGGCGCGGCTCGGGGCTGCCCATGCCCCGTCGCCGGACGTTCGTTTCGGGCATC
>JAUMAF010000292.1:0-4694 GCA_032117045.1 Pirellulales bacterium | reverse complement strand
CGGCCAATCGGCTTGACGGACCCAAGCCTCAGGGCAACGGGCCGAGCGTCGGCGACTGAGGCAGTTTCATGGGGATCTGCGGGGCAACTCCCGCGGCAGGCGTCGGGGCGGGGCCGTCGGGCTTTTCAGGCATCGGCTTCTCCCCGGTGGCGACCGCGAGGCTCTCGCGGGCATCCTTGAGGTTGGGGTTGATGGCCAGCGCCCGGCGGAAGGCCGCGATCGCCTGTTCCTTCTTCTCCTGTTTGAACAGGGTGACGCCGTAGTTGTTGAGCAACGCGGCGATGGAAGGATCGATCGGCAGGTTCGGATTGCCGAAGTTCTCCATCGCCTCGGCATGCTGCTTCTCCATGCCCTGGATCAACTCGAGATATTTCGCCTCCGCCTCTTCGAACCGGCCGCCGGCGGCCAGCGAGTTGGCCAGATTCACATGGATCGCCGGCACGTGCGGTGTCACCCGACAGGCCTCCTTGAACTGCTCAATCGCCTCGTTCATCCGACCCTTGGCCGAGAGCGCCGTGCCGAGATTGTTGTGCGTTTCACCGAGATCGGGCCGGAGGGCCGTGGACCGCGTGAAGTGATGCAGAGCCCCGCGGTTCTCGATCCGGGTCGGGGGATTGATGTCATCCACATGGCCACGGGCAAACTTCTTGGCGCCGAGCCGGTTGTGGGCCTGCCAGGCGTTCTCGTTGTGTCGGAGGGTGTGGCTCCAGAGGGCGTCCTCATTGACCCAGGCACCGGCGTAGCGGAACGACATCGCCGTCAGCACCGCCAGAACGAGCGCCGTGCCCGACATCAGCAGCGGCCGCTCGGTCGCCGAAATCCGCTCGTAGAGCGTGGCCACCCCGGCGGCGATCAGGGCGATCACACCGATCATGGGCAGGTAGATGAAGTGGTCGGCGGCCCACGTGATCCGCATATACGAGATGGTGATGAACCCGAGCACCGGAGCGACCATCAGCAGAAAGAAGCCGACGCCGAAGATGACGTGCCGCCCCCAGGTGTCGCGGTTTTTCCAAAACCACCATCCGGCCGCGGCGATCACCGGCCAGGCGAGGAACTGCCAGGGCTGCGGCGGGTCGACCTCCCACTTCGGATAGATCGGCAGGAGGGTGACCGGCCAGAAAATCGTCTTCAGATAGAAGAGAATCAGCATCCCGGCGGTGGCGATCCGCGAGTCCATTCCGCCGACGATGATCGTCTCCTGCCCGATCGCCCGGCCATGCTGATAGTAGATCGTGACGATGCCGAGCACGATCGAAATCAGGAAGAAGGGTGCCGTTCGCACGAGGTCGCGGACGGTGACGGTGCCCCGCTTCCACCAGACATACAGGAGAAGCACGACAGGCATCGCCACGACCGACGTCTTTGCGAGCATCGCCAGCAGAAAGAAGACCAGCGAGAGCACATAGTGTCGGGAGGCGGTTGGTGACGACTCGCCGGCATCGTCGAACTTCACGAAGCTGATGGCCGACAACAGAAACAGCGGCAGCGAGACCGTATTTTTCAACTCCGACACCCACGTCACCGATTCGACACAGACGGGGTGCACGGCAAACAGGACGGCCGCCAGCCAGGCTCCCGGCAGTTTCATGACTGCCAACAGCCGCCACAGCAGGAGCGAGCCGACGATGTGGAGCACGACGGTCGTGAGATGGTAGCCCGTGGGCCACATCTTGAAGAACGGCCACTGCAGCCAGAGCGCCGTGTAGCTGAGCGGGAAATAATCGGCGCCGTCGGGATTGAACCAGAGTTTCCAGAGCGCCGAGAGCGTCGTCGACTGGACGGTGGCGTTGGCCGTCAGCAGCTGATCGTCGTCCCAGAGCCAGTCGGCTGGAAAGAACGGGTGGTAGACAGGGGAATAGATCCAGAGCGCCGCCAGCACGATGATCGCGAACCGCATCAGGAAATCCTGCCAGGAGGCCGCCGGATCAACGAGGCCGGATGACAGCAGGCCGCCTGGTGACTTCCCCTGGTCCAGTGGCTGGCGATCGGCTCGGGCCGACCCTCGTGTCATGGGGGCGTTCTTGCGGGGTGTGGACATGAAAGACTGAGTCCTGCTTTTCGCGTGGCCTGCGAACATCGTTCAAATCAGGGCCTCCGATCTGGAATCCCCGGGATTTCGCAGAGTACGCTGCCGTCTGAGAGGACACAATCGGGCCGCGTTTCACCCCCTCGAAGAGCCGCCGGATGCTTGACGTTCCAAGGCCGACGAATGAAAGAACGTCCGTACAAGGGACTCCGGTGATGCTCTCCTCTACCATGTCAACCGCGACACCCCCGCTCGCCTTGACACGGAAATGGCCCCGGCTATAAATGCAACAGGATTGCACATGAAACCCAGTCGCACATACGAACCGAGGCCGCTCCGGCGGGGTTTTACCCTCGTCGAGTTACTGGTCGTCGTGTCGATCATCGCCGTGCTCATCGGCCTGCTGCTGCCGGCAGTGCAGGCGTCGCGAGCCGCCGCGCGTCGAACACAGTGCGCGAGCAACCTCCGTCAGGTCGGGCTGGCGATGGGGCAATTCTGCGACGCCCACCGGGGCCGGTTCCCGGACACATCGCACAACGAGGCCAACGATTCCGACCAATCGTGGATCTACACCATTGGCCCGTTCATGGAGAGCGTTGATGCGATCCGCATCTGCCCTGATGACAAAAAGGCTGCGGAACGACTGCAGGAGAGATTGACGAGTTATGTGATGAATGCCTATCTGACTGATGAGCCACCGGCTCTCGCAGTGACCAATCTCAACAAACTGCGGGCCACCTCGAAGACCGTGGCGGCCTTCGAAATCGCGGACCAGAAGGCTGCCATCATCGAAAACGACCACGTTCACAACCATGCCTGGTTCACGTCTCTCAACGTGGCGCGAAAGCGCGTCTTCGAGCGAATCCAGGCCGATGCCGCGGTCGAGCGACACACCGGCGGGTCACACTTTCTGTTCGCGGACTGGCATGTCGCGCTGATCGATTCGGGCACGATCGACGAGTGGGCCGCCACGCAGACTCCTACCGACAACTTCTGCCTGCCAAAATAGGCGATCTGATCCCCTTTGGCCTTTCGCCTGCGCCCGCCATCGAAGCCCTCACCTTCAGGAGAATCATCACATGCACCGCTCCGCGTCGGCACGGCTGCCAATGACCGTCTTCTTTTTCGGCGCCCTGGCCGTCCCTCTCGTAGGTCGCGGCCAGGAGGTTCATTACGACGTGTTCGTGACCAGCGATGGTACGGGCCTCGTGCTCGGCGGCTATGACGATGCGGCGACGACGGCAACGGTCCCCTCGGATCAAATGCGGGTCTTCGGTGGTGAAGTGGTGCCAAGCGGCACGTCACCAGCGCCGTATGAGAGTGCGAGTCCCGGAGAGCCCGGATTCCGTGCAAGCACGCAGGCGTTTCTCAACAATCCCTCGTTGACGACGCCCGCCGGCGTCTACACGGCACTTCCCGGGAGCACTCCGCTGACCTTCAGCTTTCTTCCGCTGACGATCGGTGCTGCAACTCGGAATCTCTTCTACTGGGGAGGGTCGGGCACGGTGGCCTTCGCACCCGCAGCGAACGATGTCGCTGTGACGCTCACGAAGCAGGGCGGGGGAGGCTGGTCGGCTGGCATCACCGGCACCTCGGCGGGCATCGTGGCGGGCAACACCATTCAGACCACGTCGAGCGGAGCGTCTGTCGGCACGATTCACACCCATTTGTTCACGTCGATCGACAAAGGGGGGCTCGTTCCCGATGAAGGTTTTTATCTCTTCTCGCTCCAACTCGCGATGACCGGACTTCAGTCCTCGGAGTCTGCGTATTTCGTGTTCGGCGCGCTGGATCCCGACGCGATGACGCCCCAGCAGTTGATTGACTTCGAGACCGCCCACGGCCTGGCTGAGGCCTGGGTTGAGACGAATCTCGCCGCTGTCCCGGAGCCGGCAACCGGTCTCGTGGCCCTGCTGGCGGCGAGCGGCGTGGGTGTGTTCATCACCCGGCGACGCCGGAGAAACGCCGGTTTTGCCCCCTCGGCGGACCCAGCCGGTTAAACCGCCTGCCCGGCTCCGGTTCATCTCTCAGGAGGCCGCAACGGCCGCCTGCCGTGAGGTGAAACGTGATCGCTCCCGCCCCGAAGTCCTCGAAACTTCTTGCTCGCCACAAAAAGCCGCCTGCTTCCGGTCGGTTGACGGCCGCCGAATCAGCCCTGGCCCGCGATCGAGCGGCACGTGCGGCTCGTCGTGAGGCGTTCTTCGCGCGGGAAATCGACTACATCCCCTGCCGCCAGTTTCTCAAAGCCGACGCCGAGACGCTGGCGACCCGGCCGCCGGCCGATGCGGCCGTGCCTCTCGAGCAGTTCGACGGACCGCCGGCCGACGGCAAGGGTTTGACCCCGTACCTCGCGAGTCTGTACCGGAATCGGCTGCTCTCGAAGGACGAGGAGCAGTTCTATTTCCGGCGAATGAACTGGCTGAAGTTCCGCGCCGCCACGACCCGCGGTCGGCTGGACCGCAAGCGGGCCACCCTGCGACAGATTGTCCAGGTGGAGGGCTGGCTGACTGAGGCCGACACCGTCAAGTCGATCCTGATTACGTCCAATCTTCGGCTCGTCGTGTCGATCGCGAAGAAGTTCGTCGATCCCTCCTGGACGTTCGACGAACTGGTGAGCGAAGGCAACGTCGCCCTGATGCGATCGGTCGAGAAGTTCAACTTCGCC
>JAUMAF010000291.1:0-5320 GCA_032117045.1 Pirellulales bacterium | reverse complement strand
AGGAAGCTCCTCGGCACCTCGAAGCGAGCGTCGCATCCAGCCCGGCGAGCATCGTGTCTGAGGCGCTCCTCATCAGGCGGCCGTGCCGCCGGTTCCGACCATTAGCCTGAGGAGTATTTGCTCGTCGGCGTTGGCGCTAGGGACGTCGGTAAGCAGGCGGCCTTCGCGCATGACCAGGATGCGGTCAGCCGAGGCGAGTAACTCCGGCAGTTCGCTGCTAATCATGAGGATGGCCGTGCCCTGCCGGGCCAGCCGATCGAGGAGTTGGTGGATGACCTGTTTGGCACCGATGTCGACGCCACGCGTGGGTTCGTCGATGATGAGCACCGCGCCGCTGCGGGCGAGCCATTTGCCGATGACGACCTTTTGCTGGTTGCCGCCGGAGAGTTGGCGAACGGGCGTGTCGATGGACGCTGTCTTGGTGCCCAATCGGGTGACCATGTCGCTGGCGGCACACTCTTCGCGTGCGAGGTTGAGGATCGCTCCGGTGCTGATGAGGTCGAGGCTGGCGAGTGTGGTGTTGTGGCGGACGCTCATGGAGAGCACGAGCCCCTGGCGCTTTCGGTCTTCTGGCACGAGGCTGATTCCTGCCCCGATCGAACGTGTGACCGAGCCGAGCTCGAGCGGCTTGTCGTCGACGAGTACTTTGCCGCTGGCGCGGGCGTCGAGGCCGAAGATGGCGCACGCGACTTCGCTGCGGCCCGCGCCGACCAGTCCGGCGACGCCGACGATCTCGCCGGCGCGCACGTCGAAGCTGATGTCTGAGAACTTGCCCGGCGAACAGAGCCCGCGGACTGCCAGCCGTACGGGGCCGGGGGAGCGCGTGCCGCCGGTGCGATCCATGTTGATCACCCTTCCGGTCATCATCTCGACGAGCTTCTCGTGGGTGGCCTGTCCGCGGGATAGTTCGCCAACGTACGCGCCGTCGCGCAGGACGCTAATGGTGTCGCACAACGCGAGGACTTCGGGCATGCGGTGCGAGACGTAAATGAGCGTGATCCCACGCGCCTTGAGCTTGCCGATCAGCTCGAACAGGGCTTCGCTTTCGCGGGCGCTGAGCGACGCCGTCGGCTCGTCGAACACGATGACACGTGCGTTGGTTCCTACGGCGGCGGCGATCTGGACGCCTTGCTCCTGCGCGGTGGAAAGGTCGCGCATTGGCCGGTCGACATCGATCGACAGGCCGATCTCTTGCAGAAGTTGGCTTGCTCGCATCCGCATGGCGGCGCGATCGACCAGGCCGCGCCGGCGCGGGTAGTGGCCCATGCAGAGGTTTTCGGCGACAGAAAGGTCGGGACAGAACGCCAGTTCCTGGTGGACCATCCCCACGCCGGCCGCGAGCGCGTCCGCCGGTGAGCGGAAGCGATGGGGTTTGCCGTCGAGCAGGATTTCGCCGGTGTCCGGCGTGTGGATACCGGAAAGCACCTTGCCGAGGGTGCTTTTCCCCGCGCCATTCTCGCCCATGAGCCCGTGGACATGGCCGCGGTCGATGCGGAGGGACACGTCGGTCAACGCGCGCACGCCGCCGAAGTGCTTGGAGATGTTACGCAATTCGATCATCGGGCGGCTCGCTTACTTGCTTAGCCACTTGTCCCAGCTGCCGGCGAACGCTTCGACGTTCTCCTTGGTGACCTTGGTCAGCGGCGCGATGACGCGCGGGTCTGCGGGGGCTTTATCGTGGACGACCTTGTCGAGGATTAACCGAACGGACTCAGTCCCCCAGCCGTAGCAGTCTTGGGCCATCAGTGCCTGCACGTGACCCGAGCGGAGGTAGTTGAGCTGCGCTGGGAGCGCGTCGCAGCTCACGACCTTGATCGTGCCGGGCTCGAACTTCAGCGCGTCGTTGGTGAACAGCGGCCAGCCACCGATGAAGGCCCAGCCCTGGATCTGCGGGTTGGCTCGCTGGGCCATCTGCAGCGCTTCGGCGGCTTTCTCAGGTGTCTCGACATGGTAGATCACACCGGCGTCGAGGAGCTTGATGTCGGGGTGCTTGGCGAGTTCTTCCTTCACGCCTTTGAGACGATTTTGCAGATTCGGTGCAGCCTCACTGCCGGCGATGACGGCGACCGTGCCTTTGCCGCCCATGGCGGCCGAGAGTTCGCGCATGATCGTTCGGCCGCAGTCGATGTCGTCGGTGCCGTAGAACGCGAATCGCTTGCTAGAAGGGATGTCAGCGTCGAAGCAGACGACCGGGATCCCGGCGGCAACGGCCTTGTCGATCGCGGGCGTGACGGTACGTGCCTCGCTCGCGGCGATGGCGATGCCGTCGACCTTGCGGCGGGTGAGGGACTCGATCGCCTCGGCCTGCTTCACCGCGTCTTCTTCGGTGGGAGTGAGAATCTCGACCTTCACGTCCACACCATACTTGGGACCGAGTTCTGCGGCTGCGGCGATCGCACCCGCGTGGGCGGCGGGAAAGACGGGGTTCGATTGGCTCTTGGCAATGATGCCGATTACCACCGTACGCCTGGTCGACGCACCGGCGGGCATGTCTTCGGCGGGCTTGTCACAGCCGGCAAGGAACAGAGTCGGTGCCAGACATAGTACAAAACGGAACAATGCAGACTTGAACAGCGGAGACAGGGCGCGAAGCATGGGAATTCCTCCTCAAGGAAAAAAGTGCTCTCAGGTTCGACGGCTCGCACTGACCCGCTCGAGCGCCACTGCCAGCAGGATTGCCGCGCCGATGATGCCAAGCCGATACTCGCGATTGTTGCTGAATGTGACGATGCCGTTTTCGATCAGTGCGATGATTAGTGTGCCGAGCAACGCACCCAACGCCGTGCCGCGTCCACCCGCAAGGCTCGCTCCGCCGATAACGGCTCCCGCTACCACTGCCAGTTCGTAACCCTGTGCGGTGTTGCTCGACGCCGTGCCGAATCGCCCGAGCGAGACAACGGCGGCGATGCCCGCGCACACCCCGCTGATGATGTAGACGAGAAACTTGGCTCGTGCGACGTGGATGCCGCTGAAGCGAGCGGCTTCTTCGTTGCCGCCCACCGCGTATATCTCGCGGCCGCTGACCATGTAACGAAGAAACAACACGCCCGCTCCGACGACCGCGAAAGTCACCAGCAATGGCACAACCTCCACGCCCATGACACTCCAGCTCATCAGCCCCGGGCGAAACGCCTCGGGAAGGAGCCTGCCGGCGCTTGGGAGAGTTGCCTGGGTGGGGAGCACGATGGCCATGCAGCGGAAGATGCCCATCGATCCGAGCGTGACAATGAAAGGGTGCATGTCGAGCATGACAACAAAGAGTCCGTTTAACCCCCCGCAGATCGCACCGACGAGGATCGGCACGCCAATGCCCGTGATGAGCACGAGCCCGGGGGGTGCGTCCTTGGGCAACGCCTCCATCGACGCCGCCCCCGCGAGCGCGGCCAGTGCCATCACTGACCCGACGGAGATGTCAATGCCCCCGGTGATGATAACGCACGTCATGCCGACCGCCATGATCGTGTAGATGCTCATGGGCGTGACGACGCCTTCGACGAGATTTTCCTTGTTGAGAAAGAGGTTTGGCTGTCCCGGCCGCGCGTGCTCATAGCCAAGCCAGCTCAGGACGACCATCAGCACGAGGACAACGGACAGCAGCCCGACCTGCTGCACCCGAAGTAAACCCGCGAATGTTCTCATCGTACGTGAAGCCACCGTGCCTCCCTCAATCACTTCGCCCGGACGGCGCGTCGACGATCGCGGCACACGGGAACGCGACGTTTGGCACGTCGCCGGCGAGTTCGTAGATCTCCCTTGGTGCGATCAGGTAGGGCTTGGCGCGGGCAATGACCCTCCACGGCTGATCGAGGTCGAGCAACGCCGCGCCGAAGCTGTAGACGAATCCGTTGCAGCTTGTCAGCACGCCGCGATAGATCATCAGCCAGCCGTCTTTGGTAGCCATAGGGATCGGGCCGGCACCGATCTTGGTCGCTTCCCAACCGCCTGCACCCTTGCTCATCAAACGACGATGCCGGCCCCAGTGAATCATGTCAGAATCAGGAAATGTGGAGGCCGGTACTGGCGATGCCGGCCGGCGGAAATCCTTGGGACGTCCACCGTCCGGCCGTGTGAAAAGGCGGTGAATGCCTTGTCGACCACTCGCCGAACTCGTGGAATGTTAAAACCGCGTTCCCGGGGGGGCGAATGTCGCGATCACTCGGTCACCAGCGTCCCGGGCTTCAAGGTACACGTAGGTGCTGTTCGGGAAGTTGTAGTCCAGCCTCGTCCCAGTCGTTTCTCCAGAATTGAGAACACCGAACTGGCCGGCCCCCTTCTTCAACACGAACTGGGTGACCGCATTCTGGGGAATGAGGCGGGCCCCGGTGGCAGCCGCGGATGGTGTCGGCGGTGGCAGCGTGCCGTTCATCGCGTTCACCCACACGGGCGAGGAGCCGATGTTCTTGATACGCACGTACTGCGTCTTCGACTTGGAGCTACCGCCGGCGAAGGCGGTGCTTGAGGAAAATGCCATGGTGGCCACGGCCAGGGCGAGCAAAACACGTCGATTCATCGAATTGTCCTTTCGAATACTACAAGGATCATCACGTCTGCGACCGCACGAACACCGTGCAGCCGATCGCGGTTTGTTCCCCGCAATGTTGTTTCCGGGGCTGGTGAGCCCCGCATGTGGATTGTTGGAATTCGGATCGTGAACAGTCAGGATCGCGGACTGGCGATCAGTGGCCGGGGGAAACCGTCTCCCCGCCGCTCTTGGTGCATATGGCGATCAACACACGGCCGTCGGTCCAATCGTGTAGGTAGGCAACATGGCCATCGGCGAACAGGCCGAACAGGCCGTTGGGATGCTTGCTCTGAAAACCGTCGAACTCAGGCACGTTGATCGCGCGAGCGCTCAGTGGGAAGCAGTTGCTGCCACAGGCCCAGCAGCTGTCGCCCGCCCTGCGGGTCTCGTCGCCGATGTGCTCCCGATCGGAGGCCTCGGCGACGAGCAGCGTGTTCGACAGGCCGTCCACGATCGCGGCCGGCGAGGCGGGCCTGGAAACCGTCTGGTCCGTGGCATAGAGCACGCCGCTGTGCTGGTAGTCGCCCGTGGTCGGCACGTTGCCGTCGCCATCGATCCACGCCCCCAACACGCCGCCGTAATCTTGCTTGCCAGGGAACATCTTCATCCCGCTGGGACAGACATACGTGGGAATGTTGATGTCGGCGATCGCGGCGTTCCCACCGGGATCGTCCCAGGGCTTCATGAAATCGATCCGGCCGGCCACGTCGGATCGCTCCAAGAACGGGAGAATGTAAGAACTCCAGGCATGGAAACGGCCGGTCACCTGCTCGTTGCCGGCGGGAAAGAGCCTCTTGG
>JAUMAF010000290.1:0-2543 GCA_032117045.1 Pirellulales bacterium | reverse complement strand
GATTCGGCATCTACGGCGGCGGCGGCATCGGTGCGGGGGGCTACATCCTCGGCGAGCAGTTTCAAGGCGAGACGCTGTACGCCGAACCGGCTGCGAACTTCGCCTGGCAGTTTGGCGGCGGCCTGCTCTGGGAGGTGACCGAACGGCTCGCGTTCGACGTCGGCTACCGCTACTTCCAGATCGACGCGATCACGCAGGTCGGCGCGGAGCCCAACCAGTTCTCGGCGAGCGAGTTGATGTTCACCCTGCGGCTCTACGAGCCGTTCCGCAACTGGGGCCGGTGAGCCGGGCGGGGTTGTGACCTGCCCCCCAGTGCGATACCAGTTTTTAAGTTAGGGATTTACCCTCAGACAGACCAGCCCTGTGCGGTCGCTGAGGCGTAGCCGAAGCGGCCGCACAGGGCTGCCGCGCCTCCGGAGCCGGGGGCCGGTACCCCAGGGCACTGTGCGGCCGGACGGTGTTGTAGGTCTGCCTCCAGCGCTCGACGAGCACCTTGGCCTCGAGTAGGGTGTCGAACGACTCCCGCTTCAGGAGCTCGTCCCGAAGCTTACCGTTGAAGCTCTCCACGTAGCCGTTCTCCCAAGGCGACCCCGGCTCGATGTACAGCGTCTTCACGCCGACCCGTCCCAGCCACTCCCGGACGCACCTGGCGGTGAACTCGCTTCCATTGTCGCTCCGGATGTGCTCCGGCACGCCTCGGCGCAAGAACAGGTCGCTCAGCCGCTCCAAGACGTCCTCGCTCGTGAGCTTCTTGGCCACGTCGATCGCCAGGCACTCCCTTGTGTGCTCGTCCACGATCGTCAGCATCCGGATCGGGCGGCCATCTGACGTGCGATCCATCACGAAGTCGTAGCTCCACACATGGTTGCGATGCGTGGGTCGCAACCGGATACACGACCCGTTGTTGAGCCAGAGCCGCCTTCGCTTGGGCTGCTTTTGAGGCACTTTCAGGCCCTCCTCACGCCAGATCCGCTCCACACGCTTGTGGTTCACCCGCCATCCCTCCCAGTGCAAAAGAACCGTAATTCTGCGGTATCCATAGCGGCCGTACTCGCAGGCCAACCACTCGATCCGCTTCACGAGACGAGGCTCGTCATCCGGGACACGACGCACCCTACGCTGAGTGCTCCGCGACTGCCTGATCACCCGGCATGCCCGGCGTTCGCTCACGCGATCACGGCCAAACACGCCACGCACGTGGTTGACCGCATCCCGCCGCTTCGCCGGGCTTAGAATTTTCCCTCGGCGACTTCCCGAAGGATTGCCTTGTCCAACTCCGCGTCCGCCAGGAGCCGCTTGAGCCGAGAGTTCTCCTTCTCGAGCTCCTTGAGTCGCTTCGCCTGGTCCATCCGCAGACCACCGTACTTCTTCTTCCACCGGTAGTAGGTCTGCTCCGTCACGCCGATCTTCTTGACAGCCTCGGCGACAGTCTTGCCCCTGCCCAGATCAACTTCGACCTCTCGAAGCTTGGGGATGATGACCTCCGCCTGCTCCGCCTTTCCTCGTGGCATTTCTTGCCCTCCCTTGGTTGCGGCCACCCGGGATTCTCGCTCCCGAAGTGGCCTCGTTTAAGGGGGGCAGGTCACGCTACGCTCGACTCGGACGGGCACCCACCGGCGATTTACAGAAGGAATGTTGCACTAACTCCTGAAGCGACACCACATTCGGGAGGAAACTCCGAATCTGGCAATAACCTTGGGGTAAACGCCCCCGTGGATGGGACAAGTCTCTATCACCCGGGTAGGCCTGCCAAGGGATCGCACCTATCTGCGTGCGGCGGCCGAACTGACCTATCCTTCCCTCGCGAACGTGCGCCAGCGTCGCCAGCCCTAGGCGAGGCCGGCCAAGGCCAGCAGGCAGCCCTTCCCCGGCTCGGGAACCAGCACAGGGCTGGCAAGGCGGAAACCGCGTCCCGGCAGCAGTTGCATCCTGTCGTGGATATAGACTGACGGTGTTCGACCGCAGACTTGTGGACACAGGGCCGCCCGCGTGAACGACGAAGCCCCAGGGAATAAGCACCGATCTCGCCGATAGCCTCGCGATGACAGCCGCCCTCGTGATCGTCGATGTCCAAAACGACTTCTGCTCTGGCGGGGCTCTCGCCGTGCCGGATGCCGACGCGGTGATTCCGGTCGTCAATCACCTGATACGAGGCTTTCGCCACGTGATTCTCACGCAGGACTGGCACCCCGGAGGCCATGTGTCATTCGCCTCCGCACACCCTGGGCATCTCCCTTTCAGTCGCATGACGCTGCCCTATGGCGAACAGGTGCTGTGGCCCGATCACTGCGTCGAGAACACACCCGGTGCTGAGTTTCATCCGGCACTGCAGATTCCTTTCCACGCGAAGATCATTCGCAAGGGAAGCCGCCGCACCATGGACAGTTATTCGGCGTTCTTCGAAAACGACCGCGCGACACCGGTCGGGCTCGATGCCCTGCTGCGAGAGGCCCGTGTCGGAGAAATCATGCTCACTGGTCTTGCGACGGACTACTGCGTCCTCCACACCGCCCTCGATGCCCATTCGTTGGGCTACGAGGTCA
>JAUMAF010000289.1:0-12223 GCA_032117045.1 Pirellulales bacterium | reverse complement strand
TACACGCTGCGACGGTTCTGCGCGATGACGGCGTGCCCCATGCCCCAGCCGACCCGGCAGGGCCGCAGACCCTCGACCGCCTCGGCGATCCCCTCGGCGATCCGGGCGGCGAAGAACTCGACGTACTCGGCCGGCTGCATCACGCCGCCGGCGGGGATTTCGTAGATGCCCTCGACGAGGACGGGTCCGGTGTGCGTGTGGGTCGCGCTGACGACGATCCGCTCGACCGGCACGCCCGGGGTCTTCTGCGCGACCTGTGCCCGGATGGCTGCCAGCGCGTCGTCCGGGATCGAGACGACGTCGCAGGAGACGAAGGTCGTGGTCCCGAGCACGCGGTCTCTGTCACGCGATTCGAGCACGAGAACGGTCGCCGTGACGGGGCTGGCGACGGCGGTCGAGATGCGGGTGCGCATCTGGCCGGAGAGGGCGACGGGACGGTCCGGTGTGAGGCTGACCGTGGCCGCACCGGCGAGGAGTTCCGCCGCGTCGAGCGAGTCGAGCGGCGTGAACGTGCAGGCGAGAAGCGGCAGCCAGACGGCGCGCGCGGTGGGGCGAGAGACGTATGGCATGGGTCGGTGATCTCCTCGGAGTGGTGATCGGGCAGGGTACACCAGTGACTCGGCGCGGCGTCGCCGAGCGCGGTCATGAATCCGCCCGGGCAGATCGCGTTGACCGTGACGCCGACGGGAGCCCAACGAGCGGTGGTCCCGCGAGAATCCGGCGGCGATCCAGATGTTTCGTGCGCAGACCCCCGCGGGCGAGTACGGCGACCCGCGGGATCTCGGGCCGCTGGCCGTGTATCTGGCAAGCGACGCCTCGCGGTACATGACCGGGGCCGCGATCGTGATCGACGGCGGCTACACCGTGTGGTGATGGCCCCGGGAGGCCCGACAAGGGTGTGAGCCAAAAGTGGGCGAGAGTGGCCGATCGCCCATCACCACCCGGATGCACCCTTGCCAGAGCACCGTCACTGCTGTACTCTTCGTGAGGCGGTGGCTTGGGGGCGGGATCCATCGCTCGGACAGGTGGCTCATGGCATATCCCCGCGCGTGAGGGGTGCTTGGGGCCGCGGCCATGCGTTTGAGTCGTTCGCGGCATGGGGCGAATCACTCAAGCGCCCATTCTCGGGGGAGACCAGCATGACTTCGCGTGCGCTGTCGGTTCGCGGTGGACATGTCCATCGGGCGAAGGTTTCGGATCTCGCAAGAAACGTTCGGCGGGGTTTCACGCTCGTGGAACTGCTCGTCGTCATCGCGATCATCGCGGTGCTCATCGGGCTCCTGCTGCCGGCGGTCCAGAGCGCGCGGGAGGCTGCGCGGCGGACCCAGGCGACGACGAACGTGAAGCAACTCGGCCTCGCATTGGCGAGCCACCACGATGCCCAGAAGCGGTATCCCGACAACTGGGAGCGTCGCACGATGGGCACGGCGGGCTTCACTGAGGCGAGCCTCCACTTCTGGATTTTGCCGTTCATGGAGCAAGGCGAACTGTATGACTTGGGGTTGGCGCACACGAGCGGGTATCCGCACAACGACACCGCTAATCCCCAGGGTGTTCGCCGTCGTCTCGTGTCGGCGTTTATCGACCCGCGAGATTCCACGATTCCGCCCAATGGGCTGGTTACCGGAGATTGGGCAGGAGCCAACTTCTCCCACAGTCACACGGTCTTCGGGAGACCGAACGTCAACTGGACGGCGAAGCGAAAAATCGAAAGCGTCACAGACGGCACTTCGAAAACGCTCGCATTTGGTGAACGCATGGGGCGTTGTGGAGCGAACGGTTCACTGTGGACGCATGGCACATGGACCCGGCAATGGATGGCGTGCTTTTTGACGAACGTCGGCACGGGAAATCTGCCTCCACAAAACAATCCCACGCAGGCGACGTGTGAGCCGGACGGCCGTACGCACGCGATCGGTGGTGTGATGATGTCGGGCTTTCTCGACGGCAGCACCCGGCCTCTTTCAGCGGGAATTTCGCCAACCGTCTGGATTCAAATCACGGATCCAGCTGATGGCAACGTGATCCAAGACGGTGCCCTGTAGGGGCATTGACACACATCTGCGGCAGTCTGAAGGAGGGCACGATGGGATCGAATGGCGTGGGACTGGATGGCTCGGTGCCGATCACGAATCGCTGTTTCGGGCGCTTGTGGCTTGTCGCATGGGCGTGTTTGTGTCTGACGGGTGGCTGCAGCCAGCAGTCCCAGTCGGGAGGTCAGTTGTCAGGGGTGGTCACGGTCTCTGGCAAACCGGCCTCGGGATCGACCATTCGGTTTTTTGACGAGGCGAATCAGATGGTGGGTGCCGCCTCGGTGGGTGACGGCGGGGAATACGTCGTGACTGATTTGCCGCGCAAACCATTGCGAGTGGCCGTCGAACCCGGACAGGAGTCGGGTGTGTACGCAGCGGCACCACCCCCGCCTGGAACGACTGGGTTGCCAGGTGCGTCATCGGTACCTCCAGCGAAGATCCCTGAAAAGTTTCGCTCGGCTGAGACGAGCGGGCTGACAGCACATCTCACGCAAAAGGTCCAAATCTTGGACTTCGCACTGGACTGAGTCGGTCGCCCGTGTGGTGCGCATCGAGTGAGCGTACGTGTCGAGAATTCGTAGCACGCTCTCGGCGGATCCGTGATCGTCGTGGGGTGCGGGTGTCGCCGCAGTGCGGAACATACTGGAGCAACGACTGCCGATGGCTGCGTGCCTGGCTTGCGTTCTCTCTACCAGGAGACATCGGCCTTCGGGGTAATCGCGCGATGCGTCTCTGATGATCCCGGTAGGCTTCCGTTTGTTGCGGAGAATGGAGCGACGCCATTCCTTGCGGACTCGATGTCGCCCCGACGTGTAGCACGCTCTGCGGACACGTGCCGGTAATGAGCCTGTCGGTTATGAAGGTCAATCGTTCGGGTCCGAAGAGTGAGGCAGGGGGCTCGTGACGCGATATCATCCGTCGCCATGAGGCGGTTCGATGTCGTCGTCGTGGGGATGGGAGGGATCGGCGGCAGTGCCGCATTCCACATTGCCTCCCGCGGTGCGAAGGTTCTGGCCCTCGACCCGTTTCCGATCGCGCACGCCCGTGGCAGCTCGCATGGCCAGACGCGGCTGATCCGGCTGGCGTACTTCGAGCATCCCGACTACGTGCCGCTGCTCGTGCGGGCGTGGGATCTCTGGCGGGATCTCGAGCGACGCACCGGCCGGCGGCTGCTGAACGAGTCGGGGCTCGTCATGGCGGGCCCGCCCGATGGCGAGGTGATCGCCGGGGCGGTGCGCTCCGCGGAGATGCACGGGCTTTCGCTCGAGCGACTCTCGGCGGGCGACGCATGCCGCCGATGGCCGCAGTTCAGACTGCCGGAGGCATGGGCTGTCGTCCACGAGCGACAAGCCGGGCATCTCGCCGTGGAGGCGTGTGTCGCCGCCCATGCCGGGGCTGCCGAGCAGGCTGGGGCGACGCTCGAGATCGGCACCCGCGTGCTGGACTGGCGATCCGAGGGCGGTGGCGTCGTGGTGAAGACCGAGCACGGCGATGTATTTGCCGAACGGCTCGTGCTCGCGCCGGGCCCGTGGGCCGCCGACATCATCCGTCTGCCGCAGGTGCCGCTCGTCGTTCTCCGCAAGTCGCTCTTCTGGTACCGGCCGGAGGGTGCTGCGGCCGCGTCGTTCGCAGCTGGGACGATGCCGTGCTTCGCGTTCGACGCGCCGACCGGGTTCTTCTACGGCTTTCCGAGCCTCGATGATCGCGGGGTCAAGATCGCCGAGCACTCCGGTGGCGACGTCGTGGCCGACCCGCTGCATGTGAATCGCCGGATCGATGACCGCGAGCGGCAGCGTGTCGAGGCGATCAACGCCGCGCACTTGCCCCCCCTCGGGACGACGCGCACCGACCATGCCGTCTGCCTCTACACGATGTCGCCGGACCGGCATTTCGTGGTGGGGCGTCATCCCGAGCATGAGCGCGTCGTGATCGCCGCGGGGTTCTCCGGCCACGGCTTCAAGTTCGCAAGCGTCCTCGGAGAGGCGATCGCGGACATCACGCTCGATGGGAACACGCGCCTCCCGATCGACTTCCTGTCACCGAGCCGTTTCCTGTAGCCATGGGCCGACCGTGGAGCACCGGCTTCGGGGGCGGAAACAATTTCCTCGCTCCTGTCGCAGCGGCCGATCGCTCGGCAAGCGTTCGCCGACCCCTTCGCCTCGCATCTCTGACTCTCCTCGTCAGCAGTTCGTGGAACCCGGACTGTGAACTACTCGGCCGGAGGTGCCGAGGGAAGAGCCCGGCGGTGCCTTGCGGCGCGTGCCTGGTCTCCGGCCCGCGACCAGTACGCGGCGAGGGCTTCATGGCTCGGGCGGTGTTGCGGGTCGATCTGGAGGGCGATCTCGTACCAGCGGGCGGCTTCCTGCTCGAGCCCGAGCTCGAGCATCATCCCTCCCACTTCGGCACGAACATCCGGGTCGTGGGGATTCACTCGCGCGCGTCTGGCGGCCTCCGCGAGGGCGACCTGGCGGTGGCCGAGGTCCTGACCCTTTTTGCGTTCGGACTCGGCGCCCTCCGACTCGCCGAGCCGGGCGAGGATCGCGGCATGCACGAGCCTGCAGCGCGGACTGCGCTGGTCGAGGACGACGGCCTGGGCGGCAAGGGCACGCGCGTCATCGGTATCGCCTGCTTCGAGGGCGATCTCGGCAAGATTCGTGATGACAACCGCCTGCGCCTCGTCGGAGAGGTCGAGTGTCAGAGCTTCGAGCAGCATCGGCTTGGCCCGTTCACGTGCGCCACGCTTGAGCATGCAGTCGGCGAGCCCGAGGGCACTTGCCGGCTCGTCCGGCCGTTGGGCATGGCAGCGGGCGTAGTGCTCGGAGGCGTCCTCGAGGCGGGCGGTTTCCTGCTCCATGCGGGCCACTGCCTGGAGCGTGTCGTATCGCCACGGCGCGAGTTCGAGTGCCGCGCGGTAGTGCTCGAGCGCCGTCGCCCACTCCTCGGCCTCCTCGTGCATCCGGCCCTTCCAGTAATGCACGAGTGGATTGGCGGGCTGCCACGCCGCCCAGAACTCGAGGCATTTCCCCGCCTTCTCCGGCCACAGGGCGTTGAGGTAGCCCTGCGCGAGCGCCTCGTAGCACTCCTCCGCGATCTGGTCGGTCGGCTCGGAGCCGATGAGCCGCTCGATCGGCCTCTCGACATCGACGATGTCGCCGCACTGCGCCTCCGCCAGCAGTCGCTGGGTCGAGATCTGCGTCGAGTCCCAGCCTGCCTCAGCGGCTCGGACGAGTGCGGCGTCGGCTCCGAAGAGATCGCCCTTGCGTCGCAGGGCTCGCGCCAACTGAAACGTCACGCGGCCGGATGGCGCGCGGCCGGCGAGATCTTGCAGCAGCGCCGACGCCGTGTCGAAGTCCCGCCGTGCGAGAGCCGCATTCGCGCGCAGCTCCAGGAGATTCGCCGCGAGCGGCCTCCATGCCAGGGCGACCACCGCCACGCCGATGGCAAGCACTGCGGCGGGGCGTCTCAGCGATCGTCGTCCCGGCCACAGCCGTGCGGCCCGCGACACCGGTGGGACGACGACCCTCCCAGAGGGGACGGAACGGTTGCCAGTGCCTGTATCCACATCACCAACGTTTACTCATCGCTGACCACCTGGCCGTCGCGACGCCCACCGAGCCGCTGATAGGTGACGTGGTTGATGCTCTGCGAGAGCATCCGCACGTTCCCGTCGGCGAAGAGGAAGTTGGCGCCGCCACTGTGACGCGACCGGAATCCCCAGCTGAAGTTCCAGTTGCTTTTGGTAAAGCACTGGGGGCTCGGCGCACCGGCGGCCGTGGCGGCGGCTTGGGACGCGTAGCAGGTTGTCATCGTGTTGATCGGCACGACCGTCGACGCATGGGCGTTGTTGAAGCCGTTGAAGGACCAGTTGCCCTCGAGGTGATCATGGCAGTCCGCGAGCGCCTCGCCGACCAGGATCGTCTTGGAGAGGCCGTCAGAGATCATCTGGAACGTGCAGCCTTTCTCGGCATTCGCGAGTCGGGAAAAGACGCCCGACATGCCGCTCATGTCACCGGCGTTGCCGTGGCCCGCGTTGCCGAAGGGCTGTTCCCGGAACTGTTCCCACGGTGCGCAGGCTCCATCATTCGACGGAGTGCTCTGCGACCCCATGCTGCCGACGTAGCTGCCGAGCGCCCATCCGTTCGTCGAGTTGCCGTTGTGCAGTGCACTGACATCGGATGGGCAGCGGATCATCGGCAGCGTGACGGACCGAAAGAGCTTGCCGCCGCCGATGTCAGCGTCACGCAACCAGGCGGTGTTTTGGTTCGACCAGTCGAGACTGTCGTACACCTGCGAGTATTCGGCGTAGGGCAGGATGTGCGCCTGCCAGCCGAGGCCATGCGCGCCCCACTGATTCGGCGGTGCCGCGCGAGGGAGTGCCCCTCTCGCGTTGTGATGGGTCTGCAGTGAAAGACCGTACTACTTGAGATTGTTCGTGCAGTTCGAGCGGCGGGCCGCCTCGCGGGCCGACTGGACGGCCGGCAGCAACAGGCCGATGAGCACCGCGATGATCGCGATCACAACGAGCAACTCCACGAGCGTGAACGCGCGTGGTCTGTCACGATGGCCTCGATGGAACATCATGGAACGATCCCTTTAATGAGATGAAAATAAGGATGATCCCATCGGCTGGATGGCACGTAGGGGCCCCGTCTGCCCCGCCCCCGCCGCACCTTTGAGCATCCGTATCAGTCCGCCCCCTTGAAAGGGTAGTCCTCGTTTTGGGCGGCTGTCAAGAGAACCGGCAGGTTGCGGTAGATGACTGCGGCGGGGGCGGCCGTCCGGGTTTCTTGGCCCTGCCAGGTGCCGGCGATCAGGTCGATTCGGGCGTCCCCGTCGATGTCCGCAAGTGCAAAACATGTGTGGTTGCAGGAGTCCCGCTCGATCGAGTGCGGGGCGAACGTGCCGTCGGATTGCTGCTCGAACCAGGCCAGGGAGTCGTACGTCCCGGCTGGCTCGAGTGGGGCTGCCTGGTGGAGCGAGCAGGCTACGACGTCGATGTCGCCGTCGCCGTCCAGGTCCGCCGCGGAGGCTTGGCACACGCCCGGCATGAGGCCGATCTCACGGACCTCGAACGAACGATCTCCGAGGTTCCGTAGCCAGCGGACGCCGTGGTAGGGCTTCGCGAGTCCGCTGTCGAGCGTGTCGCCGTTGGCGTGCAGGATGTCGATCCGGCCATCGCCGTCGATGTCGGCGAGCTCGCACCCGCTCGTGCCCCACGAGGGGTCAGGGAAGGCATGCGCCACGGCATGCTCGTACTCGCCGTCGCCGCGGTTCCAGTACACGTCGACCGTCTCGTGTTCCTGCCCGAAGGCCGCGACGATGTCGGCGCGGCCGTCACCGTCCATGTCCGCGACTCGGGCGCTCACCACGCCGTGCCTCGGGTCGAGCACGCGATCCGCCGAGATGTCCCGGATCGTGCTGACGATCCGCAGTGCCCCCGTCGAACGCCAGCCGAATTCGGCCACGACGACCTGTGTGGCGGCGTCGCCGTCGATCGGACGGGCTTCGACGATCCGGGCCAATCCGTCACGGAGCAGCTTCGAGGTGAAGCCGGTTGCCGACTCCTCGAGCCACCACAGCGACCCGTCGGCGTGGTCGGCCGGCAGAAACGAGCCCAGGTCACTCACGAGGTACGTGCCGCCTTCGCCGGTTGTGTTCAGCGGCACGATACGGCACGGGTGGCGCAGTTCCGCGACCGTCTCAACCGCCTCCGCGCCCGGCGTCAGCGTCCACCGTTCCACCCTCCCGCGCCGCATGTCGCTTACGAGCATGTCGCGTTGTTCCTGCCGCCAGAACATGGCCGCGATGGCCGGATCATCGGCCGTGAAGGCCGGGGAGAGCGGTGCGGCAACGAACCGGATTGTGGTGGGGCGTTCGCTGCGGTCCGCTGCCCGTGGAATCGAGAGTCGCTCGGGCGCCTGGTCCTGGAAAAAGCGGATGGCGTCGCGTTCCACGGGTCGCTTGAGGTCGCTGCGGGCCGCCGTCAGATAGAAGTCGTAGCCCTGCCGCACTTCCGCCGGCCAACGGTCCCGCGGAAAACCCGACGCGAGCGGGAGGCGATGGCAGTCGCCGCAGAAGCGTTCAATCGTCGCACGGGACTCGGCGCTGAGGGCCGGTGTCGCGGGCCCGGGACCACCGTCATTCGGGGTTTGCGAGCCACAACCGGCGAGGCCAATCGCGAGACAGACGAGTCCCGTCGAGCGTCTTCCTGCGACGGTGCCCCGGACGTCTCGTGAGTCTTTCATCGATCGCACCAGCGCACGAGTGGGTCGGTCTCGTCGCCCGGCCCACGCGCTACACAAGTTCGGGCAGCGGCGCGTGGTGGTCGGTCAGGTATTGCGGCCGGCCGGTGAGATCACGGGTGGTCGAGAGGTGGTCGATGCCGAGGCGATTGTAGAGCGTGGCGTGGATTTCCTCGAAGCGAACCGGCCGCTCGACCACGGTCGCCGCCGTGCGGTCCGTGGCCCCGATCACCTGGCCGGTCTTAAGCCCACCGCCGGCGAGGAGTGCACACGAGACGTTCGGCCAGTGGTCGCGGCCCGCATCCTTGTTGATCTGCGGCGTGCGGCCGAACTCGCCCCAGACGACGACCGTGACGTCGTCGGCCATCCCGCGGTCGTGGAGATCCTCGATGAGCGCCGAGACACCCTGGTCGAGATCCGGGAGGTTTGCGCGGCAATTCGCAAAGTTGCCGCCGTGGTAGTCCCAGAAACTGAAACTCAGCGTGACGCACCGCACGCCCGCCTCGACGAGCCGTCGTGCCGCGAGGAACTGCTGCATGAGGCGTGGGGCGCCATCGCCCTGATGCTTTTCGGTGCCGTAGCCGTAGCGGTCGCGGACCGCCTGCGGCTCCTTCGAGACGTCGAGCGCATCGGCGAGCGCACTGGAGGTGAGCACGCCGAAGGCCTGCTGTTGGAACGTGTCCATGCCGTCCATGAGGCCGGTGGCATCGACCTTCCGGTTGAACGTGTCGAGTGCAGCCTGAAGCCGGCCGCGGTCACCGAGGCGCTCGAGCGTGAGGCCCGAGAGGACGAGGTCGCCCTTGGCGTCACCGTTGGGCTGGAACGGGGCGTAGGCGGGCCCGAGGAAGCCCGGCTTGCCGGAGTTGTAGGGCGTGTGCTGCATCCGGGGCGAAAGACCGACGTAGGCCGGAGTCGCGGGCGTGGTGGCTCCCTCGAGTTTGGCGACCACCGAGCCAAGCTCCGGCCAGCCACCCGATGGCTGCCGCTGGTGGCTGCGGCCGGTCATGCACTGGAAGGAGTAGTGGTCGCCGGTGGCTCCGACGATCGAGCGCACGATGGCGAGCTTGTCGGTGATCCGGGCGAGCCGCGGCAGCAGTTCGCACATCTGGATGCCGGGCACGTTCGTGGCGATCGGTCGGAATTCGCCCCGCACTTCGGATGGCGCGTCCGGCTTGAGGTCGAACATGTCCTGATGGGGCGGCCCACCCGGCAGAAAGATCATGATCACGGACTTCCGCCGGCGCGTGCCGCCCGCCGACTCGGCCCGCAGGAGCTCCGGCATCGAGAGGCCGCCGACACCGCCGAGTCCGGCGATCCCGCCGATCGTGAGGAACTGACGGCGGGCGATCCCGTCGCACATCCGGCCCCGAGGCTGGGTGCCCCCGACGATCGACAGCATGGCGCAACTCCTCTTGACGGTCGCCTGCGTCGCGACCGGGAAATTCTATCCAGTGGCTGATCGGGGCACCACGGCGGTCATCGCTCGCCCTGCCTGATCAGGTCTTCCACCTTCGCTATCCCGGGCCCGAGCCTCGCGTCAGGCTGGCTCCCGCCCCGATGATCGCCGCGGCGAGCACCACAACGGGCGTAGACGCCCAGCCCCTGACAAGCGCCGCTGCACTGGCCAGCGCGACCACGATCGCCAGTGGATCCACGCTTCCGGTCGGCAGGAATGCATCGGTCGCGAGCCGCAGCGTGAGCATGAGAATCGCGGCCACCACGGCTGTCCCGACGCCGGTCATCGCGCGGCCGAGCCGCGAGCCCGCGTGGATCGACCGCGCGAATGGCGCGCAGCCGAAGATCAGTGCGAACGAGGGGAGGTACGCGAAGAGCGTGGCGATCGCTGCGCCCGCGAGCCCCGCGGGCAGCATCGACTCACCCCCGGCCCTCCAGCCGGCCATGAAACCGATGAACGTGACGACGAGAATCAACGGGCCGGGCGTGGCCTCGCCCATCGCGAGCGCCGTGAACCGTTCGCCAGTATCGAGCCACCCGCGCGCCACCGATTCCTCGAGGGCCCAGGGGACCACCGCATAGGCGCCGCCGAGCGAGAGGAGCGTCGTTGTCGTGAACAGACGGGCGATCTCGGCCCCACGACCGCCGGCCGCGTGGTTCGTGGTCACCACCCAGAGGCATGCTCCCCAGATGATCGCCGCCACGCTCGCGACGATTGCGACGTGGCGGAGGGCACCGCTGCCAGTCTGCGGGAGGGCACTTCCCGAGTCGGTCGCGGCTAGAGCGGCCGGTGTGGGCAGGAGCACCGAGCCGAGCAGTCCCGCCGCGAGCACAACCCATGGAAATGGAACGTCCGACGCCAGGGCGGCGACTGCCCCGACAAGCATCACGACAGCCGTCGGCGAGGTGAGGGACTTGCGACCGATCCGCCAGGCCGCGAGGGCCACGAGCGCCACCACCGCGGGTCGGGTGCCGGCGAACGCTGCGGCAAGAAGGGGCCATGAGCCTCTGGCCGCGTGCAGCCAGGCAAGCGCGACCACGAGCAGTGCACCTGGCACCACGAAGAGCGTGCCGGCCAACAGCCCACCGGCGAGGCCTCCCCGGCGCCAGCCAGCATAGGTCGCCAACTGCTGCGCCTCGGGGCCGGGCAGGAGCATGCACAGGCGTAACGCCGCCAGGAATTCGTCTTCATCGAGCCAGCGACGCCGCTCGACGAGCTCGCGATGCAGAATCGCCACCTGGCCAGCCGGCCCGCCGAACCCCACAGCGCCGATCATGAGCCACGTCGACCAGTCACGCCTCATCGCGGCATGGTAGTCGGTTCAGGCCCACGGCCAGTGGATCTTTGCGGTCGGCTACGGCACGACGTTTCGGCAGGATGGGTCTGCCGGTCGCTCGCTCTCGGCTGGGAACGAACGGCCGCCAGCGGCCTCGGCGTCCCGCTTGGTCGAGAGAAACCCCGAGCGAATGGCCCGCGAGGGACGTTGTCACGAAGAACGGCTCTCATGCATGCGGATAAGTTCCTCCATCAGTCTGTCAGGACCGCGGAAGGACGTTGCGCGAAGGGCATGAAAGGACGCCCGGAGCGATACGAGACCTTTTTCGGCCGCGGCCCCCAAGACTCCAACCGTCCCGACGGTGGTCAGGCCTGCGTCGCGAGCCACCCGGGTGCCATACCGCTCGTCGATGAGCAGAAGGTCGGCAGCCCGATCCAAAGCCACGGCAATTGCTGCGGCTTCCCCGGGCCCAAGTTTCGGATCGGCAAGCGAACTGACCTGGTCCGCCAATTCGACCCAAGACGGGACTGTCGTGGCCCACTCCCGCACCGCGCCCGGCGACCGGCTGTGCGTTAGTTCCTTCATCACTTCGGTAGGGACGAAAAGCGTGCCAAAGAGCGTCGGCAGCAGTGTGGCCTCACCGATGAGGACCAAGTAGTGGATCGGCGAGGTGTCCGAAACGACCCTCATCCGTCGATGAGTCGGCGAAGCGTTGTGATCTGATCGGCCAGTTCGTCCGCCTGAGGAAGATCCTCGACGACGTTGTACCGCTTGAGCAGGCCATCGGTCTCGTGCCTCTCGAGCTCGAGGCACAGCCCGAGTTGGTGGTGGGTAAGCCGACCTTGGCGGTAGAGCTCCACGAGTGCAGCTTCCTTAGCCGCTCCGTCGAGGTCGGCGAGTTCCCGACGAAGCTGGTCTTCCACGAAAGCGGGCAGTTCAAAACTGATAGACACGGCAAAAGCCCTCTCGACCTCGCGGCTTCCACAAATTCTATCTAACTTGTGTCGTGCCGGGGACGTCGGTCTCTGGGCGGGATGTTGGTACGATCCTGCCCGGGCGGCTGGACGATCTGCCTGTCCCGGTTCGGGCATTCGATCGTCGATGATCGCGTCGTCAGCCGGGTTTTGGGACGTGACCGTCGCGGATGACAGCCACATTGACCAGCAGGTTTTCGGGAGCGTGCGATGACCCATAGCCCTTTTTCCATCGTGGCCCT
>JAUMAF010000288.1:0-8416 GCA_032117045.1 Pirellulales bacterium | reverse complement strand
CCACGCCGCCATCACCTCGATTGCAGCATCGCCGCGATCTCGACTGTTCGCCGTGGCCGACGCTGCGGGAGCGGTGCGAGTGCTGCAGTCCACCACCGGAGTGACGGTGCTCCAGCCCTCGCTGCCCATCTCGACGGGCGATACAGCCCTTCCGCTCGAGGCGGATCGGCTCTGCATCTCCGCCCGCGAAGACCGCCTGCTCGCCGCCGGCGCCGGCGGCCTGGCCGCCTGGTCGATCGACGCGGGCCATCCCGAGGTGTCGGTCGGCACGCTGCTGACGCCCGTTTGGTACGAGAACTACGCCGGCGCCTCGCACGCCTGGGAGACCACGGGGCACGAGGCGTTCGAATCGAAGTTTGGCCTCGTGCCGCTGATCTTCGGCACGGTCAAGGCAACGCTCTACTCGATGCTCTTTGCCACGCCGATCGCGATTCTGGCGGCCATCTATGCCAGTCAGTTCATGCATCCCCGGTGGAAGGCCCGCATCAAACCCACCATCGAGATGATGGCAAGCCTGCCGAGCGTGGTCCTCGGCTTCATGGCCGGACTCGTGTTCGCGCCGCTGGTCGAGCGGCTGCTCATGCCGCTGATCACCGGCTGCTTCATCGTGCCTCTGGTGATCCTGCTCGCGGCGCACCTTTGGCAACTGATGCCTTCCGGATGGCGGACCCGCCATGCAGGCTGGCGGCTCGCGGTGGTGGCGTTTGCCGCCTTGCCGGCCGGGGCACTCCTGTCGCGACTCATGGCGCCGGCCGTGGAAGGCCTGCTCTTCGGTGGCGACGTCACGGGCTGGCTGGACGGCCGGGATGGCAGCGGGTTTGGCGGCTGGGTGCTCGCCAGCCTTCCGTTCGCCGCGATCCTCGCGACGTTGTTCGTGGCCAGGGTGGTGGGCCCGTGGCTGCGGCGAACGAGCCGAGGCTGGTCGCAGCGGCAGTCGGCGCTCGCCTCGTTGGCGGTCTTTCTGCTCGGCGTCGTCGTCACCTTCGCGATCGCCGCGGCCGTCGCGCTCCTGCTCGACGCCCTCCGGCTCGACACCCGCGGCGGCATCTTTGGGACCTACGTGCAGCGGAACGCCCTGGTGGTGGCGATTGGCATGAGCTTCGCGATCATTCCGCTCATCTTCACGATTGCCGACGACGCGCTCTCCAGCGTGCCCGACCACCTCCGCAGCGCCTCGCTCGGCGCGGGTGCCACGCCGTGGCAGACGGCGATTCGCGTGATCGTGCCCTCGGCGGCAAGCGGTCTCTTCTCGGCGGTGATGATCGGCCTCGGTCGGGCGGTGGGCGAGACGATGGTCGTGCTGATGGCGGCCGGCAACACGCCGCTGGTGAGTGGTAACCTCTTCAACGGATTCCAGACGCTCTCCGCCGCGATCGCGACCGAGCTTCCCGAGGCGGCCCGGGGCTCGACGCACTACCGGGTGCTGTTCCTGGCGGCGCTCGTGCTGTTTGCCATCACGTTCATCGTCAACACTGTGGCGGAACTCGTTCGGCAACGCTTCCGGAGGCGGGCGTATGAGCTCTGACCGCCTTCCAGCCCGCCGGCTGCGATCCGGGCACGCCAGCCTCGCCGCTCATGGCGAGCCGTGGGTCTGGCTCACGGCATCGTCTCTGGCACTGGCGATCGCGATGATCGTCGGCCTGCTGGCCTTCATCGCCTACCACGGCGCCGCCACCTTTTGGCCCGTGCCGCAGGAGATGGTGACGCTCGCCGACGGCCGCCGCCTGCTCGGCGAGGTCACGCAACGTGAGCCGGCGGAGCCTTCCACGGCCACGTCGGTCGGACATCCGGCGCGGCGGCTCGTCCGCACCGGCGACTTCGACGCCAGCGGCAGTCATTATGCATGGATCGACGACACGGCGATCACGGAGACCTCGCGGCCCGAATGGGGCACCGTGGTCGAGCGGCTCGATGCCGGCCGGCTGCACGGCATTCCCCAACGGCTCGTGCATGGCGAGACGGTCGTCGCCGAGGGCCCGGCCGAGGTCTGGAAGGCGTTCCTCGCCGAGCATCCGGCGGCCCGCCGCCGCTATCGCCGTGCCATGCGGATCGACAAGCAGGAGCGGGGCGACCTGCAGCGGCAACGGCGGTCTGCGCGGCTCGCGGTCGTCCAGGCCGGGCTCGAGACAGGGGAGGGAAGTCCTCAGCAGGGTGCCGCCGAGGCCCGCGAGAGCGCGCTCGTCGATCGGATCACGAAGCAGGAGCGTGTGCTCGACGACGAGACCGCCGCGCTGCGGGCGGAGAATGCCGGCTGGTCGGTGGAGTTTGCGACCGCCTCGGGCAACACCGTGGCGGTGCCGCTCGATGGCATCGTCCGCGCGTGGCAGCCCAACCGGCTCTCGCTCGCCGGCAGTCTCGGCGTCTATCTCGCCCGCTGGGGCGAGTTTCTCGGCGACGATCCTCGCGAGGCCAACAGCGCCGGCGGCGTGTTTCCCGCCATCTGGGGCACGGTGACGATGACGCTCATCATGGCGGTCTTCGTCGCTCCCTTCGGGGTGCTCGCAGCACTCTATCTCCGCGAATATGCCGGTCGCGGTCCGGTGACGACCGCCGTGCGGGTCGCGATCAACAACTTGGCGGGAGTGCCGAGCATCGTCTACGGGGCCTTCGGGCTCGGCTTCTTCTGTTATGTGCTCGGCGCCGGCATCGACGACACCTTCTTCAAGGCGAGCCTCGTGGCGGACGGCCAGCCGACGTTCGGCACCGGGGGCCTGCTCTGGGCCTCGCTGACCCTGGCGCTGCTCACGCTGCCGGTGGTGATCGTGGCCACGGAGGAGGCGCTCTCCGCGGTGCCCAACTCGATGCGCGAGGGTTCCTACGCATGTGGTGCCGGCAAGTGGCAGACGATCCGCCGCATCGTCCTGCCGCGGGCCCTCCCCGGCATCATGACGGGCTTGATTCTCGCGATGGCCCGCGGCGCGGGCGAGGTCGCACCGCTGATGCTCGTCGGCGTCAAGAAACTGGCCCTCGAGTTGCCGGTCGATGGCACGTTCCCGTTCATCCATCCCGAGCGGGAGTTCATGCACCTCGCCTACCTGATCTACGACGTCGGCTTCCAGAGTCCCAACAGCCAGGCCGCGCGGCCGATGGTGTTCACGATCACGTTCCTGCTGGTGGCGATCATCGCGCTGCTCAACGTGACAGCGATCTGGATTCGCTCGCGGCTGCGGCGACGCTATGTTTCCCAGCAGTTTTGAGGCGGTTTGTGTACGATTCGTCAGGCCCGCGAACGGTGGCCAGCGGTGGAGGCATGATGACGATGCAGTCGATCGGAGGAACTCGGCGGGAGAGCGCGGGCGAGGCAGGCCAGCAGCCGGCCCCACCGATCGATCCGACGGCGGATCGCCTCCTTGCCGTGGCAGCCGGACGCGAGGTCGATGCCGAGGTGCACGAGAGCGTGCTCCAGGAGCCGCCCGTGCTCGAGGTCGATCGCTTCAATCTCTGGTATGGCACCAAGCAGGCGCTCCACCGGATCACGATGCCGATTCCGCTCAATAAGGTGACCGCGCTCGTCGGCCCGAGCGGTTGCGGCAAGTCGACGCTCCTGCGAAGCGTGAATCGACTCAATGACCTCGTGCAGAGCGTGCGGATCACCGGCGACATGCGGCTCAACGGCGATTCCATCTACGACCCGCGGATGGACGTGATCGAGTTGCGGAAGCGGATGGGGATGGTCTTCCAGAAGCCCAACCCCTTTCCGATGAGCATCTACGAGAACGTCGTCTACGCCCTCCGGATCGACGGCGAGACCAATCGTGGCGTGCTCGACGGGGTCTGCGAATCGAGCCTTCGGGGGGCGGCGCTCTGGGACGAGGTCAAGGATCGCCTGCAGGACAGTGCGCTTGGCCTCTCCGGCGGCCAGCAGCAGCGGCTCTGCATCGCCCGGGCGATCGCCGCCGAGCCCGAGGTGCTCCTGCTCGACGAGCCCTGTTCGGCCCTCGATCCGATCGCCACCGGCAAGGTCGAGGACCTCATCCAGGAGCTCCGCGGCCGCTACTCGGTGCTGATCGTGACCCACAACATGCAGCAGGCCAGCCGCTCGAGTGATTACACTGCCTTCATGTATCTTGGCAGGTTAATCGAGTACGGCGCCACGCCCGACATCTTCACGAAGCCAATCCTCCGCGAGACCGAGGCCTACGTGACCGGTCGATTCGGGTGAGCATGCTCGCGAGATCCACGGCCACGCCATGACGAAGCACATCGAACGCCAGATAGAGAATCTCAAGGAGCGAATCCTCCGGGTGGGGACGCTCGTCGAAGAGGCGATTTCCAAGTCGATCACGGCCCTCATCAATCGCGACACGGCCCTCGCCCTGCGGGTGATGGCGAGCGACGAGGAGATCGACAGCATGGAGGTGGAGGTCGAGGAGGAGTGCCTGAAGATCCTCGCGCTCTACCAGCCGGTGGCCGCCGATCTGCGATTCGTCGTCGCGGCCCTGAAGATCAACAACGATCTCGAGCGGATGGGAGATCTCGCGAGAAACATCGCCAAGCGGGTCACGCAGCTGGAAGGGGGCAATCCATATGACCTCCCGCCGGAGATCCGCACGATGGCGACACAGGCGCAGGAGATGGTTCGCCAGTGCCTCGACGCCGTCGTGAAGCGGGATCCGGCGCTCGCCCGGCAGGTCCGTGAGGAGGACGACATCGTGGACGAGGCCCGGCAGCGGATCCAGCGGCGGGTCATGCAGGGCATCAAGGACGACCCCGAGAACGCCGAGAACCTGCTGCGGATCAACTCCGTCTCGAAGCACATCGAGCGGATTGCCGACATGGCGACGAACATCGCTGAGGACGTCGTCTACATGGTCGAGGGCGACATCGTGCGGCACCGGACCGAGAGCTAGGCCGCGGGCTCCTGTACAAGCCGACCGGCCGTAAGGCCGCGGGCTGCCCTGCCGCGCGGCTCGGGGCTCCCCATGCCCCGAGAGCCGGACGTTCGTTGCGCCCATCCTGGGCTTCACTCACTCGGATGCCGCCTTCGCTTCGGCATCCTGCCTGCGCTCGTCGTCATACGCCGGCTCCGGGGCACGGGCAGCCCCGAGCTGAGTTCCTGCCGTTCTCGTACAAGCCGACCGGCCGTGAGGCCGCGGGCTACCCTCCCAGGAATCCGGGTGATCCGCCGTTCACCCCTGATGGCGCGGCGTGGTACCCTCTTGGCGGCGTGATTCGTGGTGTTTGGTGGGTCTGGATCGGAGGCATGTCGATGACGGGTATGTGGCGTGGCGTGCGGTTGCTGATCGCCGCCGTGGCGTTTGGCATGCAGGGCATGGCTGCGATGCGCGGCGACGATCTCGTGCTCGTGTCGATCACCGGGCCGATGGCCGGCCGGGTTGGTGACCGGGCTTCGTTCGAGGTCGAACTCGTCAACCGCTCGGGCAAGCCGCTCCAGAAGCTGCGGGTGATCGACTATTTCGACAAGGGCTTCCACCACGATGCCTCCGCGAGCCCGATCGAGCAGAAGGGCACGATCGATCTCATGCCGGGCACCGCCCGGCGGCTGACGCTCGACTTCCTCCTCGACGAGCCCGGCCGGCAGTGCCATCGCGTCGAGCTCCTCGATCAGTCGCACATCTTCGTCGGCGGCGCGACCCACTGCATCGAGGTGCAGCCGGCCGTCGCGGCTGCCGCGCCTCGGTATGCGACGCCAACGCCGACTCCCGCGGCGGTCACGCCCCCACCGGCCGCGGCACCCGCGCCCGTCGCTGCCGTGCCTCCTGCGACGGTGCCGCTGGCGGCGGCAACGGTTCCGCTCGCCGCGGCCACCGCGCCGGCGCCGGTGCCGATGCCACGCCCTACGGCCGCGTCGACCATCACCGTGCCGGCCGCGCCGGCGCTGGAACTGGATTTGCAGGGCCCTGCCGAGGCGCTCTCCGACGCCGTTGTCGACTACGTCGCGGTCGTGAAGAACAAGGGCGCAGGTGCGTCGCCACCGACGACACTCGAGTTCTCTTGGGACGAGCATGTCACGCCCCTCGAGGCCTCCGACGGCTACAACCTCGTCTCGTCGAAGGTGTCGTGGAATCTGCCCGCGATCGAGCCGGGTGGGCAGCTCAAGCGGCAGATCAATCTGCGGGCGAAGGCGCCATCCGGGGCCTACCAGGATTCTCCCGCCACGCGGTCGTGCATTCGAGCCGTGCTTGGGGGATTCGGCGGAGGCGCGATGGTGGCCGACGAAGCCTGCGTGATGATCAGCTCGTCGATGCCCCGCCCGAGAGTTCGCACGCCATCGGAGGCTGGGCTCAAGCTCTCGTTCGCCGATCTGGATGATCCCGTACGGCCCGGCGACTCGACCACGCTCGTGTGCATTGTCACCAACGGCGGCACCGAGCCCACCGGACGGCTCGATCTCACGGTGCTCCTGCCCGATCAGGCACGACTCGATTCCGAGCGGACGACGGCCCGCGTCAGGGTCGATGATTCACGAATTTCGTTCGACCCGCTCCAGGCGATACCCCCGGGCGGCCAGCGGTCGTTCGAGATCACCTACCGGCTGCCGGCCGGGGGCACGGGGCGGGCCTCGGCGATCCTGTCGAGCACCGAACTCGACGGCACGGTCGAGCGAAGCTGCCAGACGACCTTCCTCGACCCGTAGACCGCATCCGATCGATGTGAAGGGTCATCGTGGCCAACCGAGACGGGGAGGCGCGGGGGACGGCGACGCCGAGGGCGCCGTACGACCGGCAGCGGCACCGCAATCGCGCCGGTCGGATTGGCTTTGCACCGGCTCCCGGGATCGGCGATCAACGTCGCGCCGATGGCCGGACGATGAGACCCTGCGGAGGCAGGCATGCTCGTCGTCACGTCCAACTGGGCCCTCGGAGACGCCACGCTCTTTCGCGGAGGCGGCTGGCAGGCCGACCTGCCGGGAGCCGTGCATCGCGCCGCGATCCGTGGCGGCTTCCGCGACGATGGCACGTATCGCCCGATCGAGTCGCTCGATCTGGTGATCGCCGGAGACACGTTTGACTGGCTGGCATCGGCCGCCTGGTGCGGCCGGTCGCGGCCCTGGCACGGCGGCGGACACGCGCGGGAAACGCTCCTCGGGATCGCGACCGGTTCGCTGCGGTCGGCTCGGAGGCTGCTCGCCACGGTGACTCGGTGGGCTGATCGCGGACTCGCGGTGCCGGACGCCGATATCCGTCGCCGTCCCGCCGGCAGGGCGATCGCTGTGCCGGTTCGCGTGACGCTGTTGGCAGGCGATCGTGACGCCCCGCTTGCCGACGTCGCCCGGCATCTACCGCGACAGCCCTTCGCCATCGGCGAGACATGGTCGGATGACACGCTGACGATCCGCCACGGCCACGACCTTGATCCTTCGTGCCGCCGAACAGACGACGAGGATGCGAGGACGTCCAGAGGGAGACCGCCGACGCTCGCCGAGAGCGTGGGCGTCGACCTGGTGACCCGCTTTGCCGTCGCGGCCCGGCGGCGGGTTCCGGAACTGCCCGGAATGGGGCGGCTGCTCCGCGGCCTGGCATGCTCAAAGCCCGTCGATCTGCCGTTCACGATCGCCGCGTGGCGGGCCGAGGCGGATCGCGAGATGCCTGGGTGTGCGGAGCAGGTCCGTGAGATCACGTCGACGTGGAGGCATGCCGTGGCGGAATGGTTGAGCGAGGCTCGACGACAGGTCCCCGACTGTGAGGTCGAGTTCGACGCGGTGCACTGCCTGGCCGCGTGGCTCGACGGGGCGTTTCGGTCGATCGACGAACCGATCATCGTGCCGGCCGGCATTCAGCGGCTTCGCGGCAGAGCGTCGTTTTCGGGCCGAGTGCCACTCTCGCCAGATGGGGCCGTCGCCGATCGGCGGCTCGTTCTGGGCCACTTCGACGATGGGTTTGTCGGGGGCTCGGCCGGCGCGACGGTCGGTCTGGCGAACGGTCTGTGGGATTCATGGGGACTCGAGCCGACGCCGACAGTCATGGCCGTGCGGCGTCGAGCGTCGGGGCTTTGCTGGGAGACGATCATGGCTGGGAACCACCGGTCTTCGATCGTCACGATCGCTCCATCCGGGTGGGACCGTGGTAGTGCGGTCGTCGATGCGGCATGATGCCCTCACCGGTATCGCCATCCAGGGAAGCAATCCGATGCGGGACGACGTGTCGCCGACCGAGGCGGTCTATGCCTTCGACATCACGCTGCACGCTCGCCCGAGTGATGTCGGTGCGGGCGATCTGCACACCGACGCGTGGGGGACGTGGCCATCGTTGATGGTCCCGAAGCTGGCGCTGTCCGCGCCGATGGCGATCGACTTCGACACCGCGCTCGAGGCACTCGCCATGATCGAGCGGCTCTATGTGGAGCCCGACGGCTCATTCGTCTGGACGAGTTCGCGAACGGCGGCGGCCAGGGAACGGGGACGGGCGTGGTGGCAGGTCGATGGCAATGCCTTCGAGAAGGACGGCCGCGTGCT
>JAUMAF010000287.1:0-8711 GCA_032117045.1 Pirellulales bacterium | reverse complement strand
CGGCTCCACCATCAGCGTGCCCGGCACCGGGAAGCTGAGCGTGGGCGCGTGGAAGCCGTAGTCGATCAGCCGCTTGGCGACGTCTTCGGCCGTGATCCCGCTCGACTCCTTGAGCGGCCGCAGATCCAGGATGCACTCGTGTGCCACGCGGCCGTTGTCGCCTGAATAGAGCGTCGGATAGTGGCCCTCGAGCCCCCTGCTGACATAGTTGGCCGCAAGGATCGCCGCCATGGTCGCCCGCCGCAGCCCGTCGGGCCCCATCATCCGGCAATACATCCAGCTGATGGGAAGCACCGCCGCGTTGCCCAAGGGAGCGGCTGAGATCGCGCCGACGTCGGTCACGGGCGCCCCGCCGGTGGCATGGCCGGGGAGGTGCGGCACGAGATCCTCGACCACGCAGACCGGCCCCACCCCCGGGCCGCCGCCGCCATGCGGGATGCAGAAGGTCTTGTGAAGGTTCAGGTGGCTGACGTCGCCGCCAAACTCGCCCGCGGCCGCCACGCCCACCAACGCGTTCATGTTGGCGCCGTCGATATAGACGCGGCCGCCGTTCCGATGCACCAGGTCGCAGAGCTCCCGCACCTGCGTCTCGAACACACCGTGGGTGCTCGGGTAGGTGATCATCACCGCCGAGAGCCGGTCGGAATACTGCTCGCACTTCGCGCGGAGCTCGGCCATGTCGACGTTGCCCTGGGCGTCGCAGCCCGTCACGACAACCTCCATGCCCGCCATCTGGGCACTGGCGGGATTCGTGCCGTGCGCCGATGACGGGATCAGGCAGACCGTGCGATGCCCCTGACCGCGGGCCCGCTGCCAGGCCTGGATCACGAGCAGGCCGGCATACTCACCCTGGCTGCCGGCATTGGGCTGCAGGCTGATGCCCGCATAGCCCGTGGCCTCGCAGAGCCATTCGCGGAGCTGCCGGTCGAGGATCGCATACCCCTCCAACTGATCGGCCGGCGCGAAGGGATGGACGTTGGCGAACTCCGGCCAGGTGATCGGGATCATCTCGCTCGTGGCGTTGAGCTTCATCGTGCAGCTGCCCAGCGGAATCATGCCGCGATCGAGGGCGAGATCCTTGTCGGAGAGCGAGCGGATGTACCGCAGCATCGCCGTCTCGCTGCGATGGCTGGAAAACACCGGATGCTTGAGAAACGGCGTCGTGCGCCGCAGGGCCGCCGGCAGGAGCGGCTCGGCCTCCCGCGCGAGTACGGCGACGTCGGGCAGGGAAGCCGCCGGCGCCGCAAACACTCCCCAGAGCCGCTGGATCTGCTCGCGGGTGGTCGTTTCGTCGAGGGCGATCCCAATCGAACCCGCGTCGAGCCGCAGAAGATTGATGCCCTGGTCGCGGGCCTTGGCGAGCACCTCCTCAGTTCGCTCGCCGGTGTCGAGGCGGAGCGTGTCGAAGGCGGCGGTGCTGGCGACCGTCACACCCAGCCGGCGCAGACCCACGGCGAGAACGGTGGCATACGACGCGACCCGCTCGGCGATCCGCGCGAGCCCCTCGGGACCGTGATAGACGGCATACATGCTCGCCACCACGGCTGGCAGGACCTGCGCGGTGCAGATGTTGGAGGTGGCCTTCTCGCGACGGATGTGCTGCTCGCGGGTCTGGAGCGCGAGCCGGTAGGCCGGCCGGCCGTGCGAATCGATGCTCACGCCCACCAGCCGGCCCGGCATCGACCGCTTGAACTCGTCGCGGCAGGCGAAGAACGCGGCATGCGGACCGCCGCAGCCCATCGGCATGCCAAACCGCTGGGTCGTGCCGACGACGATGTCGGCCCCCCATTCGCCAGGCGGCTCGAGGAGCGTGAGGGCGAGGAGATCGGCCGCCGCCACCACCGCGACCTTCTTCGCACGGGCCCGCGCGGCGAGGTCGCGCCAGTCGATGATCTCGCCGTCGGTCGATGGATACTGGACGAGCACGCCGAAGCAGTCGGTGCGGTCGAGCATGGCGCGAGCGTCGCCGACCACGACGTCGATCCGCAGCGGCCGGGCCCGCGTTTGCAGCACCTCAATCGTCTGCGGATGGCAGCCGGCATCGACCAGAAACACGTCGCACAAAGACCCACCCGCCCGCTTGGCGAGCGTCATCGCCTCGGCGGCCGCGGTCGCCTCGTCGAGCAGCGACGCGTTGGCGATCGGCATGCCGGTGAGGTCGCAGACCATCGTCTGAAAGTTGACCAGCGCCTCCATGCGGCCCTGGCTGATCTCGGCCTGATACGGCGTGTAGGCGGTGTACCAGGCGGGATTCTCGAGGATGTTTCGCAGGATCACGCCGGGCGTATGGGTGCCGTGGTAGCCCTGACCGATGCAGCTCGTGAGCAGCCGGTTCCTGGCCGCGATGCCCCTGAGCTCGGCGATCGCCGCCGCTTCCGTCACGGCCGCCGGGAGCCGCAGCGGATCGTGCCGGGCAATGCTCGCCGGCACGATCCCCGCGATCAGCGACTCGCGGGAGGCTTCTCCGATCGCCTCGAGCATCCGCCGCTCGTCGGCCGGGCTGCAGCCGATATGCCGGGCCTGAAACTCGGCGGCGTTCTCGAGCGACTCGAGCGACTCGCCACGAGCGGATGAGGTGCCGCGATGTGGGGCGGCCGGCCCGACGGGCGGCTGGGCCGCAGGGGGCTGGCCGCCGAAGGACTGGACACTGGCGGGCTGGGGCGAGAGCGTCTTGGACATGGCAGGGCTCCTTGTGTCGCGATGGAGGCGCGAAGCCCCAGCACGGAACCCTGTTGTCCTGGAACCTGAGAGATTCGCCGCGGGCGATAGCCAGCGGGTTGCCCCTTCGGTGGACCCGACCGCGAAGGGCCGAGTCACTCTCCAACAGTGAATGTCGTCAGTACTTTTGCCTGAGCGTTCGGCCTTCGGCGGTCTTGCGACTCTCTCCTGACATCCGAAGTGTAGGCCACGCCAGGCAAACCGACAACCGTCCGGGATGGCACAGCGTACCCCTCCAAATACACTGCCGGCTCCCTCACCGTGCACCGGAGTTGGCCCACCATGCGACACATCGACCTCTCTCAGCACGGCATCACCGTCGCCGACGTCCGCCGCAACCTCGCCCCGGCCGAACTCTACGCCGAGGCCATCCGCATCGACACCCGCAGCGCCATCGCCGACTCCGGCGCCCTGATTGCCTACTCCGGCGACAAGACCGGCCGCTCGCCGAAAGACAAGCGAATCGTCCGCGATCCGGCGTCGGAGCACGACGTCTGGTGGGGGAGCGTCAACCTGCCGATCGACGACGAGACCTTTCAGATCAACCTCGAGCGGGCCAAGGACTACCTCAACACTCGTGAGTTTCTCTACTGCGTCGATGCCTATGCCGGCTGGGATCCGCAGCACCGGCTCAAGGTCCGCGTGATCTGCTCGCGGCCCTATCACGCCCTCTTCATGCACACGATGCTGATCCGTCCCACGAAGGAGGAACTGGCCGATTTTGGTGACCCCGACGCTGTGATCTACAACGCCGGCCGCTTCCCGGCCAACCGGCGAACGCACGGGATGACCTCCAAGACAAGCATCGACCTCTCGCTCGAATCGAAGGAGATGGTGATCCTCGGCACCGAGTATGCCGGCGAGATGAAGAAGGGCGTGTTCACCATGCTCAACTACTTCGCCCCCAAGCGCAACATCCTCTCGATGCACTGCTCCGCGACCGCCGACCGCGACTCGGGCGCCTCGTCGCTCCTGTTCGGGCTCTCAGGCACCGGCAAGACGACGCTCTCAGCCGATCCCAAGCGGTTGCTCATCGGCGACGACGAGCACTGCTGGAGCGACTCAGGAATCTTCAACATCGAAGGGGGCTGCTACGCGAAGGCGATCGATCTCGCCCCTGAGACTGAGCCCGACATTTTCCAGGCCCTGCGGTTCGGGGCCGTGCTCGAAAACGTGGTCTATGACGAGGACAGCCACCATGTCGACTTCCACGACACGAGCATCACGCAGAACACCCGCGGGGCCTACCCGATCGACTTCATCCGCAACGCCAGGATCCCGTGCGTGGCCGGCCATCCCACCGATGTGATCTTCCTGACGTGCGACGCCTTCGGCGTGCTGCCGCCGGTCAGCCGGCTCTCACCGGCGCAGGCGATGTATCACTTCATCAGCGGCTACACGGCGAAGGTGGCCGGCACCGAGATGGGGGTCACGGAGCCGCAGGCGACCTTCTCTCCCTGCTTCGGCGGGCCGTTCCTCGTCTGGCATCCGATGAAGTATGCCGGCCTGCTCGCCGACAAGATTCTGAAGCACCGGGTCAACGTTTGGCTCGTCAACACCGGCTGGAGCGGCGGCGCCTATGGAATCGGCAAGCGGATGAAGCTCTCCATCACCCGCGGCATCATCGACGCGATCCACTCGGGGGCCCTGCGAGATGCGCCAGCCACGGCCGACCCCGTGTTTGGGCTCGACGCGATCACGGCCTGCCCGGGCGTGCCCGACAACGTGCTCATGCCCCGCGACTCCTGGGCCGACAAGGCGGCCTACGACGTGACCGCCCGCAAGCTCGCCGGCCTCTTCGCCCACAACTTCCGGCAGTATCTCGACAAGGTCACCAGCGCCGTCGCGCTCGCCGGCCCGAGCGAGTAGGGCCGCTCTCGTCTCGGCAAGCCGCATACTCATGCGACACTCCGCCACTCCGCGACGAGGCCCTCGCGGTCCAGGCCAACGCTATGCTGGGCAGCCGCGGTGATGATCGCGCTCGCGGAGCGCGTCGCCACAGGGCAGGGGCCTTCCCGGCATGACACTCCTCGGCTCAGTTTTCGACTTCTCGCTCACGGTCACCGACCTCGTGGTGATGGCGCTCTATCTGGCCGGCACGATCGCCTTCGGGATCTCGAAGTCGCGGCGGAGCGGCGCGGAAGACTACTTTCTCGGCGGCCGCGGCATGACCTGGCCGGTGATCGGCCTTTCGATGCTCGCGATGTGCGTGTCGAGCTCGTCGCTCGTGGGCTGGGCTGGTGACGCCTACTCCACCGGCATTTCCGTCTTCAACTACGGCATTTCGGGCGCCATCGTCGTGCTCGTCTTCTTCCTCTGGTTCTTCCTGCCCTTTTACCTGCGGAACGGCGTCTACACGATGCCGGAGTTCCTGGAGGGCCGCTACGACGCCCGCAGCCGCTGGTACTTCTCCTTCATCACGGTTGTCGGCTACACGTTCCTCGATTCGGCCGTCACGCTCTACGCAGGCGCGCGGATGATGCAGGCGGTGTTCCCGAACATGCCGCTCGAGTGGCTGATCCGCGGCCTCGCCCTGATCGCGGCCTCCTACACGATCGTCGGCGGCCTTTCGGCAGTGATGTGGGTCGATCTCGTGCAGTCGGTGATGCTCCTGGCGGGCTCCGCTGTGCTCACGGCCATCGCCTTCGCGAAGGCTGGCGGCTGGAACGCGGTGATGGCGGCCGTGCCCCCGGAGAACCTGAGCCTGATCCGCCCCGCCACCGACCCCTCCGTGCCCTGGCCCACGCTGATCATCACGCTGCCGCTGCTCGGCTTCTACTTCTGGTGCACGAGCCAGGCGATGGTGCAACGGACGCTCTCGGCGAAGAGCGTGAACGAGGCCCGCTGGGGCAACCTCTTCGCGGGGCTGCTCAACTTCGCCGTGTTCTTCGTGATGGTGCTGCCGGGCGTGGCGGGCCGCGTGCTCTATCCGGGCCTCGAGAAGGGCGATCTGATCTACCCGAAGCTGGTGTTCGAGTTGATGCCGCCGGGCATCAAGGGAGTCGTCGTGGTCGGCTTCGTGGCGGCGATGATCTCCACGCTCTCCTCGATCCTCAACTCCGCCGCCACGCTCGTGACCATGGACTTCGTGAGGAAGTTCCGGCCCGACCTCAGCAGCCGCGGGCAGGTGATCGCCGGCAACGTGGCCGGTTTCGCGATCGCCCTGATCGCGGCCCTCTGGGCGCCGCAGGTTCAGCACTTCGACTCGGTCGTCAAGTATTTTCAGCAGTTCCTCGGCTACCTCGCCCCGCCGATCGTGGCCGTGTTCTTGTTCGGCCTGTTCTGGCCGCGGGCCACGGGCACCGGCGCCTTCGCGGCGTTGCTCGCCGGCCTGGCCATGGCCGGCTGGATGCTCTTCAGCGGCGGCATGCTTCCACCGTTTACCGACTGGCATCCATTTCTCTACGTGCCGCCCGTGATCTTCGTCGCAGCATCGGCGGTGCTCGTGGCCGTGAGCCTCGCGACGCCACCACCTGATCCAGCTCGAATCGGCCGCTTCCTCTGGCAGCGCGACATCCTCCGCAACGAGTCGGCCGAACTCGCCGCGAGCCCATGGTGGCAAAACTACCGCACGCTCTCGATCCTCCTGCTCGCCTTCACCGCCGCCTTCGTCTGGGTCTGGCGGTAAGACGTCCTCACTGCATCACGCATGAAACTCACCAAGTATCCCGGCAATCCGATCCTGAAGCCTCATCCCTCCCATTCCTGGGAGAACCTCGTCGTCTGCAATCCCGGCGCGTGGTACGAGGACGGCCTGTTCACCATGCTCTACCGGGCGGCCGGCGACGACGACGACCACGTCATCCGCTTCGGCCTCGCGGAGAGCCGCGACGGCTTCCACTTCGAGCGGGTGCAGGCCGAGCCGATCCTGTCGCCGAGCGACGACGGCCCCGACGCCGGCTGCATCGAGGATCCGCGGATCGTGAAACTCGACGGCCACTATTACGTCACCTACGCCTATCGGGCCGCCAAGCCGAAGCAGTATTGGAAGCGGCCGAATAATGCCGCCTACACGCCCGACGACCCGACCCTCCCGCCGCTTCTGGGCCACAACCTGACAGCCTCGGGGCTGTTGGTGACCGATGACTTCCGATCCTATCGCCGGCTCGGCCGGATCACCCGGGCCAACGTCGACGACCGCGACGTGATCCTGTTTCCGGAAAGGATCGGCGGCCGCTACTGGATGCTCAACCGGCCGATGCAGTGGGTGGGGCCGAAGTATGGCACGGAGCACCCGGGCATCTGGATCGCCGACTCCGAAAGCCTGCTCGACTGGCCGGCGAGCACCCTCCTGGCAAAGGCGGCCTATCCCTGGGAACGGAAGATCGGCGGCTCGACGCCGCCGCTGCAGAGCGACCGCGGCTGGCTCGTGCTCTATCACGGCGTGGACGACAAGGGCGTGTATCGCGTGGGGGCGCTGCTGCTCGACCTCGCGAATCCGCGGAAGGTGCTTGCCCGGCTGCCGGAGCCGATCCTCGAGCCCGAGGCCGAGTTCGAGTGGAAGGGGCTCTATCCCCACGGCGTCGTCTTCCCCACGGCCAACGTCATCAAGGACGGCACGCTGTTCGTCTACTACGGCTGCGCCGACCAGACGATCGGCGTGGCCACCTGCGACTTCGCCGCCCTCGTGGCCCACGTCGCCAAGCATCCCGTCTGACGGACCACCCTCCAGGAGACTTTTCGTGCGGACGCTTCATTCCCTCGAGCTGTTCGGTAACACGCGTTTGTGCAAGCCGACCGGCCGTAAGGCCGCGGGCAAACCGCTCGGAGTCGTGGCTTTCACGCAGTGCTCCCCACGCCTCACGGCGTTGGGCTTGTACGGGGCACTCGTTCTGACCTGCGTCGCCGCCGTCGCCGCCGAGCCCGAGCGGGTGTCGCTCACGGTCGGCACGCGGCCGCTGAGCCAGGTGCCTTGGAAGGGGTTCGGCGTGCAATGGAGCCCGTATCCCTGGTTCGAGCTCACCGAGGCCGACTGGCAGCGGGTGGAGGAGCGGCTGGCCTACATGAAGCCGCCGATCGCGCGGGTGATGACGCGGGCCTACAAGTATTGCGAAGGGTACGACGCGGCCGGCAAGCCGATCTACGCCTGGGAGAATCCGCGGATGAAGCGGATGGAGCGGCTCCTCGACTTCTGCGAAAAGCACGGCGTGGAGGTGATTCTCGGCGAATGGGACGATCCGGCATCGCCGGAGGACCGACAGGATCCTGCGACCGACAGGCTCAAGCCCTACGGGATCGAGGAAAACGACCCGCGGTGGTCAGTCTTGATCTGCGACATGCTGGAGCACTTCCTCGACGACAAGAAATACACCTGCATCAAGTGGTTCAACCTGATCAATGAGCCCAACGGCAACTGGTCGGCCTGCGCCGACTTCCCCAAGTGGAAGCAGGGGATCGAGCACCTGCACGCCGAGATGGTGAAGCGCGGCCTCGACAGGCGGGTGGGCATCATCGGCCCCGACGCCAACGCCCAAAAAGACTACTGGTGGCTCGACCTCAACGTGCTGCAGCTCGCCGGCAAGACGGCGATGTACGACCTCCACGAATATGCCAAGAAGGAGGACGTGGAGTCGGGGCATCTGGAGAAGGTGTTTTCGCTGAAGCGCGACTTCGCCAACCGCTACGACCCCAAGGGCCGCACGAAGCCGTTTGTCATGGGGGAGATTGGTCTCGTGAGCGGCACGCAGAAGGACGGGCGCACCGTCCAGCCCAAGGGGGGCCGCGATAGCCAGCCCTACATCTACGACTTCGAGTACGGGGTGTGGATGGCCGACTACAACGCGCAGGTGGCCCGGGCCGGCATGGACGGCACCTGCGCCTGGGCGGTGGACGACGCCATGCACATCCAGAAAAACCCGAACTCGACATGGCCGAAGCTCGACAACGTGGAGCTCAAGAAGTGGGGCTTTTGGAACAGCGTGGCGGAGGAGATCGGTCATCCCGAAGACGCGGCGATTCGACCGTGGTTCTACACCTGGGCGGTGATGTCGCGG
>JAUMAF010000286.1:0-21450 GCA_032117045.1 Pirellulales bacterium | reverse complement strand
AGTCTGCTAACGGTCGAGCGGTGCAGGCGGCACTGGCTCGAAGGGGCGGACCCAAATCGAACGAAACTGCACGGGGTGACCGTGATCCTGAATCGAGAGCGGCAGCGCGTCGGCGTGCTTCGTGTATCTCGGCGGCTCGTGCCAAAACGTGTTGCCGAGGATCACGGCGTCGGAATGGATCGCGATCCCGTTGTGGATCACGCTCACCCGGCCGGGCTTTTCGAGGCTGCCATCGGCCGCGAATCGGGGCCGCGTGAACAGAATGTCATAGGTCTGCCACTCGCCCGGCTTCCGGCAGGCGTTCACGGCCGGAGGCCGCTGCTTGTAGAGGGCGCCGCACTGACCGTCGGGATAGGTGAGCGGGCCGTCGGTGCCGTCCTCGAAGGAGTCGAGCACCTGGATCTCGTACTTGCCCATGAGAAAGATGCCCGAGTTGCCACGGTCCTGACCCTTGCCCGTGGCGGGTGAGGGCATCCGAAACTCGACGTGTACCTGGCAGTCACCGAAGGACTGTTTGGAGATGATCTCCCCCTTGCCCACGGTGGCCACACCGTCGGCCACCTTCCAGTTCTCGCCGTTTCCCCAGGCCGACATGTCCTTACCGTCGAAGAGCACGACGGCGTCGGCCGGGATCGGAGCGGGCTTCTCCAACGCCGGGCCCGGATCGACGGACTTCGGCCGCGGCCATGTGATGGCCGGCAGCCACTCGCCGCTTTTCTGCTTCGTGCCCCGAAGTTGCAGCCGCCGCGACCGGATCGAGTCGGTGAGCCGGCGGGCCTCCGCCTCGGCCGCGCCGATCGAGAGCCCCCGCGGCGTGCCCGGACGGGCATGGCCCGCGGCCTCCCGGTAGGCATCGCGAAGCACCTGCATCCGCTTCGTCGCCTCGGGAAGGAAGGTGGCGAGTTTCACGGGGAGATCGGGATCGGCCGCCGCGGCCTCGTCTCCGAGCCCCGCGAGCACCGCCCGGCAGATCGCCCAGTGGCCCTCGTCGTTGGGATGGATGCAGTCCGGGGTGAACGTGAAGGCCGGATCCACTTTCCGCTTCTCCGCGAGCGCCGCCTTCATCGGCCCATGCACCTCGATCACGGCCCAGCCATCGGCCCGCTTCGAGACGAGCCAGTCGGAGTAGGCCGTGAGCACGGCGTCGTAGTCGGCCTCGCCCGCCGGCCCCGGCTTGCCGGGTTGCTTGTCGTAGATCGGTGGGGTGAGATGAATGATCTTCGCCCCAGCTTTCTCGGCAGCGGCGTGCAGGCGTTCGATGCCCGACTTGAACTTCGCGAACCGCCCCTCGTCGAGCGGCAGATACGTGCCGCAGTTCATGCCGTACATTGCGACCACGAGATCGGGCTTGGTCACCCGGAGCACGGAGTCGAGCCTGTCGAAGAGGTCCGGCCGCGGAAACTTCCCCCCGGCGTGCAGCACCTCCGTGAGCCCGGAGGCGGTCTCGCTCGAGAGTCCCACATTGATCACGTCGGCCGTGAGCCCCTCTTCCTCCATCCAGGCGGCGAGGTCGGCCACCCAGCGGCCGTCCTGGGTGATCGAGTCGCCGAGCACCGCGATCCGCCTGGCGGCCCGGACGAGGTCGCCGGGAGATGCGGATTCGGCGGCCAGGGCCGGTATGACGCAGGCCCAGAGAACGGCCGGAACGGCAAAAACAGAGGCGGCCCGCTGCATGGCATCATGGCGCCGGCACGGCGCCCTCCTTGATGGCGAAGAGGTGGCTCTTGTTGGCGATGTAGATGGTGTCCCCGACGGCGATTGGCGTCGAGTAGACACTATTGCCCATGTTGATCTCTCCGAGGATCTCCAGATCCTTGCCAAGCTTGAAGATCGTGATGTCGCCGTCCTCGTCGCCGATGTAGACCTTGCCGTCGGCGATCAGCGGCGAACCCCAACTGGCGGCGAGCATATCGTGCGTCCAGAGCGGCTTGCCAGTCTTCAGGTCGAGGCAGTGGAACAATCCGCTGAAGTCGGCGATGTAGAGCAGGCCCGAATGAATGGCCACCGTGCCGCAGGTGCGATGCATCGTCTCTTCGAAGCCGAGCTTACCGTTGCCGTCGGCATCGAATCCGGGATAGTGCCAGACGGCGGCGGAGTTTGGGTTGGGTCGGGCGACCTCACCCTGCTCCTTGATCACCGCCTGCTCCCGGCGGCGGGGCAGGGGAGTGTTGGGGTCCTTGAGACTCAGGGCGAGTTCGCTTGACACGTCGCCACGCTTCGTGGGGTCGATGCACCAGAGATGCCCGACGCCCTCGCCATGCTCCGGATCCTCGCCCACCGCGATGTAGACGAGGCCGTCATGCACCACCGGCGTGCCGATGATGTGGTTGCGATCGGCCCGGCCGCCGAGTGTGTATTTCGACTCCTTCGGGTTGCAGTCAAACTTCCAGAGCAGTTTGGCCTGGCCTGGGCCGGAGGAAGATCGCTCACCTTCGCCGCGGGCGTCGAACGAGTAGAGCCACCCATCGCCCCCGCCGAAGAGCACCTGCGGCACCCCACCGAGCTCGGCATACGATGGACTCGACCACTGGCCGTGGAGCACAAAGGCGCCGGGTGAGCCGTCGGCCCAGAGCACCCGACCGTCCCGCTTGTCGAGGCAGAGGAAGCTCGGCGCGTCGGGGTTGGGGAGGTTCAAGTGCCCCTCGTCCACGCCGTTGCTCGTGTTGACGAACAGCAGGTCGCCCGCGGCCGTGACGCTGCAGGAGCACATGTTGTGCTGCGAAACGCCGAGCTGCTTCATCATGTCGAGCGACCAGACGACGTCTGCCTCGTCCTGTCCCTGCTCCTTCTCTGCGGTGAACGGCCCGTCGTTCTCGCCGTCGCGGAAGCCCTCGGTGTCGAGGCACTTCACCTCGCCACGACTGCTGACATACCAAAGCCGGTCGCCCTCCACGAGCGGCGCGCAGCAGATGCCCTGAAGCGGCCAGTCGTGGACTCTTCCCGTGGGGAGCTTCTCGCTCGAGTCCTGCCAGAGAAACGAGCCGTTGTTCACGTCGAACGCAAGCAGGCAGCCGAGGTCGGTAGCCGGCGGATACCGCTTCAGCCAGCCCTTGCCGTTGTTGCTGCCCACGAAGGCCTTGCCGCCGGTGACCACCGGGTTGCCATACGACTGACTGCCGAGGGCCGCCACCCAGGCCACGTTCTTGCTCGTGGTCGGATCCCAGGCGCCGGTGTCGGGATCAAAGTCACCCGGCACCCACTCGATCGGCAGATTCTCGGCATCGGGCACGTTGTTGCGGCTCGGCGAGCCACCCCACTGGTTCCAGTCGGCGGCGAACGCCGATCCGGCCAGCGTTGACGCGATCACGACCACGCACGAACAGAACCTCTTCATTGCGCTGTCTCCACGCTGACGTTATCGATACTGATCTCGGAGTCTTTCGAGTTGCCAAAGAAGCCGGGGCTGCCCTGAAGGTTGCCCGCTTCGTGAACGGCTTCGATCGTCCAGGCGGCAGGCTCCTGCTCGCCCCGCGGCCAGACCTTGCCGCGAAGCACCGCGGCGGCCCCTTGGGTGCGGGCCTCCAGCTTCATGGTGTACCAGCGGCCCGCTTCCCAGGCGAAGGGAATCGTTTTTGAGAAGTAGGTCGCCACCTGCGGCGGCCACGACCGGAGCTGGAGCTGCTGACTCGCCCCCATCATGTCGAGCGTGTATCGCTGGGCGACGAGGCCGATGTCGGGCATCCGCGCCTTTTCGAGCGCCGCTGGGTTGCCGAACTTCTTCGCGAAGGCATCGGCGTCGGTGCCCGCGGACGTCGCCGCATCGGAAGCAGGCGAGCCCGGTGTTTCAACGCCTGTCTCCTGGCCGCGAACATCGGCCTGGATCACATAATCGTGGAGGCCGATCGGCCCGATCCAGCCCTGACTGCGGGTGCCCTTGGGGATCGTCGTGATCTTCACGAGGCACTTCGAGCCATCCACTTCACGCACCACGTGGCGATACCGCATCCCGATCCAGGGCAGCGGCGGCTCACCCTTCACCACGCCCGTCTTGGAGTCGGCGGTGAGGGGAATCTCCTCAAAGTCAAACTTCCAGGGCAGGGGAGGCATCGACCGGATTCGCGCCTTGCCCTCGTGTGTTCCGACCCTCGCCGTGACCATCGCGGCGGCGTGTTTGTCGGCGGGCGCCGTGAAGGTGCCATCGGCCGCGACCGTGCCGGCCGTCGTCGAAAACTCGGCGGCCGACTCCTTCACGAAGCGTCCGGCCGCGTCGTAGAGCCGCACTTTCAGGGGCAACGCTGCCCCGGCGGCGATCTGGGCTTCCGCCGGCACCACCTGCACCCAAGCAGGTGGGCCTGCCGGCCCCTTCGTGTCGCAGGAAACCTGCTGCGGGGCGGTCGTCTTCGGCTGCCCGATGGCGCGGTCGTCCGACGGTTTCGCACCGAGGCAGTAGAGCCTGGCGGCCGTCGTGAGAAACACGAGGCCGTTCCAGGCGATCGGCGAGGCGGTCACCTCGTCAGCCTCGTCGAGCCGCATGCGATTGACGAACTTCAGGCCCTCCGTGGTGGGCTCGAGCACGTGCCAGCCGCCCGTCGAGCAGATGTAGAGCTTTCCATGCGCTACCAGCGGGCTGCCGCGGACGATCGTGCCGAGGAGTTTCACGGGCTTGCCGACCGGCTCCCCTGTCGCCGTGTCGAAGGCGTAGACCTTTGCCCCGTCGTCCACGAAGTAGACTCGGTCGCCGAGCACGACCGGCATCGAGCGGCCGTCCATCACGCCCTTCTTCTGCCAGACGGTGTTGGTGGCCGTGATGTCGCCTGAGCCCGCACCTCTGAAGCGGGTCACGGACCCCATCGAGGTGTTGTCGAGGTTTTCCTCCGCCTGGGAGATGAGCACGTCCTCTCCGACCACGAGCGGCGGCACGTTGAGGCCACGGCGCGAGAGCCTGTAGTTCCACACGGCCTTGCCGGTGCGCGGCTGGAAGTTCCAGATGCTGCCGTCGCTCGATCCGAAGACGAGGGCCGCATCGCCGCCGAGGTTCGCGAGGGACGGCGTGCTGTAGGTCGTGTCCTCGGGCCGTTCCTTGGTGCCGTTCATCCAGCGGACCTCGCCGGTGGCCTTGTCGAGTCCGAGGAACCGGTGAGCCGGCACCGAGGTATCGCCCCAGCCGGTGACGACGGCACTGGCGATCACGAGATCCTCGAACACGACCGGAATATTCGTGCGGCCGCCGTAGGTCGAGAGGAAGCCGAACTCCTCGTGGAGCGACCGCTGCCACTTGGTTTTCCCGGTGGCTGCGTCGATCGCCGTGAAGACGCCGCACACTCCGTGGGCGAAGACGGTGTTTGACTCCGGATCGGCGGTCACGGCCGACCAGCCGACCCGCTCGGCCGGCACGTCGGAGAGATAGACGTTGAAGACGTTTTCCCAGAGGTTCTTCCCCGTGGCGGCGTCGAGGCAGAGCACCTTCTCCGCCTCCTCCTGCGTGCCCGGCATGTGGCGGACGAGCGCGAACAGCTTTCCGCCCATGATCACTGGCGTGGAGATTCCACCGGCCTCGTCGTGCTTCCAGAGCACGTTCGTGCTCGTCTCGGGGTCGAATGAGGCGACCAGTGGGGGGCCCTCATAGTGACGGTTTTGATCGGGGCCGCGCCAGTCGGGCCAGCCACGGTCGTCGGCCCGCGCGGCGGCCATGAGCAGCAGAAACCCAAGGGCACGCAGTCCGCAGGTCATGACGGCGAGACTCTTCATGGTGGTCCATCCTCGTGAGGTGCGGGTCGGGGTAACCCCGTGCGGATGACGCGGGCGGCAGGACATCGGTCCGTACGGATGTCTCTGAGAAATGGTCATTCGATGAGCCCTTCGGCCTTGAGTTCGGCGGGCAGGTTCGGGTCGACGATCCCCTGGGCCCCGCGACCTTCCCGCAGGCGGTCGGCCGCATCGGCCTTGATGCTCTCGACGTCGGCATCCCACCACGTGCCGCGGGCCGTCGCCGCTGGTTCGGCAAGCGGCCTCACGATCCGCATGCCGACACCGAGGGCCGGCTCTTCGGTATACCACCACGGGCTCTTGGGCAGGTTCGGGTCAACGTCCTTCCAGTCGGGATTTTCCCGCGTGCCGCCGGCATCTCGGGAGCCGCGGCGGGCGGCGCTGCGGCACTGGGCGGCTTCGTCGTAATAGGCCCCGCCGCGGAGCACGCGTGGATAGAGCTTCTGCGGCCAGGTGATGGCGTCGGTCACGCTGACCGGCTGCGGCAGGGCGGCCTGTCGCGTGTAGCCGTTGGCCACGAGTTCGTCCACGACCCACTCCGCCACGTTGCCGTGCATGTCGTGCAGCCCCCACGGGTTGGGCTGTTTCACCCCGACGGGATGCGGGGCCTCGTCGGAGTTGTCGGCGAACCAGGCCGCCGCGTCGAGATCCTTGGCATCGTCGCCGCTGGTCCAGCGCGTGTGCGTGCCCGCGCGACAGGCATATTCCCACTCGCTCTCGGCAGGCAACCGGTAGAACCGGCCGGTCAGCCCGCTGAGCCACTTGGTGTATTGGCGGGCGGCGAACTGCGTCATCGTCACGGCCGGCAGTGTGTCATCCTCGCCGTTCACGAACGTGGTCGTCGGGTCATACAACGCCGACGGGGCGGTGACGGCGTCAGCCTCGTTCTCGGGCGTGACAGGGCGGATCTTGGCCCCCCGCATCGCCTTGAAGAGTTCGAAGGCGGCCATGTATTGCTTGTATTCGCCCCACGTCACCTCGCACCGACCGATCCAAAAGGGCTCGACGTTCACCTCGATCTGGGGTCCCTCGTCGGCTCCGCGGTCGGCTTCGCTCTCGGAGCTTCCCATCCGAAACGTGCCACCGGGCACGGGAATCATCCGAAAGCTGACCGAGGTGCCCGGGATCGTCTCGTCATAGGCCACCATCCAGCCGCCCGGCACCTGCACCGCGGGCTCGTCGTCGACCGGTTTAGCCTCGCCCGCCACGAAGCCTGACGGCTGATCCGCCAGCAGGGAAGCCGCGGTGAGGCAGCCGAACAGGAGTGGCGTCAGGAGGCGGAGAAACCGGGTGTGCATGCGGTCTGGTCCTATGACTCGGGTGGGGCAGGGACGAAGCGGCACGAAGACCGTAAAGTGTAGTCTTCAACATCCAGGCCCGCACCCGCGGGGAGACCAGATCGTGTCCGCCCCCAAGCCCACCAAAACCACCGCCGCGTCGTCCAAGAGCAAGGCCTCAAAGAAGGGCGACGAAAAGCCCGCCGAGCGGGTCGTCGCCGAAAATCGGAAGGCTCGGCACGACTATGAAATCCTCGACACCCTCGAGTGCGGGATCGCTCTCGTGGGCAGCGAGGTCAAGAGCCTCCGCAGCGGACGCATGAGCCTCGACGAGGCCTATGGCCGGGTCGATGGCACCGAGGTCTGGCTCCTCGGCTGCGACATCCCCGAGTATGAGAAGGCCAACCAGCTCAACCACAAGCCGAAGCGGCCGCGGAAGCTTCTCCTCCATCGCCGCGAGATCACGAAGTTTGCCGGGCACGCCTTCGAAAAGGGGCTGACGCTCGTGCCGCTGAAGGCCTACTTCAAGAACGGTCGGGTGAAGGTGTTGCTCGGCATCGGCCGCGGTCGCAAATCGCACGACAAGCGGCAGAAGCTCAAGTCTGACACAGCGAAGCGGGATATCGAGATCGCCCTCCGCGGCCGGCGGCGGTGAAGCTGGCTCGGCCTCGTTGGGGGCTTCGGGCTGCCCATGCCCCGTCGCCGGACGTTCGTTGCGCCCATCCTGGGCTTCACTCACTCGGATGCCGCCGGCGCTTCGGCATCCTGCCTGCGCTTGGCGTCATACGCCGGCTCGCGGGGCACGGGCAGCCCTCGCTGAATTCGTACGGTGAAAGCCGCCCGGCGGGCGTGACGCGTTGCAGGAGGCAACGCCGTTCTCACCAGCCCGCCGGGGCCAGGATGGCCCGGCGGGCGTGACGCGTTGCAGGAGGCAACGCCGTTCTCACCAGCCCGCCGGGGCCAGGATGGCCCGGCGGGCGTAAATTCAGTCAGCGCCCGCGCCGACGAGTGCCGACGACGACTCGGTCGAGTCCTCGGGATGCCACAGCGGCATGCCCCGCTGGATCCGTTCGGCGAGAATGTCGATCTTCTGCTTGGAACCGGCCGGTGCAGTGGTGGGCGAAAACTCGTTCGTGCACTGGGGCTCGAAGTTCTCGTCGTGACCGTAGAGCTCAATGATTTCGAAGACGTTGCGGATTCGGGCCATCGGGACGAAACCACTCCTTGTTCTTACGCGACATGCCTTCACCCTTCAGGTTGACGGAACGGCCCGCCAGCCCCGGGTCTCTTGTTCCGTCGATCTCTCGCATGGTCTCCCGCGGTGGTCACGCATGCCTTGGCGACACGCATGCCTGGGGGACTCAGCCGAGCAGTCGGGTCCTTGCGGGGCGACGTCGGCCATCCATCAGGCGACCAGCGGACATGACGACCGAGGGGTCGTGATGGGAGCGACGAGCGACGGGAACGACGACATTATGGACCCGGGATCGCGGCAGTCAAACATTTGGCGGGATGCTGAAAAGCATCGGCAAAACAGCGTCGATTGAAGCTGATTCAGCGAGCTGACAGCACTGTCGTGATGTCACTGCCCGGGCGGACCGGGTGGCAGCACGATCTCGACATCCGCGGGGGGGGCGGCAGGTTTGGCGGATGACGCAGGCTGTGCGGCCGGATCGAACTTCGGCGTGTCGGTGCCGGTGCGGTTCTCGAGATCGGCGGTCAGGAGAATCCGCTCTCCGCCCGCGGGCCGGAGCTCGAGCATCGTGACCCCCCACTCGTTGCGAGTCTTCTTCCCTTCGACGACGACCACACCCTTGCCCTTTGATCCGCTTGCGTCGAACTGCAATGAGGCGATGCCATCGGTCTCGTTGGCGGTGCCGCGGACCGACGTCGAGCAGGCGATGGGTGTTCCGAGCACGTCACCCACCCGCCTGTTGCTGCGAACCTCCTCGACGGCCTCAACCACCAGCGGATGCTGGGAGAGCGGGCGGCATCCGGGGGCAGCCACGACGAGCGACGCGCATGCCGCAAACAGGAACGGGCGGAGCATGAGTGGTTCTCCGGGGGCGATCAGCCTTGGGCGTCGTGCTCGCGGCACCATGCGATCTTGTCGGCAGTCGTTGTGGGCTGTTTGCCAGCTTCCTTTTTTGGCACGGCCGCCTTGGGAGTTGGCACGACCTCGGCGGCGGCATCCGGAGTAGATTCCGCTGCTGGGACGTCTGCCGGCGGTGCGGGGGCCACAGCCGCCTTGGCTCCCCGCGCGCGGGCAAGAATGTCGGCGGTCGAGAGTTTGCCGCCGGCCGCCGGCTTTTCGGCAGCGGCTGGCTTTGCCGCCGGGCTTCCGGCCTTCGCACGCGCCGCTGCCAGGATATCGGCGGTCGAGGCCTTCTTGGCTCCACCGGCCGCTGGGGCGGGAGCTTTTGCTGCCGCCGGCTTGGCAGGAGCCTTCACGGCAGACTTGTCTTTCGCCTCCGCCGGCTTGGGCAGGGGCTTCGGGACGATCTTCAGGCACGACGGATCGACGTCATACCAGCCGGTGTTGTTGAACTGGTCGAACTCGACAAGACACCGGCCGTTCATGTTGACCGTCTTCACTTGGCCGGTGGATCTGGCGAACCGCGCCAGTTCCGGCGCGGAGGAATCGATCACCACGTACTTGTCGGTCCAATCGGCCTTGAGGCGCTCGATGACGTCGAACATGGGCGAAGAGGGCACGTGGCCGGGGTTCGGGGAAGGTCTTCACGTAAGAATGTGATCGATCGGCGGGGGGATCGCAAGATGCGGCTGCTGCCCGCCCCGTCACGAGGCTTCTCCGATGGAGGATCCGCCAACTGGCTGGATTCCGCCCGGCCCGATCATGTAGGTCCACTGGACGGTGCCCGGAAGCGGGATCGCGTCGCCGGCCGGGGCCATGCAGATACGGACCCCGTCGCAGGCATAAGTCGAGCCGAGTCGTATCGGCACTTCCTGGAGTCTGCAGGCGATTTCGAAGAGGAGTGTGTCGGGAAGCGCCGGCGCCGGCACGACGCTTGCCGAGAAGTGCGACCGTCCCGCGAGTCCCACGGCAAGGATCGCTGGCCGGCCTCCGATCACGAGTTGCGAGAGTTCGACGAACACTGGCGACGCCGGCCACTTGGGGTCGTCGCCATCCGTCGTGCCCTCGACCGACTGGGCCACCAGCTCACCGTCGACCGTCACCCGATGCTCCCACCGGTCGCCGACCCAACAAAAGGCGAGCTCTGTTCTCCCGGCGGTGAGAATCACGGCCACCCGGCCGCGGGGCGTCGCTGCCGGGACATCAGGGTGGAGATTCATCGTCAATCGGTATCCGGGAACGGGTAGCATACGAACGGAAGGTCCGCTCGGAGTATCTCATGGAACCGCGACGTTCGCTGGGCTGGCCGATCCTGCTCGGCGTCGTGTTGATCGCCGCGATCATCGCCCTGGCCGTTGGGTGGGTGCTCGTGAGCATCGCCGCGGCGCTCGGCTCGCGGAACGCCGCCTTTTATTGGGCAGTGCTCGGGGTGGGAGTGGCGCTCTTGGTCGTGGTGCTCGCCGGTGTGATCGTCTACCTGGCGCTCACTGTAAAGGCGATCGCGCTGTCACAGCGGCAGAGCAACTTCATCGACAGCGTAACCCACGAACTCAAGAGCCCACTGGCGTCGCTCAAGCTGTCACTCCAGACCCTCGCTCGGCGGGCCGTGCCGACCGAGCAGCAGGCCGACTTCCAGCGCATCATGCTGCAAGACGTCGAGCGGCTCGACACGCTCATCGACCACCTGCTCGATGCCGCCAAGACGCTCCAGCAGCGGCCGCCGCCGGGGGGCGATGCCACCGTGCTTGGGCCTGTCTTGCAGCACGTTCGGACCGCGGTCACGCACCGGCACGGGGTTCCGGATGACCGCATCAGCGTGGCATTCACGGAGCCCGCCGGCGAGGAGACCACGGTCGCAGGACGGTCGGCAGACGTGGAGATCGTGCTCCGTAACCTGCTCGACAACGCGGTGAAGTATTCGCTGCCCGAGTCCCGGGTGGATGTGACGGTCGAGCCCTGTCCGCGGGGCCGCGTACGGATTCGGGTCGCCGACAACGGCCCGGGCATTCCGCTGCCGCAGCGGCAGCAGGTGTTTCGCCGGTTTGTGAGGCTCGGCAGCGAACTGGAGCGGTCAGCGCAGGGTACCGGGCTGGGGCTGTTTCTCGTGAAGTCGCTCGTTCGGCAAATGCGGGGCAAGGTCGTCGTGAAGGAGAGGCAGCCGCCTCCCGGCACCGTTTTCGAGGTCGAACTGCCGGCAGCGGTCTGAAGGCGTGGCCCCGGATGTCTTCGCCGGCGAAGGCCGCGTGTGCCGTCGCCGCGACGCCGAAAGCCAGACCCTTTTCAGCCGCCAGCCTGCTGGTCTAATCGCGGCATGATTTCATCCCATCAGGCTCCGCCGACTCCCGCGGTCGACGTCATTCCCATCCGCCGCGTGCTCGTCAGTGTGTTCGACAAGACCGGCATTGATCGACTGGCCGTCGCCCTCAAGGCTGCGGGGGTTCGCGTTGCGAGCACCGGGGGCACGGCCACGGCGCTGGCCGCCCGCGGCGTTGCCGTTGACGATGTCTCCTCGATCACCGGTTTCCCGGAGGTGCTCGACGGCCGCGTCAAGACGCTCCATCCCAACATCTTCGCCGGCATCCTGGCGCGGGGCGACCGGCCCGACGACCTCGCCGTGCTCGCCGCGCACGGCATCGAGCGATTCGACGCCGTGATCGTCAACCTCTACGACTTTCAAAGCGTGATTGCCTCGCCCGACTGCACCCCCGCGCGGGCGATCGAACTGATCGACATCGGTGGCCCGAGCCTCGTGCGGGCGGCTGCCAAGAACCATGCGTTCACGACGGTCGTCACGAGTCCGGGGCAGTACGACGCGCTGATCGCCGCCATCGGCCGTGGCGGCACGACGCTCGCGGAGAGGCGACAGTTCGCGGCGGCGGCCTTCGAACACACGGCCATTTACGACGCCGTTATCGCCCGCTGGATGGCCCGGCACGCGGGACTGGTGGCCGCTCCGTCCGGCAGCGCTGCAGCTGCCACGAGCGACACGAGCGACGAGCCGCCCCTGCCGACGCGGGTCACCCTCGACCTCGAACGGCGGCTGCCGCTGCGATATGGCGAGAATCCGCACCAGTCGGCGGCGATGTATGCCCCGGCCGGCACCAACATGGGCTTGGCGGGTCTCACGCAGCTCTGCGGCAAGGAACTCTCCTACAACAACCTGCTCGATCTCGACGCCGCCACGCGACTCGCCGGGCTTCTGCAGGATCCCTCGGCCGTCGTGGTCAAGCACACCAATCCCTGCGGAGCCGCCGCCGACACGACCGTTGCCGCCGCCCTCGCCGCGGCGCTGGCTGCCGATCCCACCAGCGCTTTTGGATCGATCGTCGCCGTCAACCGGCTCTTCGACCGCGACTGTGCCGAGGTGCTCTGCGCACCGGGGCTGTTCGTGGAAGTGGTCGCCGCCCCGGCCTTCGCGAAGGAGGCGGTGGAGATGCTCACGACGCGTCCGACCTGGAAGGGGAGCGTGCGACTGGTCGAGGTGCCGGCCGGCGATCCATGGGAAGCAACATCGGGTCTGGAACTGCGGAGCGTGGCCGGGGCGATCCTGGCCCAGCGGCCCGACGACGTGTGCGACGATCCTGCGACCTGGCGAGTGGCGACGAAGACATCGCCCCCCGACGTGGTCACGCAGGGCCTCGATTTTGCCTTCACGCTCGTGCGGCGGCTGACGAGCAACGCCATCGCCGTCTGTCAGGGCACGAGCCTCGCCGGCGCCGGCATCGGTCAGACGAGCCGGGTCGATGCGGTGCGGATCGCCCTGGAGAAGGCGGGCTCCAAGGCCCGCGGTGGCGTGCTCGCCTCCGACGCCTTCTTCCCGTTTCCCGACTCGATCGAGCTGATCGCGAAGGCGGGCATCGCCGCGATCGTCCAGCCTGGTGGTTCGAAGCGAGACGCCGAAGTGATCGCCGCCGCCGACGCGGCGGGAATTCCCATGGTGTTTACGTCGCGGCGGCATTTCCGGCACTGAGCTGGCAGGAAGACTGAGGAGGCACCATGACGGGTTGCAGCCGACGCGGGCTCAGCCTCGTGGAGATGCTGGTGGTCGTGGCGATCATCGCGGTGCTCGTCGGATTGCTGCTCCCGGCCGTGCAGGCGGCGCGGGAATCGGCCCGCCGGCTGAAGTGCGGTGCCAACCTTAAGCAGGTTGGGCTCGCGGTGCTGTCGCACCACGACGCGCGGCGAAGGCTTCCGACCACAGTCCTTTCGGGAACCGTGTCGCTACGGGGCGAATTCGATCCGCGGTCCGGCACCTCGCATTCCTGGCTGGTGCAGATCCTGCCCTACCTGGAGGAGCAGCCGCGGTTTGACCGGTTCGATCTGCGCCGTGACCTGTTCGATCCCGGAGCCGTGGCCGGAGCGCCGGGCCCCGAGTCGGATCGGCCCGAGGTGATGGCCTGCCCGGGCGATCCCGGCGGGCCTCCGTTTCGGCATGAGACGCTCACGCGTGGCCGCCCCTGCGGTCGGGGCAGTTATGCCGCCTGGGCGAGTCCGTATCACGTGGAGTATCAGCAGCGCTATCCAGCCGCGCTCGGCTGGCGACCGCGGCCGCGACTCGACGACCTCCGCGAAGGAACGCATACCACGCTCGTGGCGGCGGAGGTGATCGGTGGCGCGGATGAATGGGATTCTCGTGGCGCCTGGGCCGTCGGCTGGAACGCTGCCAGCGTGCTGGCCTACGACATGCACCCCTATCCCGATGCGCCCCCCTTTCGGCATTTTCCGATGAGCCTCGGCCACACGCAGCGTCCCAACAATCGCGACCCGGCGGTCAACGTCGACGTGTTGTATGACTGCTCGGATCAGGCCGCGGCAACCGCCCGCGGGATACCCTGTGCCGAATGGCGGGAAGACGACATCTGGCGATATCTCTCGAGCGCGCCGCGAAGCCGCCATCCGGGTGGAGTCCAGTCGCTCTGGGCCGATGGCCGCGTGGGCTTCCTGGCCGAGACCATCGATGAAATCACGCTGGCCTATCTGATTGCGATTGACGACGGACGGCCGGTGGCTCTGCCGTAGCACAGTTAAACGACTTTCTTGCGTGAATCGGTCTCGTGAAAGCCGACCGGCCGTAAGGCCGCGGGCTGAACTGGTGCGTGGCTCGGGGCTGCCAGGGAAAGCCGACCGGCCGCCGGCAAGGTGGGTAGAATCTCGGGTTGTCCTCCCGTTCACGATCGTCCTCTCGACGGCCGGTCACTTCGAGCGTTTTGATCATGCCAGCCGGATCGGCCATTCCAGATATTCTCGCCGAGATCGTCGCCCGCAAGAGGCTGGAGGTGGCGGCGGCGCGGGACCGCGTCCCGACGGCGGCGCTCGAGGGCCGGCTGGCGGTGGCGTCGCCGGTGCGGGACTTCTTCGGAGCTCTCACGGCCCCGGGGCCCATCAAGCTGATCGCGGAGTTCAAGCGGCAAAGCCCGTCGGCCGGTAGGATTCGCCCCGATGCCATGATCGAAGACGTCGTCCGCGGCTACGCGGCCGCCGGGGCCAGTTGCCTCTCCGTGCTCACCGACGGGCCGGGCTTTGGCGGCAGCCTCGTGGACCTCGAGAGCGCTCGGATCGCCGTGCCGCTGCCGGTGCTTCGGAAGGAGTTTGTGGTGGACCGCTACCAGGTGCTCGAGGCGCGGGCCCACGGGGCCGACGCGGTGCTCCTGATCGCCGAATGCCTCGATGATTGCCTGCTGCGGAGCCTCTACCGCGAGATCCTCGACCTCGGCATGACGCCACTCGTGGAGCTCCACGACGAGGAGAATCTCCCTCGCGTGCTCGATCTGGGAGCCACGCTCGTGGGCATCAACAACCGCAACCTCAAGACCATGACCACCGATCTCGATACGGTCCTGCGGCTGCGAGATCACGTGCCCGAGGAGTGCGTGCTCGTCGCCGAGAGCGGCATCAAAATACGCGCCGACGTGGAGCGTCTCGAGGCGGCTGGCATTGGCGCGATGCTCGTCGGTGAATCGCTGCTCACGTCTCCGGACCCTGGGGCCGCGGCGGCCGCGCTGCTGGGGCGGTAGCCGAGTTGCCCACGAACTTGTAGCCCGTGCCCCGCACCGAGAGAAAATGAACGGGCCGCGACGGATCGTCCTCGAAAGTCTTCCGCAGGTTGAGCATGAAAGTATCGACCGTACGCGTGGCCGGCGGTCGGTTCATGCCCCAGACGTTCGTCAGAAACTCGTCCCGCGTCACGACCTTGCCTTCGTGCTGCACGAGATAGCGAAGGAGTTTCATCTCCAGGCTCGTGAGCCGGACGGGCTCGCCCCGGCTCGTCGCCTCCCAGGTCTCGAAGTTGACCTCCGCTGAACCAAAGCGGTGCACGGCGGCACGGGACGGTTCGGCGGGCTCCGTCGCCATGCGGTCCTCGCGTTGCCGGCGGCCGAGGAGGTTGCGGATCACCGAGAGCAGCTCCTCGAGGTCGAAGGGCTTCTGGAGATAGACATCGGTGCCGGCATCGAAGCCCCGGATCCGGTCCTCGACGAGCGTGCGGGCGGTGAGCATCACGACCGAGACATTGTCGCCCTTCGCGCGGATCGCCTCGCAGACCGCGTAGCCGCTCATGCCGGGCAGCATGAGATCGAGCACGACGAGATCGACTGGCGGTGCAGCCGAGGCAAGCAGCTCCAGGGCCGCTGGCCCGTCGTCGACCGCGGTCACCGTATAGCCTTCGGCCTCCAGGTTGAACTTGATGCCAAAGGCAAGATGCTGCTCGTCCTCGACGACGAGAATGTGCGGCATGAAAGCGGCGACTCTCGAATGGGGAGGGGGATCGGATGCGGTGTCTGATTGTATCCCCGTCGCGAGCAAGCTCGAAGGTCCGATTGACGAACCTGTCGGCCGCGACCCAAGATGCAGCCAAAGAAGGAGGATTCTGTGGCCGAGATCGCGATCCAGCCCGTCGACACGAAGAGCCAGCAGAAGCGGTTCATCCGCCTGCCATGGCGGATCTATCAGAGCGATCCCTGCTGGGTGCCGCCGCTGATCATGTCGCAGGAGGAGTTGCTCGGATTCCGGCCGCATCCCTTCTACGAAAAGTCGAAGAGCCGCTCCTTCTTGGTCACCCGCGATGGCCGCGACGTGGGCCGGATCACGGCGATCGTCAACGCCGGCCACATCGACCGCTATAAGGAACAGCGGGGCTTCTTTGGATTCTTCGAGTGCGACGACGACCCGGCTGCCTCCCGGGCGCTCTTCCAGGCGGCGGGCGACTGGCTGCATGCCCAGGGGATGACGAGCATTCGCGGCCCGGCCAACCCCAGCCTCAACTACGAATGTGGCCTGCTTATCGAGGGCTTCGACACGCCCCCGTTCTTCATGATGACGCACAACCGCCCCTGGTACGGCGGACTCGTCGAGGAGGCCGGCTTCGGCAAGATCGAAGACATGTATGCCTTCTGGGGCGAGGTCTCGATGCTCGGCACGCTCGATCCCAAGCTCGCGACGATGGTGGCCGGGGTCAAGGAGCGGTTTGGCGTGACCGTCCGTCCGCTCGATCGCCACCGTTTTGCCGACGAGGTGCGGATGTTTCTCCACATCTACAACGACAGCCTGGGGGGCACCTGGGGCTTCGTGCCGCTTACAGAGCACGAGGTCGACCACATGGCGGCGAGCCTCAAGTATCTGATCGCGCCGGAGCTCGCGCTCGTGGCCGAGGTCAACGGTAAGCCGGTGGGCGCCGTCTTCTGTCTGCTCGACTACAACCCCCGGATCAAGGCGATCGACGGCCGGCTTTTTCCCTTCGGCTTTCTGCGTCTGCTCTGGAACAAGAAGAGTATCAAGAGGCTGCGGGCGATCAGCACCAACGTGATCCCCGAATACCAGGCCTGGGGCATCGGGCTGGTCTTGATGGAGGCCTTGGCCCACCGGTTTATTGCCTGGGGGCTCGAGGAGGTGGAGTTTTCCTGGGTGCTCGACAGCAACCATCTCTCGAAGCGAACACTCGAGCGCGGCGGCGCGATTGTCACCAAGAAGTATCGGATGTATCAGAACGACCCGCCCGCGTGATTCGCCCGCGGCCTTGCGACCGGTCGGCTTTTGCGACCAGGGGCTCGAGCCTGAAAATCAATTCTGATCCGTTTGGCCGACCTACCGTCGCCGGCGGCCGCCGATCATGCCGCCACTGCCGATGACGCCGACGTTGCTGCTCTGCCGGTAGCTTCGGGAAGGCGTGTTGTAGTAGGGCCAGACCCGCTTGCCCTGCCGCTGGGCGCGGTCCCACTGTTGAGCGCCATAGTTGATGCCCGAGAGGTTGAAACTCGAGTAGGGATTTCGCGGGCTTCGCGCTTCCGCAATCGACTCCGGGAGCAGCAGGGCGGCTAGGACCAAGGCGATCGGAATCACTCGGTGGACAATGTGCATGGTGGGCGGATTCCTTTTGACGGAGCGACGGAACGGTTCCCAACGTCAACGGTTCTACGTGGCAAGGGCGTCACTGGTTCGCGGCCCATCGCCCCGACTCACCTTGGATACCCTCTCAGACCTCGCAAGAGTGGCAAGGGGATTCTGAAGGATAGGACGGTCAACGGCACCTCAACAAGCGCGTGACTGGTGATGGGTGGTCGATGGGGTGGCATCCCGGGCCCGCGGCACCGAAGGCTGTGTGGCCATCGCTCAACCGCCCTCGAAACGTCTCCGCCAGGAGCCGCTTCAGACGAGCGCTCTCCTTCTCGAGATTCTTCAGACGCTTCGCCTGGTCCGTCCGCAGCCCACCGTACTCTCGCTTCCACTGATAGTAGGTCTGCTCGGTCACGCCAAGCTTCCGTACCACCTCGGGCACGGTCTACCCTTGAGCCAACCCAACCTCAGCCTCGCAATGAGCTGCTCCGCCGTGAACTTCTTCTCTTATGGCATCTCTTGCCCTCCCATTGGTTTGCACCACAAGAGATTCTCTCTCTGAACGTGGTGCCGTTTAAGGGGGGCAGGGCGGGCGATCCGATCGTCGGGTGGGATGGCACGTCAACGAGCGGCCTGACGAGTTTGCCGTCGTGGGACAGGAGCATCAGCATCTCGGGCTTCGCGATCCGGAACACTTCGGAAACGCCACTTGCTTTGGCGGGGACGGCTTGGCCACCAAGGCCGCCTACACCGTTCCCACGAGGTTTGTCTTGGGCATCGGAAGGGGCGGACAGGCAAGATGCAAGCAGCACAACGATCAGCGCGCCATACAAATGTCGATTTATGGTCGTCCCTTTGAAGGTGGAGGTGAATTGCTGCCGAACGACAAAGATTAATGGCTCCCAGCCGCAGGAACCCTGGTCAATCACGACGATGCCCGCGAGTCCATTGCATCGCGTGGTTCCACTCACGTGCGCTATCGACCCGTAATTTCATCGATGCCCGAGAAAATGGCTTCCATCTGTCTTTTTGGAAATTTACCAACTCGCTCGGTCAACTATCGCTTGTCGATGGTTACGAGTTGGGACACATGAGCGACAGAGTCACGATCAAGGCCGGTGTGCTTCGAACTGAGAAGCACGTTTCCTGGGGCAATCGACCATCGGAGATTGTTTGTGAGGGCACCCTGGTGATAGAGACTAGTTCCATTCATGGGGGCAGGTCACAGCTCAGCAGCGGCGGGGCACCGCTGAGCTACGACCTCCCAGAAACGAATCATGCCCCGCCGTCTGCTGCAGCGCCTGGTTCGGCCTGACCTCATTGCAACGCGGCGATGGCTTCGCGCATTGCCGAGAGGACTTTTGCCACTTCTCGGGCCGGATCGTAATCCTTGCGGCCCATCGACAGGGTCTCGATCGGCACGAAGCCGCGATACCCGCCGTCGCGAATGATCGTCGTGAGTCTCTTGTAGTCCGTGAGCGGCGTTTTCAGGCTGCTGCCGAGCGTCTCCTTGATCTGCCAATTCGCCGCGTGCGGCACCATCGATGCGATGTCCGCATACGGGTCGTCCGTGAGATACTTGCCGGTGTCCACCAGGGCACCGCACCATTCATGATCGACCCGTTTCAGCAGGCTGAGGTGCTCGGGGGCCGAGTTGAGAAAGTCGCCGTGGTTCTGCACGGCGACGATCACCCCAAACTTCTTACCGTGCTCGGCGCATTCCCGCAGGTCGTCGGCCATCCAGCGTTCGACCTCCTCGCGGGATGTCTGGCCGGAGACGTCCCGCCAATCCATGTTGTTATGCGGCCCGGCGAATACGCGGATGACCGGTGCCCCGAGCCTCGCGGCGGCTTCGACCCACGCCTTCGTCAGGCGCACCCCTTCCGCGCGGACACCCTTGTCCTTCGTGGCGAAGTCGTTCTTCACGCCGGTGCCGCTGATGACAATGCCGCGATCGTGCGTGTACCGCTTCATGCGATTCACATACGTATCATCCGGAACCTTCGGATAGCCGGGGAAGAAGTAACCAGTCAGGTCCACTGCCTCGATGTCGTGGCGCGCACAAAAATCGCAGACGCCGAAGAGATCAATCCCTTTCGACGGGTCGGACTGGTTAGCGGTGAGCGGTTCGAGGAACGAGTAGGCGTTCAGCGTCGGCGTCAGCTTGCCCTTCCCCGCCCGGCGGATTGGCGTCTGCGCGGCGACCGGCGATGCCGCCGCCAGCAGGGCGGAAGCGGTGAGGCGAAGAAAGCCACGACGGGCTGAGTTAGTCGACATAGCATTTACTGCAAGGCTTGAATCCCGGAGGTCCGCAAACGCCCTCCGCGGCTGAACGATTGCGATCAGCGGTTCGCGGCCAAGAGATTATCCATACCACCGGATTTTATCGTGCGTTCGCTGCATCGCGTGGTTCGGTGAGTTCGTTGGAAACTGAAATCAAGCCATTCGGTTCGATGAAAACTTCTGCCCGCCCGCCGATACCGTTCGTGACGTAACCGTCGATGATCATATGGCGGGTTGTGGAGCTGCTAACTGCGCAAAACTCTAGCTTGCCGTCGCGCTGAATCCAGAGCGAGCGCCGAGCAAGACCACCGGGCGGAATGGTGCCGAGGTCTGCCTCGCATCCGCCTCCGTATACCCAAACGTCGCTGAGCGCCTGTTGTGAAGCATTGTGAACTACGACCGAATAGCTGGTCTTAATCGCAATGACCGCCGCGATGATGCCACCCGCCGTAGGAAAATTCGAGAGAAGCAGGGCGGCGCAAGCAAGTGCGGACGGGATCCACTTCCGACGCGGAGGATCGGCACTACGACATGCCGCCCAGCAATAGCAAGTAAGAGCGACGACGCCGATCAAGAAGGAGACAAGTCCTCCGTAAAGCGTGACAAAGCCGCCCACCATAAGCCAGTCCCATCGGGTGATGATCCACAGCACAAAAAGCGACACACCGACAAGAAGCGGAAGCAGTCCGCTCAGCACGGCCACTCGGAAAGTTCGATCCATACTGTTGGGCAAGTTTAGGGGATGCCGAACGTTCTGGTTCAGCGGCGGCGCGGAGCGCCGTCCGCTGCAACGGCTTGTTAGCTGGCTCACTTCACCAATTCGATCTCACCGGGACGCCAGGTCTTGTTGAAGAACGGTTCGAGCGGACCGTAGAGACGCAGGATGACGTTCCAGCCTTTGCCGGGAACGGTCTGCACCCAGTTGGCTTCACGCCCCTCCGGAGCAGTCGGGCCGAAATAAACGTCCACCGAGGTGTCCGGGTTGGTCACGATTCCCTTCCGCTGACTGCCCATGCTCGGAAACGGGCTGTCCGTCTGGAGCATCGAACGGGTCTGGTTGTCATACACGACGAGCGACCAGAAGTTCTTGACGGGGATGTTCGGCGGCAGACGAAGCTTGTAGGCCTTGCCGCCGTCGAGCATCTGGCCGTCCGCACCTTTGAAGGCCATCACATACTGGGACCCTGCCCCGACCATCTTCTCGATCATCGCCGGGGTGTGGATGGTGGCGTAATAGAAGTAATAGGTCCGGGAGTCGAGAAGCCGGCCACCATTCTTCACCAACGTGTAGTCCATGCCCTCGAACCCGACCACCGGGTTGTTCCACGCACTGTTAGGGTAGAGAAAGAATTCCTTGTCCCGGCTATTGAAGATGATGGCCCGCGCCGTGGCGTTGCCGACCGCGGCGGCGTCCGTGAGGATCTTCTTCAGCCGCGCATCCGGTGCGAAGGGCTTGCCCTTTTCCATGCCGATCGAGGCGAGCATGCCGAGGGTTTCTACGTCCATCGCGCTGCTTGGTTCCTCCTGCACGACTTGGTTCAACTCTTCATAGAACGAATAGTTGTTCGCGTGGATGGTGTTCATCTCCTTGCCCGAGCCATTGACGAAGGTCACTGTGGACGCGCCGGCATCTTTACCGAGCGGATAGACCTTGAGGGCTTTCTTCATGCTGGCAACGGCGGGCTTCGGATCGCCATTGACGAGAGCGCCGCGCCAGAAGAAGAGGTTGTTGAAGGTCGGCGAACGCACCACGATGTAGCC
>JAUMAF010000285.1:0-7644 GCA_032117045.1 Pirellulales bacterium | reverse complement strand
GTCACGATGCGACCCGGACGAACTCGCCCACGATCGTGAGATCCCCCGCATCCTCCGGCTCGACCGTGATCGGCTCGAACGCCGGATTCACCGGCAGCAGCTGAATCCGGTCGTGCCGCCAGCCGTTGGCGGTGACGGTCTTCTCCAAGTGGGACTTCTTGACGGTAAACCGGCCGCCGTTTTCGCCGGCGCAGAGCGACACGAACTGCACGAGCACGATCCGGCCCTCGCGCGAGCCCGCGGGACACGGGCGGAACAGGCACCGTGAGCCGTCCGGGATCAGCGGGTCCATCAACGTGCCCGTCACCCGCGCCACGAACATGCCGGGCTTCACCGCCACGCCGGGCACCTCCGTCCAGCCGAGCTCCTCTGAGGAAAAAGGTGACAGCCACCATTTCCGCCGCGGAAAAGATGGCTGTCACCTTTTTCTGCCAGGTAGTTGCCCTTCTCCGGAATCACATGCCGCACGCCGCCGCGGGGGTCGGGCATGTCGCCGGCATACCGCGGGATCACGTGCACATGCACATGCGGCACGGTCTGGCCGGCGGCAGACCCGGCGTTGAAGCCCACGTTGCAGCCATCGGGCTTCGGATCGAGCCGCTCATCGAGCAGCTTCTTCACCTCGCCCACGAGTTGCATCACCGCCGCCTGCTCCGCGGCCGTGCAGTCGAAGTAGGTGGGCACCACCCGCCGCGTAATCACGAGCACGTGCCCGGGCGACACCGGAAACGAATCGAAGATCGCGAAGGCGAGCTCATTTGCGCAGAGCCACTCTGCCTAGGGGATGGCCGAGAACGGCGAGGGGATCGGTGAGGTGGCATCCGGCCGCATGGCGGCAGTGTACGAACCGAATGGACAACCTTGGTCCGGGGTAGAATCGGGGCGTGAGAGGGCGTTGACACGAAAAGTGAACGTCTGTATATTACTTGGAACACGAGGCACACTGCCATGAGCACGATCGACGCACTTCTGGCCGATGCGGCACAACTGCCCGTCGCCGACCGTCTCGAACTGATCGATGCCCTCTGGGACACACTGCCCGACGAAGCGCTGCCGCCGCTTTCGGAAGAGTGGATGGCTGAAATCCAACGGCGGTCCGCCGAACTCGCTGCAGGCACAGCGAAGACGATTCCGTGGGAAGTCGTTCAGTCCGAGGCTTTGGCGAGACTTCACCGCTCGCCTCCGAGCGAATAGTACGGCCCATGGCGGAGATTGTGCTTCTTGCGAGCGCCAAGGCGGACTTCGACGCCGCCTTCAACTGGTACGCCGCGAGAAGTGAATCCGCAGCCACACGCTTCACAGAAGAGGTTGCCAACGCGATCGAACGTGCGGCACATCAACCCGACAGGTTTGGCCGGCTGGATACAGTTCATCGACAGGCCCGCGTGAAGCGGTTCCCATATCGAATCATTTTTCAAGTCGATGGCGAGCGAGTCACAGTCGTAGCGATCGCCCACCACAGTCGCAGGCCGGAGTACTGGCGGCGATCTGGCGAGTGACTTTGCACGCCGGCAAGGGTGCAAGAAAACGATAGTGCGGTCATGCCTCCGCGCCTTCCGGCTCGAAGCAGCCAAAGCCGGCCTGATGTTCCCATGTCAGCAAACCGGCGCGTGGCGCCCCCGGTTTGGAACAGATGCCCCAATCGCACCGGTAAGGCTCGGTGAGCGGTACGAAGAACTTGCAGCCGGCCGAGCAGTCCGGGTAGTCCTGATTCGGATCAGCCCAGCGATGCACCTTGCCGCCGTAAGCTTCGTAGTCAGTCGGCAAGACCCTCAGACACTGAAACAAATCGGCCGTCATCATCTCGCTCCCTCCGAATTTATGCGGCGAAACCGCGGCACGGACCGGCCCTCGACCACCACCGTCTCCGCGAACATCGCCGCCGGCCGCACCCACAGGCCCCGCTCGCCATACTCCTGCCGGTACACCACGAACTCCTCGAGCGTCTCGCTGTGGCGGGCGACGCCGAGGACGGTGTATTCGTTGCCCTTGTAGTGCCGGTAGCGGCCCGGCTGGATCTCGGCCATGAGATGCTCGCCCTCGGATGGATCAGATAGTCTGGCGGCTGCCACGATCATAAAGCCGTCTCGTTGGATTCCGCTGGATTTGTTATGGGCCGCAGCGTCGTTCTCGCCGGTGCCGCCCGCTGCCCGCGGTGCAGCCTGCCGCCGCGGTGGTGCACCTGCGACATGCTCCCGCCGGTCGAGACGCAGCTCGCCGTGGAAGTGTTGATCCATCGCCTTGAACGGTGCCGCCCTTCGAGCACCGGCAATCTCGTCGGCCGCGCAGTGGCCGGAGCCGTCTGCCACGTCTATCAGCGCGGCAACCGGTTCTTTCCCGCCACCGGCTATCCGGCCGACGCCCTGGAGCACAACCGCGAACTGTGGATGCTTCACCCATCCGGCGACCCGCTGCCTGAGCCTGCGGCCACGGAGGGCTCCCCGTCGCCACCCCCAGCCGTGCTGCTCCTCGACGGCTCCTGGCGGCAGGCCGGGGAGATGCTTGCGAGCATGCACGGCCGTGGACGGTGCGTGCGGCTGCCCGACGCCGCCACGAGCGAGCCCAGCCGCTACTGGCTGCGAAACCAGGCCCGGCCCGATCAGCTCTGCACAGCCGAGGCACTCATGGGCGTGCTCACCGCCGTGGGTGAGCCCGAGGCCGCGCGACGCCTCCGGCTCCACTTCGAGCTGCACGTCTACGCGACGCTCCGTGTCCGCGGCCACCGCGAACTCGCCGAGCGGTATCTGGGCCACTCGCCCCTGCTCGCCGAAGCCCCCGACGCGCTCGATCGCCTGCACGCCCGGCGAGACACGCCTGGTTGACTCCGCACGTGAACGGGCGTCTGTTCGTCTTGTTGGTTGACTGACCCGCTGAAGAACATAAACGCCATGAGCTCCTGGGAGGATTGCCGAGCCGTGGAACGCGACTCGGAGAAGGTGAGCGGCGCATGGGTGTTTGCCAACACACGGGTGCCGGTGCGGGCCTTGTTTGAGAACCTCGAAGACGGGGCGACGGTCGATCAGTTCGTCGAGTGGTTTCCTGGGGTCACCCGAGAACAGGTCGAAGCCGTGCTTGAAGTCGGCCTTTGAGCCGTCAAGCGATACGGTAAAGCCGCGGCACTGAACGACCGCAGACCTCGATGCCTCGATCGGGGCCGCAGCAGGCGGCCGCAGCCGATATCACCCGAGGCCCTGGCAGCCGCCCATGCCGCACTGCGGTCGGCCACACATCTCCGCGGGAGCCGGCCCGCCGCCGCTCCCTGAAACGTGGCCCCGGACGACGCTCAAGAGCTTCGTGAGTTTCTTGCTGTGGCAGTGCGAGCACTCAGGCTTCTCGTCGCCGCGAATGAGCAGCTCGACTTTCTGACTGCACTCGTCGCAGGAATATTCGTACAACGGCATCGGCTTCGGCTCCCAAGCAATAAGAATCGCAATTTACATGGATACGTTTGACGCGATCAACCAGCGACGGTCGGTGAAGGCCTTTGACCCGAACCACCGGTTCACCGCTGCCGAGGAACGGCAGCTGCTCGAGGCCGCGATCCAGTCGCCCACCTCGTTCAACATGCAGAACTGGCGGTTCGTGATCATCCGCGACCCTGAGTTGCGAAAGCAGATCCGGGCGGCCGCCGTCGATCAGTCGCAGGCGACCGACGCGTCGCTGCTCATCGTGCTCACGGCCGACCTCAAGGCCTGGAAGAAATCCCCCGAGCGATACTGGCGAAACGCCTCGCCCGAGATCCAGAAGCTGGCCGTGGGCTGGATGGTGCCGTTCTACGAGGGCAAGGAACAGTTGCAGCGGGACGAGGCGATGCGGTCCTGCGGGATCGCCGGGCAGACGATCATGCTCGCCGCCAAGTCGATGGGCTACGACTCCTGCCCGATGATCGGCTTCGACCCGGTCAAGGTGGCCGAGATCATCAACCTGCCGAGCGACCACGTGATCAGCTTCATGGTCGCCGTCGGCAAGGCCATGAAGCCCGCGTGGCCGAAGGGCGGCCAGCTCGACCTCGCCGAGGTCGTGGTCGAGAACCATTTCGCCTGACGCCGGCTCCACGCAGGCTGCTCGATGAGAACCCGCCGCATGCTCTGGAGCCTGCTCACCATCGCGATCGGCGCCTACGCGGGGCTGTGCCTCGTGTTCCTCGTCTTCCAGCGATCATTCATCTACATGCCGACGCCCGTGACGCCCGCCCACGCCAAGGCGTTCACGCTCGAGGTGCCGGGTGCGACGGTTCGCGTATCCTGCCGGCCTCACGACAGCCCCCAGGCCCTCGTCTACTTTGGCGGCAACGCCGAGGACGTCGCCTACACGGTGCCGGAGTTGGCGGCCGCCTTTCCCGACCGGGCGATCTATGGCCTGCACTACCGCGGCTACAGCGGCAGCTCCGGCCGCGCGTCGGAGGCGGCGCTGCGGCGTGATGCCAAGGCCCTCTTCGAGTTGGTGCACGGTCGCCACCCCGACGTGATCGTCGTGGGTCGCAGCCTCGGCAGCAGCCTCGCTATCCAACTCGCCGCAGAAGAGCCCGTCACGCGGCTCGTGCTCATTACGCCCTTCGAGAGCATCCGCGCGATCGCCCAGCGCGTGGCGCCGTTCCTGCCGATGCGGCTGCTGCTTCGCGATCCGTACGAGTCGTGGCGATACGCCCCGAAGGTCACCTGCCCGACGCTCGTGATCGCCGCCTCCCACGACGAGATCGTGCCGCTGGCCGACACGCGGCGGCTGGTCGCGGCCTTCCCGCCCGACGTGGCCACGCTGCGGGTCTTCGACGGCACCAACCACAACTCCGTGTCCGGCGAGGCCGACTTCTGGGAGGCACTGGTCAACGGCACGTGACCACCCCTTGCCCGCGATAAACACCGCCGACGGGATCCGGGCGGAGTTGGCGGGAACAGGCAGCCATCAACAACCGGGAATAAGCGCATGACCCGTATCCGAAACGTCCGGTCGGGCTATCCTACGGCGATCGATCGGCCTCAACGCACAGCCCGCACGGAATCTCGATCGTGATTCGCATCGATCGCCGACAGATCGTGAGTGGCGCAGCCGTCGCAGCGCTGATGACCCAGGTAGGGCCGCCTGGCACGGCACCGAGTCAGGAGAGCGGCGGCGACGGGCCGCCCCCGCCGGCCGATCGGATCGCGGCGCTCAACGCTGAGTTTCGCGGGCTCTACTCCGCCAACCGTGACGAGCTCGTGACGGCCGTTCCACTCGCGGCCGCGACGCTCATCGGCACGGCCGAGATCGGCCGGATCGAGCACGGCCGCATCACTCGCGTCTATCCGGCGGCCACCGCCTGGGTAGCGCGCGTCAAGGGGCTTCTCCACGCGCTCATCGCCCTGCAGGCAACCGGCGCCCGCCTTGTCCGAGGCACCGACGCCGCCGCGGCCCGCCATGACGCCACAAGGCTCGCGGGCATGCTCGAGGAATCGACGCGACTGGCCACCGGGCTCCCCGACGCGATGACCGCGGCCGCGGGGCGGGTACTGGCAGCCGCCGCGACCCTGTCGCGCCACTGGGCCGAGGAGGGGCGGGCCACAGCTGGCGACACACGGGCGGCGCTCGCACCGCTGCAGGGCGACCTCGAATCGATTCTCGACCAGACCGGCGCCGCCGTCTTCGCCGACGTGGTGGCGGGCCTCCGCGCGTTCCGCGACGACAGCCGCCCGGAGGACTGGGCCTCGTGCCTCGTGCTCGTGTGCGGTCCCCCCTTCGGCCGCCGCGACAGCATCGAAGTCGCCGCCGGGATGGAGGTGCTCGGTCGCGACGCCCTGGGCAAGCGGCTCCTCTACATCGACAACGTTTTCACGCTCGACGCCGCTGCAAGGCAGGCCGCGGGCTGCGTGGCCGACCGCGACCTGGGGACCGACGTCTTCGGCGACCCGCTCCGCATGTGGCGGGATCTGCTCGGCGACACGTCCCGCCGCCGGGCCGGGGGCGGGTTCTTCCCGTTCATGGGCGTCGATTGACCGGGCCGCGGGGCTCCCCGCGGCCGGGCCTCGGTCGCGGACGATCGCCCCTGCAGCATCGCCGTCACGATTCCCGGAACACGAAGTACACGGCTGCGCAGATGCACAGGGCCGCCCACAGGTAGTTGAGCTTCAGCGGCTGCTTCATGTAGAGCACCGCGAACGGCACGAACACGGAGAGCGCGATCACCTCCTGCAGGATCTTCAACTGCCCACGATTCATCGTCGTGCAGCCGATCCGGTTGGCGGGAACCTGCAGGAGGTACTCGGCGAGCGCGACGCCCCAGCTCACGAGGGCGGCGATGAACCATGGCCTGCCGCTCATGTCCTTGAGATGGGCGTACCACGCGAACGTCATGAACACGTTCGAGCAGATCAGCAGCAGCGTCGTCTGGAGCAGGACGGGCATGGTGTTTCCATAATCGTGTTGCTTACAACGGACGTATCGGCAGCGAGCGGACCCTGATTCGCTGGGGTTCGAGCACCACGACGGCGTTGCGTTCGATATGCGGTGTCATTTCGCCCAGATTGGCGAGCAACAGGTTGACCTGTCCAGTCGGACTGCGGGGTGTCGCTCCACAAAAAAGAATGACCGATGGTCAGGCTGTATTCCGCATCGCAAGGATCGTCCCGAAGTCGGTGTCGGCAGAGACGATCACGCGCTCCTCTCGATCCGCGTACTCGAAGATCGTGACATCATCAGCGGCCGTGAGCCCGAGGTCGTTCCTGGTGGATTTCGCGGACATCGTCCTGACCCCAGTAGTGGGTAGGCCGCGTCGGTGGAACTTCTGAGCCCGCGCGAGCTACCCTTATCGCGCGACGTGTGGTCCGGAGGGTCCCTGGAGTACGTGATGCGCATCCTGGCCGTCATGCTCATGCTCGCGAGCGTCGGGGGAGGCGTCGTGAACGCCCAGGTGGCCGACATGCTTTTTTCCGGTGGCGACATTCTCACGATGCGCGGACCGGCTCCGGAGTATGTCGAGAGCCTGGCGGTGAAGGACGGCACGATCCTGTTCGCCGGTGCGCTCGCCGATGCACGACGGCATGTCGGTCCGGAAACAAAGACGGTCGACCTTGCCGGGAGAACACTCCTGCCTGGATTCATCGACACCCACGGCCACTTCGTTTACTTCGGCAAGAATCTCGTCGACGCGAATCTCTTCGGCTGCACCGACGTGGCCGATCTCGTCACGCGGATGCGGGCGCAGGCGGAGCGGACGCCGATCGACGGCTGGATCGTGGGCTTCGGCTATCAGGCCCGTGCCTTGAAGGAGGGTCGTCCTCCCACGTCGGCAGAGCTCGATCGGGTCTCGGCCGAGCGTCCGGTGATGGTGGTCGATTCATCAGGACATCTGGGCGCGGCCAATGCTGCGGCGTTCAGGGCGGCCGGTATTTCCGGCGACACGCCGGATCCGACGGGCGGGATGTTCGCCCGCGGCACCGACGGCACGTCGCTGCTCGGCCCGATGGAGGAAACGGCGCTCAACGCCGTGCGCAGCCGGAGGCCAGCCTTCACGGGGAAACTCGCCGCGGAGGCGATCACCGGTGCCGCAGAGGTGTGGGCGAGTCATGGCCAGACCACGGCCATGGAGGCGGGGCTCGGACTCGGCAACGACGATATCGGCATCGTGCTCGAGGCGATCGACCGCAGGCTGCTGCCCATCGATCTCTATCT
>JAUMAF010000284.1:1887-5758 GCA_032117045.1 Pirellulales bacterium | reverse complement strand
GCTTGCCTTCGAGGGGGTGTCGCTTTCGACGCGGCACAAGTCGGGCGTGGCCGTCCGCTTCCCGCGGATCATCCGCTGGCGGAAGGACAAGGAGCCCGCCGACGCCGGCACCCTCGCCGATCTCAAGCGAATGATCGCCACGGACGGCTGATCGAGTTGAGCCGTCGCCCAACGCCGTGAGGCGTGGGGTGAACTGTCCAAGCCCAACGCCGTGAGGCGTGGGGTGAACTCGGGGATGATCCCTGATCCCGAGGAGTTCGCCCGCGGCCTCACGGCCGGTCGGCTTGTACAGACCACGCTCCCGATGCTGAGGAGCCGGTCGGGGGGCACGCACAGAAGCCGGGAATGTTTGCGACTCACGAGTGATTCCCAGTCGGCCAGCCGAGCATCCCGTAGCAAAATCCCCGGCTTCGAGCATGCCCACCGCCGGCGAACCAATCCGCCACTGGATCTGTCGAACGGCACTCGAACCCCATTCCCCCGATCTCACGATCGGGGGCTTCATGAGCCGCGGGCCACCGCCGGCAGCATCTTCATGAGCGGCCAGAGTCCGCTGCCGCCGCGGGCGATCCCGGCGTAGACATCGATCACGCCTCTCGCGATCCGCTCGCCCCGCCGGTGCCACGGAAACCATGGGGGCGTGGGTCGTACGACGAGCGGCGCCCGCAGGATCGTGTTGTGCACCAGTGGCAAGAGGAGCGGGTCGTGCACCCACCCGATCCCGCTTTTCGGCTCGTCGAGCGTGGCCCCGGGGAAGCCCCCCCAGGGCGTGTTCGCCAACGTGTAGGCAAGGGCCGACCAGGTGTTGACCGCAACGGTGCCATATTCGAGGTGCTCGACGAGGAGGTCGGCCCGCTGCCGGTCGTGAGGTGGCAGTGACGCGGGCATCGTGACGCTCGCCGCCAGCGAGCCGGGCAGCCGCCGGGTCAAGGCCGTGCTGCGGGAACAGAAGGCCTCGATGTCGGTCGCGTCGAGCGGCACCTCGACGGCCACCGGCACGAACCACTCGCGTTCGAGCCAGTGGGGCTCACGGACTGGGTCGATCCCGGCGCGGAAGGTCCAGGGGAGCGTGCCATCGGCTGGTCGAGTGCGGCCGGTGACCGCTTCCCAGGTGGCCGCGGCCCCCGGATACCAAGCCAGCCGCGGCGGCTGGCTCTCCAGCCGGCGGGCAACCAGGGCGATGAAGTCGTCCCGCTGGTCCCAGGAGCGGCAGGTGATCACGCACTTGGTGGCGATGCAGTTGAACGAGGTGTTGTTGACGATGGTGGCGGCGATCAGGTCGGCCTGGGAGGCGAGTTCCGCAGGTGAATAGCGGCCGGGAATCACGAGCCACGGGGTCACGCCGCCGAGTTCGCAGCTGATTGGCTTCGCGAGCACAGGAACCGCGTGCGGTGGGCGACGGCTGCCGCCCCAGACGATCGCATCGAACGCGGCCTGGCCGCCCGTGAGATGCACATGCGTCGTCGCCGGCGATGCGATGGCCGCGGCCGCCACATCTGCCCCACCCGTGACGATCGCGACCAGACCGGCGGAGAGAAGTGGTGCCAGGGCGGTGCGGAAGATGGGCTCGAGCGGTGCGTGGAGCGGATGAAGCTTGAGGAGTACGGCCCGGCCATGCTCGAAGATCTGCGAAATGCTGTCGGCGATCGAAAGCCCCGTGACGTTGCCGGCCCCGAGCACCACCGCCACGCCACCGCGGCACGGCCGGTCGCGGGCCTCCTCCCGCCAAGACCTTGCGAAACCCGTCATATCCCCAGGGTTCACGCAGCGGACCGTGGCCTGATAATCGCCGAACATGGCCCGATCCGCGAGCCCGAGCGCCGGCAGCATGTCGATGCCGATGAACGAGGAAGTGCCGGCTCCCGCTTGGTGGAGCACCCGCGGCATGGACGCAGCTCGTGGCGTGCCGAACCTCGCGATCTCGTCGGCCGCACGGACGGTGACGAGCAGGAGCCGCAGCGTCGCCAGCGGTCCGGTGGCCGTCTCCTCGGCGACGACCGTCGGCCGGAGTGCCGGGATCGTGTCGCCACGCTTGATGGTCACGGCCGCATCGACCCAGGCGTGGGCGACACCGGCGACGGCGAGCGCCGTCTCGCGGGCGAGCGCGGCCCGGGCGGCGGCGTCATGGCCCGTGAAGGCAGCCGCGCCAGCCGACAATCCGCTGAGGGTTGCCGTCATCACGTCGGTCACGCGCGCCTCACTTTCCGATGCAGTGTCGGGAGAATATCCGATCGAGCAGCTCGGTGCCGAGCGTGGCCCCGGTGACTTCTCCGAGGGCCTCGACCGCCGAGCGGACACCTCCCGCGATGATCGACTCGTCGATCGCCCTGCCGGCGATCGCAGCATCGGTCTGGCGGCGGGCCGCCGCGAGCGCGGTTTTCGCTGCCTCCGCGCCCACCGCCATCCGCGCCGTCGCGGTGGCACCCGGCGGCGGCAACGCATTGACGGCGGCATGGATTGCTCGGCGGAGGTCGTCGATGCCCACTCCCGAGCGGCTGCTGGTGGCAAGGCCGGCAGGCGGCGCTTCGGCCGCGATCCTGTCGCACCGTGTGATCACGTCGATCCGCGGCATATGGCCAGGCACGACGACCGGCTCGCCGCCGGCATCCCGACAGGCGACGATCACATCGGCTCGTGCCACCTCCGCCAAGGCCCGTGCGCGGGCCGCGGCACCGATCGTGTCGTCGTCACCGCGAAAGACGTCGTCGAGCCCGGCGAGATCGACGAGGACGAACTCACGGCCATCGCTCGGTCCACCGACGCGGGCTTCGATCCAGTCACGGGTCGTTCCCGATTCATCGGCGACAAGGGCGGCTTCTCGGCCGACGACGGCATTGAAGAGGCTGCTCTTCCCAATGTTCGGCCGGCCGACGAGCACGACGCGAGGCAGGTCGGTCGCCCCGGCATCGCGGCGAGCAAGCCCCCGGGCCACGCCGTCGATCTCCACCGCACAGCGGTCGAGCCGCCGCGCCACCCCGGCCCAGACCGGCGCCGCGGGCACCGCGTCGGGCGTCGTCTCGTCGGCAAAATCGATCGACGCCTCGATGTCGGCCAGCAGGTTTATGAGTTCATCACGGACTCGGCCCAGAGCCCGCCCTGCCCCGCCGGCCATGCGGTCGAGAGCGGCGGAGAGTTCGTCTGGGGTGCGGGCATCGACGACGGCGAGCACTGCCTCGGCCTGCATGAGATCGAGCCGGCCTGACAGAAAGGCCCGCAGCGTAAAATCGCCCCCGCGGGCCAGTCGGGCACCATGACGGCATGCCTCGGTGATCACGGCATCGACGAGGGTCCGCGACGCCGGCAGTTGCACCTCGGCCAGCGGCCCGCCGATCGGCCCGCCGGGCCCGGGCCAGTAAAGAACATCGAGCGGCAACTCGCCCCAGTCGCGTCCGAGACCGTCGCCAGCCAGTCGCGCGGGCACGAGCCGCGGCGATTCGCCAGGCCGGGGAAAGTCTCCGCCCAACGGCACGACCATTCGCCGCAGGAGCGGCTCGAGGTCGTCACCGGCGATCCGCACGATCGCCCGCGCGGCCACGCCGGCCACGGTCGCCGGCGCGACGATCAATTCTCCTGCAGACCACATGCGGCCAGTCTACCGACGACACCGGATGAACCTCGGGGCGGCACGACTTCGCCCGAGCAGAGGTCCCGCGCAGGGCTGCCCGCGGCCTCACGGCCGGTCGGCTTGCACGGGCATGAACTTAGCGAGGGGCTGCCCGCGCCCCGGAGCCGGCGTATGACCGGGCACCGATCCGCGTTAGCGGATTGGTCGACGCAGGCAGGATGCCGAAGCGCAGGCGGCATCCGAGTGAGCGGCGGGCAGGATGCCCGCCGCGAACGTCCGGCGACGGGGCACGGGCAGCCCCGAGCC
>JAUMAF010000284.1:0-1877 GCA_032117045.1 Pirellulales bacterium | reverse complement strand
CCGGGTCCTCACGGCCGGTCGGCTTGCACGGACCGGGGCGTTCCGACGTCGATGCTACTTCTTCTTCCGCGACTGCCGCTTGTCGCGGGCCGCGGTGGCGGCGCCGTTCGAAGCCGCTTTCCCGACCGGCGCGAAGGCGGCATCGACCACGCGGCTCCCTGCGGCGGCCGTCGCCGGCAGCGTCTTCGGCAGCCAGAGCCGCTCCGCGATGCCCCACAGGCTCGAGGCGATGAAGTAGAGACACAGTCCGCAAGGCACCTTGAAGAACATCAGCGCCATGAACCACATCATGTAGTTCATCACCTGCTGCTGCACCTTCTGCTGCTCGTCGACGGCCGGCGGCATGAAGAGCTTCTGCTGCCAGAGGAAAAGGCCGATCGTGACCAACGGAAAGAGGTTGAGGAACGGCCCCAGCCAGCCCTCGGGAGCGGTCAGGAAGGGGGGCAACACCTTCGACCAGTCCCAGAGCATGTCGGGGGCCGCGAGGTTGGAGCACCAGCGGATCGCCGAGCTGAACAACGGCGCCTGCCGGAGCTCGACGTCGGTGGCGAGCGACCGATAGAGCCCCATGAAGATCGGAACCTGAATGAAGACCAGCAGGCAGCCGCCCATCGGGTTGTAGTTGTGCTTCCGCCAGAGTTCCTGCGTGGCCTTGGTTTTCTTCTCGGCGTCGTCCTGATACTTCTCATTGATGGCCTTCATCTCGGGCTGGAGCTCCTGCATCTTCTGCGAGGAGAGCGCCTGCTTGCGACTCACCGGAAACATCGCGGCCCGCACGAAGACCGTGAGCAGCAGGATTGCGATCCCGTAGTTGCCGATCACGGCGTGCAGGGCATGAAGAAGCGCGATCATCGGTCGGGCCACCCAGCCAAACCAGCCGTAATAGACGAGATCATCCATTGACGAGCCCGGCACGCCGTAGTCGCGGAGCAACTCGGGCCGCTTGGGGCCGGCGAAGATCTGATAGCGGTGCGCGACGGCGCCACCCGCCGGAATCACGAGATCCCGCGACACCAGCCGCGGGGTGACGTCGATGAGCTTCTTTTTGGCTGCGGCCGGCACGTCGCCCACGGCGAGCGGCCGCACCTCGGCCAGCGCCGGAGCCTCAGGCCCGTCGCGGGAGGGAATCAAGGCCGAGGCAAAATAGAGCGCGTCGACGCCGGCGAAGGAGAGCGGAGTGCCCTCGCCGATGGCCGAGGCCGGGAAGTCGAGCTTGCCATCGGCGATCTTCAGACCGCTGACGATCGTGCTCTGATTGCCGACGAATCGCACGGCGACGTCACGCACCGCGAGCGATCCCCAGTCGCGGGACACCCGCTGCGTGTACCACCAGCCCTCGGTGGGCAGGCCCGTCGGGCCGTCGAGGGCGTATGACACGGTCGATTCATCCGAGCCGGCACGGAGTTCGACGCGCAACTCGAGGCCGTGGCCACGTTGGCCCTCGGTCTCGTCCCCCCCCGGCAGCAACCGGTATTCCTTCACCGCGGTCATGCCCCCCGGCAGCGTCCGGGTAAAGCGCACCCGCGACGGATCGGCATCGCCGTCGACCGCCCAGTCCACGTCGCCGAGTTCGAAGCCCGGAATTTCAGCGGTGGCGTCGGGCCGCTTGCGGCCGTCTCGCGACTCGAGCGAGAGCCGGAAGGAAAGCGGATCGTGGGGCTGACCGTCGGGATCTTCCACCGGCGCCGACCGAAACTCCGGACGCACGACCTCCAGCGGACGCCGCTCCACCGCCACGTCGAGGCTGGCCGCGGTCTCATCGCGGAGGAATTCGACCGTGACGGTCTGGCCCGGCTTGGTGGCGGCGAGCGCCGCACGCAGCGCCGCGGCGTCGGCGGTGGGCGCGTCGCCGATCCGCGTGATCACGTCGCCCGGCT
>JAUMAF010000283.1:0-3987 GCA_032117045.1 Pirellulales bacterium | reverse complement strand
CAGCGGCACATGCCCCTCTGCGGCCAGCAGACCGCTGGTGGGATCGAGGCCCACCCAGCCGGCACCCGGCAGAAAGACCTCCGTCCAGGCATGCAGGTCGGTGAAGTCGGCGGCTGGTCCGGCGGGGCCGTCGAGCGGCTTGACGTCGGCTGCGAGCTGCACGAGGTAGCCCGAGCAGAATCGGGCCGCCAGACCCAGCCGCCGCAGGATGGCCACGAGCAGCCAGGCGGAGTCGCGGCAACTGCCGCTGGCGCGGGCGAGCGTCTGCTCGGGATCCTGCACTCCCGCCTCCATGCGGATCACATACCCGACCCGCTCCTTCACGCCGCGGTTGATGGCCACCAGCATGTCGATCGTGCGGGCGGCCGGCGCCGGCCAGTCGCGGCGAATCTCGGCGACGAACGCGTCCACGAGCGGCCCCGAGGAGGGCGGCATGAGGTACGGGACGAGCTCGGCCGCGAGCACCTGGTCGTAGGCGAAGGGAAACCGCTCCACCTGCGGCTCGAGAAAGAAATCAAACGCGTTGAACGCCACGAGATCGGCGATCAGATCGACCTCGAGCACGAGTTCGCGGGTCTTCTCGGGAAACACCAGCCGGGCAACGTGGTTGCCCTGCGGGTCTTGCTGCCAGTTGAGGAAGTGCTCCGCGGGCGCGACCGTGAGCGAATAGCTCTCGATCCGCGTGCGGCTGTGCGGCGCGGGCCGAAGCCTGACCGAATGCGGCCCGAGGGCGACCTCGCGGTCGAAGCGATACACCGTGCGATGATGGAGAGCGATGCGGATCGACATGGCGTGGCAACCCCTCTGACGAGCCTGGGAGACGGTGTCGATCGAAACGTGTCAGGAACTTTTTTCCTGCGACCGGAGCGCGAAGAAGGTGTCTTGGATCGCCTCACTGGCCCGGTTGAGCTCTTCCTGGAAGCCGTCGATGAAGCCGTGGAGCCCCCCTTCACCGCCGAGGATCTCGTCGATCGCGCCGTAGTCGAGCTGCGACCTGAGGCGGCCGAGCCGTTGCTCGGCGGGATTCGTATAGCCGCCCTTCGCGCCCCCCGTGACCGCGAGCAGCGACTCCTCGGCCTTGATCAGGCAGAAGTGCATCGCCCGCGGGAACGCGCGGTCGAAGATCAGGAACTCGGCGACGTTCCGCCGCGACACGGCGCCATATTCCTTGCGATACATCTCGAGGGCGCTGGCGCTTTCGAGCACGGTGGACCACTGCACCGCATCGACGCCCGCATCGACCTCCTCGGCCGACGGCGCGAACCGAAAAGCTGCCGGCCGGAAATAATGCTCCACATCCAGGACTCGGCTCGTCTTGTCGGCCCGCTCGATCAGCCGACCCATCCGGGCGAAGTGCCAGGCCTCGCCATGCGACATCGTCGCATCGGTCACGCCGGTGATCAGCTGGCTCTCTCGCTTGACGTCGTCGAGAAACTCCCGGGGATGGTCGATCTCGGCATTCGCCGCCGACCGCACGTGGAGATGGGCCTTGTTGATCTCCTCCCACATGGGCGTGCTGATCATGTCGCGGACGGTGCGGGCATTTTCCCGGGCCGCCTGCAGGCAGCTGGCGATCGAGTTGGGGTTGGCCAGGTCGAAGGCCAGGAAGGCGATCACGTTGGCCTGATCGGCGAGACCGAACCGGGCCCAGAAGTCGGCCTCGTCGCCGAACGTGCAGACGAGCGCGTTCCAGAGCCGGCCGGGACTGATGGTGCCGTCGAGGGCGAGGTCGAGCGTGGTCTCCACCGCACGGGCCACGTTCTCGGCCCGCTCGATCTGGCGGTTCATCCAGTAGACGCTGTCGGCGACACGGGAAAGCATGCTATCGCCTCCCCTCGTGAACGACCCAGGTATCCTTGCTCCCGCCCCCCTGCGACGAGTTGACCACGAGCGAGCCCTTCACGAGAGCCACGCGGGTGAGCCCGCCGGGGAGCACGAAGATCTCCTCGCCGTAGAGGATGAAGGGCCGCAGGTCGACATGCCGCCCCTCGAGCGAGTCGCCCACCACCGTCGGCACGCGGGAGAGTGCGAGCATCGGCTGGGCGATGTAGTTTCGCGGGTTGGCCCTGATCCGCGCCCGGCAGTCGTCGAGCTGCTCTTTCGTGGCCCGCGGCCCGAGCACGATGCCGTAGCCGCCGCTCTCGTTGGCCGGCTTGATCACGAACTCGGCGAGCTTCGAGAGCACGTGGTCGCACTGGGCAGGCTCGCCGCAGACGAACGTGGGCACGTTGGGGATGATGGCATCCTCGCCGAGGTAATACCGGATGATCTGCGGCACGTAGGCATAGACCGCCTTGTCGTCGGCGATGCCCGTGCCCGGGGCGTTGACCAGCGCGACGTTGCCGGCCCGGTAGGCCCGCATCAGCCCCGGCACGCCCACGAGCGAGTCCTCGCGAAACGCGAGCGGATCGAGGAAGTCGTCGTCGATCCGCCGGTAGATCACATCGACCCGCTCGAGGCCGCGGGTGGTTCGCATGAAGACGACGTCGCCCTGCACCACGAGATCGGATCCCTGCACGAGCTCCACGCCCATCTGCCGCGCCAGGAAGCTGTGCTCGAAGTAGGCGGAGTTGTAGATGCCCGGCGTGAGCACCACGACGGTGGGATCGCGGGCCTGCGGCGGCGCGATGTATTGCAACATCGCGAGCAGCTTCTCGGGATAGTTCTCGACCGGGCTGATCCGCTGGCCGGCGAAGAGCTGCGGAAAGGTCCGCTTCATCACCTCGCGGTTTTCGAGCACGTATGACACGCCCGACGGCGTGCGGAGATTGTCTTCGAGCACGTACATCACCCCATCGCCCCCGCGAACGAGGTCGGTGCCGGTGATGTGGCACCACACTCCCCGCGGCGGCTTGAGCCCCGCGCAGGGGCCGCGGAAACACTTGCCCGAATCGACGAGCCACTCGGGCACCACGCCATCGGCCACGATTCGCCGCTCGTTGTAGATGTCGTCGATGAAGAGATTGAGGGCGTGAATCCGCTGCTTGAGGCCACGGTCGATCGTGGCCCACTCGGCCGCCTCGATCACGCGGGGCACGATGTCGAAGGGCCAGATCTTCTCCGTGCCGGCCTCGTGGCCGTAGACGTTGAAGGTGATGCCCATCGTGAGCAGGGTTTTATCGGCGGCCCGCTGCCGCTCGGCGAGCTCGCCGTCGGAGGCTTCCGCGAGCCGGCGGACGAGCGACCCGGCGCCGGCCCGGGGCCGCAGCGACGCATCGAACAGCTCGTCGTGGAAACCCTCTGTCTGGTACGCCTGCAGATCCATGGCGGCCGTCATCCGGGGGAGGGGGCGGGGATCGCGATGGCCGGCCGCCTCTTGCACAGACGCCGCGATGGAAGCCACAGGATAGCCGACGGGAGTCCGGTCACAAACAACCCGCGGCCTCACGGCCGGTCGGCTTTCACGGTCATGAACTCAGCGAGGGGCTGCCCGTGCCCCGGTGCCGGCGTATGACGCCTAGCGGAGGCAGGATGCCGAAGCGCCGGCGGCATCCGAAGAGAGTGAAGCCCAGGATGGGCGCAACGAACGTCCGGCTCTCGGGGCATGGGCAGCCCTGAGCCGCGCACTAGGGCGACCCGCGGCCTCACGGCCGGTCGGCTTGTACGAGGACCCGCGGCCTCACGCCTTCGGTCCGGCCTTGCGGCCCGCGATCTCGGCGAGCACGCGGCCGATCTCGGCCGGCTGGAGCGGCAGCGGCACGATCCGCCGCCGGGCGTCGGCCTTCGCGGCGGCCGACACATCGGTCTGCTTCGGGCCCACGAGCAGAATCCCCGGCACGTCGGCGAGATACGAATCGGTCGAGAGCTTGTTGAAGGCCTCGACGGCAGCCATGCCGAGTTCGCGGCCGCTGAGCACGAGGACATCGGCCGGGAGCGGCGTGGCGGCAAATCGCACGAGCGCCCGCTGCGGATTCTCCGTGAGTAAGACGCGGTAGCCGAGCTTTCCAAAAAACTCCCGCAGCGCCTGCTGGGCCCGCTCGCCCGATT
>JAUMAF010000282.1:458-5715 GCA_032117045.1 Pirellulales bacterium | reverse complement strand
AAGTATGAGCACCGCCGCGACTGGCAGGCGGTCTGCGACATGTACCGACAGTGGCCCTTCTTTCAGGCCACCATCGACAACGCCACGCTGGCCCTCGCCAAGGCCGACATGTACATCGCCCAGCGCTACTCCGAACTCACCGTCGATGACGATGCCCGCCGGCGGATCTGGCAACGGATCGCCGCCGAACGCGACCGCACGCGGCAGGCGATCCTCGACATCGTCGGCGGCGGAGAACTGCTCGCGACGACGCCCTGGTTTCAACGGTCGATCGAGGCACGAAATCCTTATGTCGATCCGCTCAACCTGATCCAGATCGAGTTCATGCAGCGGCGGCGAGCCGCAGCCGATGCGGACCCGGGATCGGCGGCCGCCGATCACCATCGCGACCTGCTGCGACTCTGCGTGCAGGGCATCGCGGCGGGCATGCGGACGACCGGATAGCAGCCGCTGACCGGCCAGCCGCGAACGTTCGCGGCTGTGTGAGGCGTCGCGTCAGGAAACACACGCTCTCCCGCCGCGTGGCCCGGACGGTACCATAAAGGGTTTGACCGCCGTCCAGTCCGCCACTCCCCCTTTACGCCCCGCCTCATGCCCACGCCCCGCTCGAGCACCGACGACCTCCGCATCGCCGGAATCAAGGAACTCTCGCCCCCGGCCCACGTGCTTCGGGAGTTTCCCTGCACCGAACGAATCGGCGAGATCGTATCCGCCGGCCGCCACGCCCTGCATGCGATCCTCCAGGGCGATGACGACCGGCTCATCGTCGTGATCGGCCCCTGCTCCATTCACGATCCCGAGGCGGCGGTCGAGTATGCCCGGCGGCTCCTCGCCGAGCGGCAGCGACTGGGCGCGGATCTCGAGATCGTGATGCGGGTCTATTTCGAGAAGCCGCGGACGACCGTCGGCTGGAAGGGGCTGATCAATGACCCCGATCTCGACGGCACCTTCCAGATCAACAAGGGGCTCCGCGTGGCCCGCGAACTGCTCGCCGAGATCAACGACCTGGGCCTGCCCGCGGGCTGTGAGTTTCTCGACATGATCACACCGCAATACATCGCCGACCTCGTCAGCTGGGGGGCGATCGGCGCCCGCACCACCGAGAGTCAGGTGCACCGTGAACTGGCCTCCGGGCTCTCCTGCCCGGTGGGCTTCAAAAACGGCACCGATGGCAACGTGCGAATCGCGGCCGAGGCACTTCTCGCGGCCCGACGGCCCCACCACTTCCTGTCGGTCACGAAGGGCGGCCACACGGCGATCGTGGCGACCAAGGGCAACGACGACTGCCACATCATCCTCCGCGGCGGCACGGCCCCCAACTACGATGCCGCCAGCGTGGCTTCGGCCTGCGACGTGCTCGCGAGGAACGGCCTGGCGCCCCGGCTGATGATCGATGCCTCCCACGGCAACTCTTCCAAGCAGCATGAGCGACAGGTCGACGTGGCTGACGCAGTGGCCACGCAACTCGAGGCCGGCGACAGGTCGATCATTGGCCTGATGGTGGAGAGCAACCTGGTCGGTGGCAGGCAGGACCTTCTCCCCGGGAAGCCGCTGGCCCATGGCCAGTCGATCACCGATGCCTGCCTCGACTGGGACACGAGCGTGCGGCTCCTCGACCGGCTCGCTGCCGGAGTCCGCGGCCGCCGGGCCGCCGTCGCCGAGGCCTCGACCGGCTCACCGGCGACGTTTTCAGCCTGATCTCCGTCTGCCTGCCGAGGCTTCACCGACATGGCCGAACTCCCCATCGAAATCACGGTCACCGACACCGCAGCGGCGTTGCAGATGGCAGCGGCTCCGCTGCTGCTCGACTGCCGCACCATCGACGAATATCAGACGGCCCGCATCGACGGTGCCCTGCTGATTCCGATGCAGGAGTTGACCGGTCGCATCGACGAGCTCACCGCCTGCCTCGCTGGCGACAAGGGGCGGCCGGTGATCGTTCACTGCCACCATGGCATGCGGAGCCTCCGCGTGGCCACGTGGCTTCGTGATCAGGGCTTTCCGCAGGCCCAGAGCATGCGGGGGGGCATCGAGGCCTGGAGCGAGCAGATCGATCCAACGGTGCCGAAGTATTGAAGCCGCAGTTCTATGGTGCGGCCACGAACCGATACTCACCCGAGCCCACCTCCAGGATCACCTCGCCCCCCTGCTCCTCGAGGAGTTTCACCCCGGGCACGTCACCCGCGGAGACCGGCCGGCCGTGAACGTCGCCCGCCCGATGGGCCTCCCCCTCGGTCACACGGTCGGCATCGCCAGCCGGCACATGTACCACGGCCACCGTATTGGCCGGCACCCGCACCCGCATCTCGATGCCACCGTGGATCTGCCGCCAATGGCTTTGGATCGGCCCGCGCGGGCTGTCGTAGTCGGCCTTCACCCAGTCGATGGCCGCCCGGTCGGGATTGCTGCCGGGCGTCGGTAGCCGGGGCCTGATCCGGATTCGGGCGTACGCCGGGTCGATCGTGTCGATGCCCGCGAGCGTCTTGAAGCCCCACTCCATCACCGCGCCGAAGGCGTAGTGGCTGAAGCTGTTCATCGCCGCGTTGTTTTTCCCGGCGGCCCCCTCGAAGCCGTGCTCCTTCGTGAAGCTGTCCCAGCGCTCCCAGACGGTGTTGGCCCCCTGTTCCACCTCGTAGCCCCAGCTCGGAAAACCGCGGCTCTGAAAAAGCCGGCAGGCAAGGTCGTGGTGGCCGTGGTTCGAAAGCGCTGGCAGCAGCGATTTTGTCCCCAGAAAGCCCGTCGCCATCCGAAAACCGTTCTTCTCGATCCGAGTCGCCAGTTGCTTCGCCACCACGGCAGCCGTGTCATCGGGCAGGAGGCCGCATTCGAGGGCGAGCACACAGGCAGTCTGCGTCTCGATCTTCACCGAGCCGTCGTCGCGGAGGTGCTTGCGGCGGAACGACGCGGCAAGATCCTCGAAGCGGCGGCGATAGGCCGCGGCCTCGTCGGCCCTGCCGAGCATCAGGGCCATCTGCGTCATCATCCGCGCGGACTGGGCGTGATGGCAGAGATCGACATAGGCCGTGGGCGTCGGCTCGTCGACGTTGAGCCAGTCGCCCCACTCGTTGCCCGCCGCCACGCCCTCGAGCGTGGGATCGAGCCGGGCCCGCCAGTCCATGAAGGCCCTCATCGAATCCCAATGACGCTCCACGAGCCGCCGGTCGCCGTAGACGAGGGCCATCGTCCACGGACAGATCACCCCCGCGTCGGTCCAGGCGGTGCCGAAGGTCGCGCCGGGTTTGCCGTGGGCGAACGGATAGGGGCAGTAGTCGGGATAGGCCCCCGCGTCAGCCCCGTGGCGACGCTGGGCCTCGCGGATGTCGTCGATCCACTTCGTGAAGAAGGCCGCCACGTCGGCATTGAACGTGGCCGTGCGGACGTAGATCTGGGCATCGCCCATCCAGCCGAGCCGCTCATCCCGCTGGGGGCAGTCGGTGGGCACCTCGATGAAGTTCGCCCGCTGCGTCCACACGGTATTTCGCCAGAAGCGCGTGAGCACGTCGTCGCTGCAGGCAAACCGGCCCACCAGCGGCGTGTCGTTGTGGACCGCGAGGCCGGTGACGGTATCGAGCGGAGGTGGCGTGCCCGCCGGCAAGCCCGTCAGCTCCACGAACTGGAAGCCGTGGTAGGTGAACCGCGGCGTCCAGGTCTCCATGCCGCCGCCTTTGCAGACATAGACGTCGGTGGCCCGGGCCCGGCGCAGGTTCTCCGTCATGAGCCGGCCGTCAGGATGGAGCATCTCGCCGTAGCGGAGCTGGATCGCGGTGCCGGCGGCCGCGGTCACCTTCACCTGCACGACCCCCGCGAAGTTTTGTCCCATGTCGAAGAGAAACACGCCCGGCTGCTGCTCTGTGACCCGCTTCGCGGCCACGTCTTCGGTGACGCGGATCGGCTGGGCCGCGTAGGCCACGATCTCGGCCGGCTTCACGAAGCCCACCGACGCCGCGCGGCTCATTCCCGGCTCGAAGAACGGGGCCTTGTGGGCCGCGTTCGTTTCGGCGGGCACCGCGGCCTGCCAGATCGACTCATCCTCGATGAATGCCGGCGTGTCCCAGCCGGGAAGCTCGCGGCGGGCGTCGTAGGCCTCGCCCATCAGGAAGTCGGCCTCGCGGATCGGGCCCGCGTCGGTCACCTGCCACGAGGGATCGGTGACCACCCGCTCGCTGGTGCCGTCGGCATACTCGATGTCGAGCCGGCAGAGGATTGCCGGCGTCTTGCCGTAGATGCTGCGGCCCGTCTTGTGGGGCCCGTAGCCGACGAGCAGCCCGTAGCCCACGTAGCCGGCATACCAGCCGTCGGCCACCACCGCGCCGAGGCAGTGCGGGCCGGGCGTCGCGAGCAGCCCGGTCACGTCGTGCGTGCGGGCGTGAACCCGGCGGTGGTAGTCGGCCCATCCCGGCTGAAACAGATCCTCGCTCACCCGCCGGCCATCGATCGACCAGTCGACGATCCCCAGCGCCGTGCCGTGGAGCACCGCCCGCTTCACGGGCTTCGAGGTCGCGAAGGGCTTGCGGTAGTGGCGGGCCGGCGGAAGGTGGAGCTTCGCCGGATCGGCATGAAGCGGCGACTCGTCGTGAATGGAAATCCATTCGCCGTTCCAGTCGGCGGCGTCGAGAAGCCCGAGTGAAAACGACGCCGGCTCACTCCATGGCGATTCGCGGCCGTCGCGATCCCACGCCATCATCTTCCAGAGCACGCGGCCGCCGCTCGCCAGCGGCTTACCTCCGTAGACGATGCCGAGCGTCTCGGCCGACTCGACGCGGCCAGAATCCCAGAGGTCGGCCTTCCCGGGCTCGAGCAGGGCCGGCTCGCTGGCCGCGAGCACCCGATAGGCCGTCTGCACTTGGCCGCGGTCGGCATCGGGAGCGGTCACGATCCACGAGAGCCGCGGCTCGCGGGTGCCGATGCCCTGCGGCTCCTCGAGCCATTCGCACCGCAGCGCCATCGGCGTGATGCCCCTGGCTTCGCCCGCCGACGCGTCGGCCATGAGCGTGGTGCCCACCGCCTCGATCGCCACGCCCACCGGAGCCGTCACCCAGGAGCGGAGCGTGCCGTCGGGCCGCTTCTCATGCCGCACACGGATCGGCCCCTGCGGCGTGGGATAGGTGCCCTCGGCCCAGTCGAGATCGCCAAGCACGGGCGCGATCCGGGCCTTGGTGAATCCCGGTGCAGCCGGCGTCACGCCGAGCACGTGCCGCGAGAGCCAGGCCGTCGGCCCGCTCGCCCAGCCGTGGCAGAGGCTGTGGCGGAAACCCTC
>JAUMAF010000282.1:0-448 GCA_032117045.1 Pirellulales bacterium | reverse complement strand
CAGTCGCCGTGGATGTCCTTCTTGCCCTCGGGCACGAGCTCGTCGATCCGCGTGGCGTTCTTCGTCCAAGCGAGGTCGAAATCCTCCCAGAACGTGGTCGCGCCGAGGTCGAGCATGCCGCCCCAGAAGGTGCGGATGAGGTCGAGCGCGGCCTCCTCACGGCCGGCCTTCCCGAGAGCGTCGAGCACGTAGAAGCCGTAGAAGGTCGACACGCCGCTCGGGCCGCCGGGCCGCAGCACGGCATCGGCCGTCTCCGCGGCGTCGCGCATCCCGGCGAGGGCGAGCAGCGCCGCACCGCTCTTCGAGCCATTGGGGTCGGGCACCACCTTCCGGGCTCGGTCGGCCGCGGTCCTACAGATCCCGGCAACGCGATCATCGCCGAGCTCCGTCATCAGCCGCGTGCCGCTGTCGAGCGTCATCACCAGTAGTGCCTGCAGCCCCGCCGTTA
>JAUMAF010000281.1:0-15657 GCA_032117045.1 Pirellulales bacterium | reverse complement strand
ATTCCGCGACCACCAACCCGCCGGACGCACCCGGGCGGAATCGAGACCGGCTTCGGCAGCAGATTGCGGAGGATGCTGCCCGCGGGGTGGCAACCGGCAGCGATGCACGAAAGGCCGTGTTTCGTGCCGCCCGGCGCGTGGCCCGGAGCTGGGTGCCTGAGGATCGGCTCCCCAATGCCGGGGAAGTACGAAGCGAGGTGCACCGCCGCATCGATCCCTCGGGATCGCTCAGGCATCTCACCGGCGACCGGTTCGACGCGATCGCCTCCATCGTCGCGATCCTGGCAACCGTGCGGCAGGATCTCGCCCGCTGCCCGGAGGGCGATGCGCTGGAGCACACCCTGCAGGTGTTCGATCTGGTTCATCGCGAGCGGCCCTTCGACGAAGAGTTGCTCACGGCAGCGCTGGTCCATGATGTCGGCAGAGCCATCGATCGAAGCGATCCCGTGGCGAGCGGCATCGAGGCGTTGGGCGACCTGATCACGCCGCGAACGCGATGGCTCGTCGAGACGCTACCGGTGGCGCGGGCCCACGGCGACCGCACCCTTGGGCACCGGGGTCGTCGTCGGCTGGAATCGCACCCCGACTTTCTCGACGCACTTGCCCTCGCGGAGGCCGATCGTCAGGCCCATGTGCGTGGCTATGCCGCACCGACGCTCGACGAGGCGATCGGCATTCTCCGAGCACTCGAGGATCTTGAAGAAGATCTCGAGGGGAATCTCGAAGAGGGCTGAGGGGGCCGTTCTCTCATCACTCCGGAGAGTGGCCGTCGAGGGTGGTGCGAACCGCCTCCCGGGCCTCACGCCATCGGCTCTTGACCGTCCGCTCGCTGCAATTGAGCAGGCGGGCAATCGTTTTCTGGTCGCCGCCGAGATACCAGACAAGATGGAAGATTTCCCGCTGCTGCTCAGGCAGCCCCTCGATCGCCTCGTGGAACAGGGTCCAGCGGTCGAGCACATCGGCGGGTGTCTCGACGTCCTCGGGCTCCGGTACTCGGATGACTTCCGAGTTGGCCAGGGGCTGGATGTTCGTCGCATGGTTGGCGGCGAACGATGACGGACCGGAATAGCGGCGGGCGAGATCGATCAGCTCGCGGTGCAGTTGCGTTGCCGCCAGGGCCATGATTGACCGGGGCGAATCGATTCTCATCTGCCCGAGGGCGCGGTGCAGTCGCATGGCGGCGTTCTGAAAGACGTCGTCGGTGTCGTCCCACCGACTGACGTTTGGAAATCGCGACAGCATCCGGCTGGCCAGCGTTCGCAACCGCCCGCTGCACAACTCGATGATCGTGTCGCGGGCGGCAAGGTCGCCAGCGGACAGGCGGTCGAGGCAGGCATTGAGCTGCGGCCCGATCGTGTCGTCGTGGTCAGTCATGCGGACGCTCTGCCGGGGGGGCGATGTCGCGAATTGCCGGGGGAAAACCCAGTCTACCGATTTTTTTGCCCCTCGAATGCCCGGCGCTCGCTTTTATGCATAGGAGGTACGGAGTCGCCATGAAACCAAAAAATCGGACGGCGCTCGCCAAGAGGGGACGGGTCGGTGCATCACCGGGGGGAGCCACGGGTGCTGTCGGGGGCTTTCCGTGGCCGGCCGCTCATCGCGTCTTGGGATTACCGACCGGCGAGTCGGATCCCGTACGGATCATCACCGCCGCCCAGGTACGGCTCAGGCGGTGGCGGCGTCTCATGGATCGAGCGACGGATGGGCGGGAAGCCGTCGGCACGGTTGGCCGAGTGCAACGCATTATTCAGGCCCGTGACACCCTGTTACGGCAGGCCTACGACCTCTTGGATCCTGTCGGTCAATCGCGCCATAATTGACCGCGTGGCGGCCGAGCGCCGGTGCGTGCGGCCCAGTGCCGGGTGTATAACGCTCGGATGGCCAACGCCGAGTCCGACCGTGACCAGAGTCAGACCGCGATCAACGGCAGCCCCGACCCCGGCGGCGGCACCGGTAGCGACTCATGGGCGGTTGCCGGAAGCACCGATTTCAAGGCGACCGAACTCACCGGAGCAGACGGCTGTTTCGGGTTTGTGGGCAGCGGACCGGCCTGGGCGGGGGGCGAGCTTCCTGCCGGCACGAATCTGGGCGGCGTGACGATCGTGCGGCTCTTGGCTGAGGGGGGAATGGGCCGGGTCTACGAGGGGCGGCAGGATGCGCCCTCGCGAACCGTCGCCGTCAAGGTCGTGCGAGATGGCTTGGCATCGCCGGCACTCGCCCGCCGATTTGAGTTTGAGGCCGAGGTGCTGGCGCGACTGCGGCACCCCAACATCGCCCAGATCTACACGTTCGGCATCTCCACCGCCGGCCGCGGCGCCGTGCCGTTTTTCGTGATGGAGCTCGTCGAGAACGCCAGGTCGATTACCGGTTACGTCGCTGATGAAAGCCTCTCGATCCGAGAACGCGTGTCGCTCTTCAGGCAGGTCTGCGCGGCTGTGGTGCATGGGCATCAGAAGGGTGTGATCCACCGCGACCTGAAACCGAGCAACATTCTGGTCGATCGCTCGGGTGATCCCAAGGTGATCGATTTCGGCGTAGCCCGATCGATCGACGGAGAGCGACCTGATGCCACGTGGATGACCCGTTCGGGCGACGTTGTGGGCACGCTGCGCTACATGAGCCCGGAGCAACTCGGCCTCGACGGTGGCGACGTGGACGCCCGAAGCGATGTCTATGCGCTCGGCCTGGTGCTTCACGAGCTCCTGACAGGCACGCTTCCCTATGACATCGGCGGCAAGTCGGTGGGAGAGGCAGTGCGGGTGCTGGGCGACCCAGCACCCATTCCGACCGCGCCGCTCGAGCGGGCGGTGCGTGTCGACAGCCATCTTAGTGGCATGGATGCACGGGCTTTGGCCACGATAGTAGGCACGTGCCTGGAAAAGCGGCCTGCCAGCCGGTATGCCTCGGCCGTGGAACTCGATGCCGAGTTGGGCCGCTGGGAGGCGGGCGATCCGATTCTGGCCCGGCCCCCCACGTCGTTCGAGTCGGTGATGCGATTCACCCGCCGGCATTGGGCAGCTTCGCTCGCCGCGGCGGGCATCCTGGCGTCGCTCATCGCCGCGACGACGGGCATCTCCTTCTTCTATCTGCGTGCGGAGCGGGAACGGGAACTGGCCGACCGGGCGCGGCTCGTGGCCGAGCGGCGTGAGGAGGAAGCGGCCCAGCAGGCCGCCAACGCCCGGTCGCAGCTCTACATCTCGAACATTCTCCTGGCCGCCGAGGCCCGCGACAGGGACAACGTCGGCGAGGCCTCGCGGCTGCTCGATGCGGCGAGAGTCCTCGTGGACGATGCCGGGACGACGCGACCGATTGAGCTCGACTGTCTCGCGGCGTCGCTCGACGAGTCAGTGCACGTGTGGCAAGGCCGTTCGGGAAACGTGACCGCCGTCGCGTGGTCGCCCGACGGCGGGCGGCTTGCGACCGGCGTCACCGATGGCACCGTGCGGCTCCTCTCAGTACGTGCGGGCGTGAGAACCGGCGAACCGCTCGTGCTCGAAGGGCACGAAGGCACCGTGTGGGTGGCGGCGTTCTCGCCGGATGGTGAGCTGGTGGCCACGGCGTCTGCCAAGGGCGACGTGCGGATCTGGAATGCCACCGAGGGGCGGCTGGTGAAGGTGCTCGAGGGCCATGATGGTGCCGTCTATGCAGCCAGCTTCTCGCACAACGGCCGCTGGCTCGCCACGGGATCGCGTGACCGCACCGTACGAATCTGGGACACCGAAAACTGGGAGGTCCGACTGGTTTTGGACGGGCATCAGGGCACCGTCTTCGGGGCGAGTTTCTCTCCGGACGATGCCCTGTTGGCCAGCGCGTCGGCCGACCGCACCATCCGGCTCTGGGATGCGGAGACAGGCCACGAGCAGTCGGTGCTGACCGGTCACGACGGCCGGGTTTTCGGCGTGGCCTTTTCGCCAACGGGCGGCGTGATTGCCAGCGCCAGCGACGACGGCACGGCCCGACTCTGGGATCCCGCCGGTGCGAACGTGGCGACGCTGAAGCATGCCTTCCGTGTCAATGGCGTGGCATTCATCGGAGATGGCGGTCGACTGGCGACCGCGTCGGGTGACGGCGTGCTGCGGATCTGGAGCACGGACTCTGCCGCCGAGGTCGCCAGGCTTCGCGGCCACACAGCCCCCATCTGGTCGGTGGCGGCGGCTCCCGGCACGGCCTGGGTCGCCACGGGATCGGCGGACGGTAGTGTCCGGACCTGGGATGCGGATTTCGACGTGGCCCCGCTCGTCCGCGGCAGCGGCCGAATGCTGGCGGTGAGCTATGCGCCGGATCAATCACTCGTGGCCACCGCGATGGCCGACTCGATGGCCATGCTGTGGGACGCGGCCACGCTCCGCCGCCGTGGCGTGCTTCGCAAGGCTGTGGGCCGCGTGAACGACGTGCAGTTCTCTCCGGATGCCGCCACGGTCGCCGGCGCGTGCGATGATGGCACCGTGCAGTTGTGGGATGCCACGACGTGCGAGCGGCGGAGTTGGATCAAACCGCACGAGCGGCGGATCTACTCCGTGGATTTTTCGCCCGATGGAGGGCAGTTGGCCACGGCCGCGGAGGATCGGACGGTCCGGATCTGGAGCCTTGTGGAGAGCAGGGCGGTGGGCGAGCCGCTCAAGCATCCGGGGCGGGCGTTCTGTGCAGCCTACTCGCCGGACGGATCGCTACTCGCAACCGCGTGTGAGGATCGGGTCGCGCGGCTCTGGCGCGTGACCGACGGCAGGGAGATCCGCACGTTCCCGAACCACGAAGGGGCCGTCAACTGGATCACGTTTTCTGCCGATGGGCTGCTCGTGGCGACGGCGTGCTCGGACGGGGCCGTGCGGATCTGGGAGGCCGACAGTGGCCAACTGGTGGCTGTGCTGACGGGACCGTCACGGCAGATCTGGAAGGTCGCCTTCTCCCCCGACGCGCGGCGGGTCGCGGCGGTTTCGGCCGACGGCACCGCGCAGATCTGGGACGTGTCGTCGGGACGAGCCGCGCCCATGCTTCGTGGCCACACCGATCAGGTCTGGGGCATCGCCTTCGCTCCCGACGGCCGCTCGCTCGTCACGGGGTCGTGGGACGGCACGGCACGGGTCTGGGGCGTGAGCGTCGCCGACATCGCCCGGCAGCGATCGCTGGCTCAGGACGGGGCGAGCACGTCGCCGAGCGTTTTCTGGAGGACGCCGGCACTCGCCTTGAGGGCCTGCATTTCTTTCGGCCAGAGTTCGATCTCGAGCGTCTTCTCCGCGCCCGAGCGGCCCACGACCGTGGGCACGGACAGGGCAACATCCCGGATCCCGTAGCAGCCGGTTTGAACAGTCGACACCGGCAGCAGCCGCTTCGCGTCGAGTGTGATCGCGTGGATCACCTCGGCAATCGAAACGCCCACGGCGAATCCGGCTCCGGTCTTCTTCTTGATCATTTCGGCGCCGGAGGTTTTCGCCCGCTGAAACACGTCCGCGGCGAGTTTGGGCGTGAATCCCGGATACTTCTCGAGCGGTAGGCCGGCAACGCTGGCGCTGCTCCAGACGGGCACCATGCTGTCGCCGTGTTCGCCAAGGATCATGGCCTGCACCTGTGTGGCGGGGGCCTTGAGGTTCAGGGCGAGGAGACTGCGGAACCGGAGGGTGTCGAGCAGTGTGCCGAGGCCGATCACACGGCCCTTCGGCAGGTCGAGTTCCTTCTCGGCGAGGAAGGTGAGGATATCAACCGGGTTGGAGACCACCAGCACGATGGCATCGGGCTTCACGCCCTTCGCCTTGATCTCGCCGAGAATCGACCGAAAGAGCACGACGTTGCGGTTGATGAGCGCCAGTCGACTCTCGTCGGGCTTCCGCCGCAGCCCGGCGGTGATGCAGATCACGTCGGCGTCGGCGAGGGCCTCGTAGCCCCCCGCGTGGATCACTTGATCGGCGATCGCCGGCGAGCCGTGCAGCAGGTCGAGCGCCTGGCCGTCGGCCAGATCGGCGTTGGCGTCAACGATGACGATCTCGTGCACGAGGCCGCCGACCTGGAGCGCGAAGCCCGCCGAGGAGCCGACAATCCCGCCGCCGCCGATGATGCCAACCTTCATGCGATTGCGATCCTTTTCCAGGTGATGGTTTTTGGAACGGATCAGGCCGCTGCAATGCCGAGTTGCTTGCAGACCTGCTCGGTCACGACCTTGACCAGCGCCTCGTGATCGAGGCCGGCGGGCAGGACCGATCGCGTGGCGTTCTCCGGATCGGCGCCCATCGGGGGCGGGGCGTCGAATGCCTTTCGCGTCACGCCGGTCGTGCCCCAGCTGGCACGGAAGACATCGTTGGCGCAGATGTCGCAGTTCTCCATGTTTTTCTCGAGCCGCGGGTCGGTGTATCCCCAGCCGGCCTTGAGATCGAGCAGTTCCTTCGTCTCCTGCTTGGTCAGGTAGGTCACCCGGCCGAGGTCCTTCGAGAGCATCAGGATCCGGCAGTAGGCGTCGAGGATCTCCGTCCACCAGTAGGCCTTCTCGACCGTCTCGCCAAAGCTGACAGTGCCGTGGTTTGCCAGGATGACGACGTTCGCCTGCTTCACGAACGGCTTGACGGTGTCGGCAAACTTCTGGCCGCCGGGAGTCTCGTAGCGCGTGATCGGCACGTCCCCGAGAAACACCTCGACCTCGGGCAGCACGCACTGCGGGATCGGCTCGCGGGCCACGGCGAAGGCGGTAGCATGCGGCGGGTGGCAGTGAACGACCGACTTGATGTCGGGCCGCTCCTTCATGATCGTCAGATGGAGGAGGATCTCGCTCGAACGCTTGCGATTCCCGCCGATCTGCCGGCCTTCCATGTCGACGATGCAAAGGTCGGAGGGCTTCATGAAGCCCTTCGAGATCATCGTCGGGGTGCAGAGCACCTCGTTGGGGCCGAGCCGAAAGGAGATGTTGCCGTCGTTGCCGGCGGCGAAGCCCTTGTTGTAGATCCGCCGGCCGATGTCGCAGATCTCCTCCTTGAGTTGATTGAGCGACTTGTCGGTGGTCTTCGGGGTGATGGTCGCCATGAATGCTCCTTCTGGTGGCTCGGGGGCGGGGGTGTCGGTGATCAGTGGTCGGTGGGGAAGACGATGCTCGCGTCTTCACGATTCTTGCCCACCCTGCCGGTCGCGGCCGCTCTGCCGATCGGGAAAAGACGCGGGCCTGCGGGGGTGGTGCGGGTGGTGCGGGCCGTGACGATCATGCCGGCACCTCGAGGTGATCGATGAGGGCGGCGATATAGGCGTCGACAGGCTTGTCGTCCGGGCGGAAGGGCTGGGCCGCTTCGCCCCCCTCGCTGAAGGCGACGAGCTGGCCGTCACCGGCACCGAGGTCGTCCCAGGCGACGAGCGGCTCCGCCGGGCCATCCCCGGCCTTCAGATCGCTCGTGGCCAGGGGCACGACGAGCCGGAGCACGCCTCCTCGCATCGTGGGATGGGGTTCGACGAGCGTCACCGTGCCGATGGTCGTGCCGAGTCGCATGATGTCGTGGGTCTCAGGAGCAGTCGGGTGCTGGTCGTGGGTCAGTGCGCGTGGCCCTTGCAGCCACAGCCCGCGGGGGCGGCGGCAAGCTCCACTGGCACGGACGGCGTAGGGGTGCGGTGAAAGTCGGCGCAGAGCCGTTCGAGCGCGGCAGCCGGAAAGGCGTTCGGGTCGACCACGAGCAGATTCGCGGCAGCGTCGGTTGCCGCGGCGGCGAGGCTCGCGGCATCCCGGGCCGTGACCGCCCGCAGGCTCGCGGAGCGGTTGGCGAGGATCACGGCCACCGCCGGCCGGCCGGTCAGGAGCACGCCACGGGCGGCGTCTTTCAAGGCATGGCCGGCCAGCGCCGCGATCACATCGGCGAGCCCCGACGACGGCAGCTGCTGGGCCTGGGGAACGGCCCGGGCGATTGCGGCGGCGCGTGACGAAGCATCAGTGCGGCAGGCGGCCTGCGCGATCATGAAGGGGCGGCCAGCGGTCGGTGCCGGTGCCGCCGAGGTGCCGCGAACCAACGCGACACCGAGCTCCTTCGCGCGGTCACGGGCTGAAGGTGTGATCACCGCGCTGGCATGAATCACGATCTGCCGCACGCCGACCGGAACGCGTTCCAGGTGGGCGAGCGTGATCACACGCTCGGTGATCGTGGAAGCGGTTGCGGCGGACGACGCAGGCAGGGCGACGGGCTCAGATGCCGAGCCGGCCGCTCCGTGCGGAGCGAGTTGGGCTGCGCTGATGCGGCGAATCACCTCGGCGACGAGGGATTGAACGGCGGCGGCATCGAGTGGGGGATGCGTCATGGGTGGTCAACCAGGGCGATGGTGCTCCAGCGGGCGGGTGTCGCGTCGCTCTTGAGGATGTCCCGCAGCAGCCGGCCGTCGCTCGTGATCACGACCGTGTCGCCGACCGTCGCCGCCACCGTGTCGACGGCGATCTGGGGGTCGCCGTCGGGCGACTGGCGATCGGCCATCAGCGGCTGCACGACGAGCAGTCGCGCGCCTGTCAGCGATCGATGCTTGATCGTCGCGGTCGCGGTGCCGATGATCCGGGCCAGTTGCATGGGGGAGAGCGTGGTGAGCGGGGGTGTGGTCGGGAGTGGAGGTGTGGTCGGGAGTGGAGGCGTGGTCGGGAGTGGAGGCGTGGTCGGGAGTGGAGGTCAGGGAATCAACGGGTAGGGAGATCAGGACATCACGAACGGACGGCCGACGCGCTGCCGAGGATCCGGAGATCGTCGACGAGCGTGCAGCGCCGCTGCCGGGTGAACGTGAGCGGCGTGGTCACGCCCTCGCCGGTCGGGGTGGCGATCGAGAACGAGAGGTAGCCCTCGCCGCCGAGGCCGAGGCCCGCGACGCTCGGGCCGTTCTTCACGAACAGCGTGGTGTCGAGGAGCCGGCCCATCTTGGTCATGGCGCGGACGTCGTTGGAGTGGATGATGGCGGTATGGCGGAAGCCATGTTCGCTCTCATGGGCCAGGCGGATCGCCTCGTCGACGTCCTTGCAGCGCACGAAGGGAACGAAGGGCATCATTTGTTCGGTGGGTACGAACGGGTTGTCGTTGTCGGTCTCGCCGAACACGAGTTCGAGGCCATCGCGGCCCGCGGCGCCGGCCGCCTTGGCGAGCAGCGAGGCATCCTGGCCGAGGAGATCCTTGCAGGGCACCCAGTGGCGATGCGCGCCCTCGCCGGCCATCACGATGGCCCGCTTCGTCAGGGCATCGACCTGCTGGCTGGTGAGTTGCAGGCCGCCCGCCCGCTCCATCGCCGCCATCATTCGGTCGAACACGCTCGCGACCACAAACACCTGCTTCTCGCCGATGCAGAGCAGGTTGTTGTCGTAGGCCGCGCCGGCGATGATCGAGCGGGCGGCGTTGTCGAGGTCGGCTGTTTCGTCGACGACCACCGGCGGATTGCCGGGGCCGGCCACGATGGCCCGCTTGCTCGACTGGAGCGCCGCCTTGGCGACCGCCGGGCCGCCAGTCACGCAGATCAGCTTCACGCCGCGGTGGTTGAAGAGCGCGGCTGCCGACTCGAGCGAGGGCTCGGCGACGAGCGAGATCAGGTTGTCGATGCCGATGTCGCGATGGATCGCCGCGTTGAAGCGGCGGACGCCCTCGGCCGCGACCTTTCGGCCGCTCGGATGCGGGTTGACCACCACGGTGTTGCCGCCGGCGATCATGTTGATCGCGTTGCAGGCGATCGTGGGGAGCGAGTGGGTGACGGGGGTGATCGCGCCGATGACGCCAAACGGGGCGTGCTCGATGACGGCCAGGCCGTGGTCACCGCTAAACACCTCGCTCTGCATGAACTCCACGCCCGGGACCTTCTCGCCGAGCACCTTGAGCTTGCCGATCTTGTGGTCGAGCCGGCCGATCTTCGTTTCGGCAAACTCCATGCGGCCGAGCTCCTCGGCGTCGTCGATCGCGATCCGCCGCACGTGGGCGATCGCCCGGCGGCGGCCCTCGACACCCAACTGCTCGAGCTGCTCGAAGGCCTCCGTCGCCGCGCGAACGGCCTCGTCGACGCCGCCGAACACGCCGTTGGCGCCGGCGAACGAGCCGCCCGTGACTGCGTTGGCTGCCACGGGGGGCTGCGCCGCCGCTGATCCAGCGCGGCTCAGCTCCTGGAGCACGTGGCGGACGATGGTGGCGATGTCGGGTGCTGAGGCAGTGCTCATGCGTGTGGTTCCATTACGTTCGGCTGAAGACTTCGGTGCCCTCGACGCGAACGGTGTCGATCAGGCCAATCACCACGGCGTCGATGGGGAGAGATTTGGTTTCGGGGGTCAGGCGGGCGCTCGAGCCCTGCGTGACGAGGACCATCTGCCCCTCGCCGGCGCCAAGCGTGTCGACGGCGACGAAGGTGCGGCCGGTCGAGACGAGCTTCGACCGCGTCTTCTCGTCGAGACGGTACGGCTCGACGACGAGCAGCCGGTGGCCGGTCATCGACTCCGTCTTCTGCGTGGCCACCACGGACCCAGTCACGAGGGCGACGAACATCAGGCACCTTTCCCATTCGGAGATCGACGTTGTTCCGCCAGCAGGTCACGCGCCTGCCGGGCGACGATCAGTTCCTCATTCGTGGGAATCACCCACACGGCGACCCGTGACGAGGCGGCGTGGATCGACCGCTCGCCGGAGGCCTGGGCATCGTTCTTCACCGAATCGATCACGACCCCGAGCTCTTCGAGGCCCGCGAGCACGGCGGCCCGCGTGAGCGGCGAGTTCTCGCCGATACCCCCCGCGAAGCCGATTGCGTCGAGTCCGCCGAGTTCCACGAGGCCCGCGCCGAGCCAGTGCCGGATCGACGCCACGTAGACCTCGATCGCCGTCCGAGCCTGCCTGCTGCCCGCCGCGGCCGCCTCCTCGAGATCCCGCATGTCGCCCGACGTTCCCGACATGCCAGCGAGGCCGGCCCTGCCCGAGAGTTCGTCGAGCAGGTCCTCGAAACCGCGGCCCGTCTGCTTTGCCACGTGGAGGAGGGCGAAGGGATCGAAGTCGCCCGCCCGGTTGTTCTGGGGCAGCCCCGACTGCGGGCTCATGCCCATCGACGTGCCCACGCTCTTGCCGTCTCGGATCCAGCAGACGCTGCTCGAGCCACCGAGGTGGCAGGAGATCGCCCGCTGGAGCTGTCCCGTCGGAGCCACAAGCACTCCGAGCCGCTCCGCCACGAAGCGATGGCTCGCCCCATGGAAGCCCCACCGCCGCACGAGGTGCTTCTCGACCCAGTCGGTCGGCACCGCGTAGAGGGCGTTTCTGTCGGGGATGGTGGCATGAAACCCCGTTTCGAAGGCGGCGACGAGCGGCACGCCCGGCATCCGCTCTCCGAGCAGACGCATCGCCCGCACGTAGGGCGGGTTATGTGCCGGCGCCACGGCGGCCATCTCCTCCATGGCCGCAAGGACATCAGGGCTCACTCGCACGACGCCGCTCACGCGACCGCCGTGCACGGCCTTGAAGCCGACCGCCGCCACATCGTCCACGCTCTTCAGCGGTCCGCCCTCGGCCGTCAGCTGCACGAGCGCCGCCTGCAGAGCGACGGCGTGGTCGGGCACCGGCATGGCCGTCTCGATCGACCGGCCACCGATGCTCGCGAAGACCCGGCTTTCGGCCGCCCCGATCCGCTCCACGCCGCCGCGCGCAAGCTCCCGCTCCGCACCGGCATCGCCTGCCGTGTCGGGCAGGTCGAAGAGCCGGTACTTGAAGCTGGTGGAGCCGAGGTTGGCGACGAGGAGGTTCATGAGGGATTTCCGTCAACACCACGCCGACACGGGCCACGAGAGGCCGTGCCGGCATGGCCTCAGCTGAAGAACGAAGCCACGAGGGTGTCGGCGGGCCGCGGAATCACGTGGCTGGCGATCAGCTCGCCGGCCTGCTGGGCCGCATTGGCACCGGCCTCGACGGCCGCCCGCACGCTGCCCACGTCACCCTGCACGACGGTCGCCACGTAGGCGTTGCCGATGCTCACCCGCTTGAGAATCTTCACGTTGGCCGCCTTGGCCATCGCGTCGGTGGCCTCGATGAGGCCCACGAGTCCCTTGGTCTCTAACAGTCCGATCGCCGTGTTCATCTGATGTTCCTATGAAAGAATGAAACTGTAAAAAAATGAGGAAAGAACGAAATGAAACGAATCCATGCAGTTCCGAAAAAGCCCGACGTGATCCAGCCGCCGATCAGCCACCCACGGGCAGCACGACCTGCAGATCCTCGTGCGGACGAGCGATCACCTGCACGCTCACGACCTCGCCAATTCGGCCGCCGGCCGCCGCACCCGCGTCGGTCGCCGCCTTGACCGCAGCCACGTCGCCCGACACGAATGCCGTGACGAGTCCGCTGCCGATCTTGTCCCACCCCATGAAAGTCACGTTTGCCGCCTTCATCATCGCGTCAACCGCTTCGACGAGCGTGACGAACCCCTTCACCTCGATCATGCCGAGGGCTTCGACGTTCTTGGCCATCTGTTGCACCGCTCCTGTCTCGAACAACCAACCAGCCTTGGCGGGGCCGCCCCCGCCGACCGCACCGGCACGCGCCGGCTGAACGGTCTTGTCTTGTCGTGTCTCTGTCTGCCGCGGCCTGGACGGCTTCGCCCGCGCGGCCCGCTTCTTCGTCATGTCTGCCTCACGAGCTCCACGCCCTGGGCGTGGTCGAGATCGGCCGCATTGCCCTCGTCGGTGTCGATGTGAACCTCGAGTTTGCTCGTGGCATCGGCCCGCACGAGCAGATCGCGGAAGACCGTGCCGCAGGAGCCCTTGATCACCAGGCTCATGCGGTCGCCATCCTCGACGCCGAAGTGCTCGGCGTCGGCGAAGTTCATGTGGACGTGCCGCTCGGCCCGGATCACGCCCTCGCCGAGCTCGATCGCGCCAGCGGGGCCCACGAGGACGCAGCCCGGGGTGCCCGCGATCTTGCCGCTGGCCCGCACCGGCAGATCGATGCCGAGCGAGATGCCGTCGGTGAAGGCCAGCTCCACCTGGGAGGCCTTGCGTGTGGGCCCGAGCACGCGGACGGTGGGGAGCATTTTCCGCTTGGGGCCGACGAGCATCACGGTCTCTTCGGCGGCATAGAAGCCGTCCTGATAGAGGCCCTTCATCGGGGTAAGCCTGCGGCCAGGGCCGAAGAGTTTTTCGACGTGCTCGTCGGTGAGGTGGCAGTGCCGGGCCGAGATGCTCACCACGAGCTTCGGTGCGACCTGACGCGAGGCCGTGGTGACCTGTGACGGAGGAACGCCGGCGGATGCGAGCACGATGTCGCGCACGATCCGTTCGACGGATTGGCGATCGAGCCCGGCCGCGGGAAAGGCGGAAATGGCGGTGGCGGGGCTCATGGCTGGGTGCTCATGCGTGGATACGGCGTTTGTGGGGAACAGCCGCTTGTTCGGGATCGACCTCGCTGGCAGAGACCTCGGCGACGAGAAGGTTTGATCCCGCCGCACTGATCTTTGCCCGCCACTCGGGGGACAGGCCTTCGTCTGACACATAGACGTCGATGGCATCGAGTGCGGAGACCAGCGTCAGGCTCTTCTGACCAAACTTCGAGCTGTCGGCGACGACGATCACGCGGCCGGCAGCCTTGAGCATGGCCTGTTCGGTTTCGGCGAGGAGAAGGTGGGCATTGAACAGTCCTTCGTCGGCAATACCAGCCGCCGATAGCACCGTGGTGGTCACGTGCAGCCGGCCGAGCAACTCGTTGGCATAGGGGCCGAGGCAGACGCCCGTGCGCGGCGAGACGTAGCCACCGAGGAGGACAAGATCGGTTCGTGATTCCGACGCGAACAGATTGGCCACCGGCAGGCTATTGGTGACGACCTGAAGCGGTCGGCCCACGAGGAGCCTGGCGACTTCGTAGGTGGTGGTGCCGCCGTCGAGGAGCACGGTCTCCGCGTCGGCGATGATCGTCGCGGCCTTGGCGGCGATGGCCCGCTTGGCCGCCCAATGGGCCGGCTGCCGTTCGTCAAACTCCGCGAGCCGAGGCATCCCGCCCGCGTAGAGCACGCCGCCGTGGGTCCGTTTCGCCGAGCCCTGATCTTCGAGGGCGTCGAGATCCCGCCGGACCGTCGATTCCGACACGCCCAGTTCCCGCACCAACTCCTCGAGCGCGGCAAATCCGCGGATGCGGATGAGGTCGAGGAGACGACTGCGGCGTTCGTGGTTCTGCACGGATTCGATCTCGAAGGTGCACGTGATTCTGATTGAAAACGCAAAAAACACAAGACTTCATGCACTAAATGATAGAATCCGGTCAACAATAAGATCGCAAACAGTCGCGTCTTGGCTGAAAACGGTCGCGCTGGGAGACTGTGACCGTGGTTGGGCACACCTGACGCGGTCGTCTCACTCAGGCGGCAACGATGGATTGACGGTCATGCAGCGGCGTCGATCGGAGCAGGACGCAGCCCTGGAGAGCCTCTGGCCTGCCAGGGCTCCCGACGGCCGCCGTGGGGCAGGCGATCAGGCCCTTGAGTCGTGACCAGGTGGCCTGAAGGGCGTGGGGAACGGAGCAGGCGCTCACGTTGCCCGTCCGCCGCGTGAGCCCGTTGACGAGTTCACCACGAATCCCGAGCTGGTCGAGCTGCATGCCGGCAAACCGCACGATTCCCGTGCCGGCCTGATGGGGTACGACGAAACTCACGTCACCCGGCGAGAGGCCCGACTCTGCCAACGCCTTTGCCACGGCAGCCGACATGGCCCGCGGTGCGATTTCAGCGATCGCCATGCCGTCGAGCGAATAGACGAGGCGTTCGTCGTCGAGGGTGGTGCCGCCGTCAGGTGCCGGAACGGGCACGTGGTCGCGAAGTAGAAAGTCGAATGCCGCCTTCGCTGCGGGCCGCTTCTCGGCATCCGCGTGGAGGATCTCGAAGTGCACCGGATGGCGGCGGCTCGCCGTCGTGGAGAGGAGTGTGGCCGAGGCCATGTCTCCGAAGAGGCCGGCCGTCTGCGCGTTGGAGTAGTCGGTAATCCGGCTGATTCGTGTGGCGACCACGACGAGAACGTATTCGTCACGGCGGAGACCGAGCAGCGGCGCCCAGCGACGGTTGACGAGCGCGAGCGCCCTACTGTAGCCGCAGCAGAACCAGTTGACGCCGATGGTGCGGCACTGGGTGAGGCCGAGTTGGCGGACGAGCTGCTCGGCGGCATGGGCCGGCCGCTCGCGATCGGCATCGGCGGCATCGAGATGGCGGCGGGCGACCGAGGCCGGAAGGAACGACGGAGACACGAACACGATCCCGCGGCAGTTGGCCAGATCGCAGCCAGTCTCACGCTGGAGCGCGCGTACGGCGGCAAGGCCCATCGTGACCTCGTCATCGACCGAGATTGCCCGCGACTCGATGCCGGTGTGATGCGAAAACTTTCGGGGCATCGCGGCCCCGAACCAGGAGTTGTCCAGTTCCCACGAGGGCTGATGGACGGCGATCGCCGAGATGCCCAGCGGCGGGGCATGAGCGGGCCGATGGTGCGTGGCGGGCGCGGTGCGTGCCGCCTCGAAGGTGGGGGTTCTCGCAAGCGCCTGATGCAGGAGCCAGTGTGGAATCATCGGGAAAACCTCCGAATGAGCCCTCGCCGCGGCCAAGGAGCGAGAACCCGAGTTCAACGCTACCTTCGATCAGACGGGTCTGCTGAATCGGCGTGATTTCGGCGAAAAAGCCTGTTTTTCCCGGTGGTTCATGCGTGTCGGGGTGGCCGATACGTGTTTCGGGAGCGTCGGA
>JAUMAF010000280.1:0-1888 GCA_032117045.1 Pirellulales bacterium | reverse complement strand
AATGGCGGGCTGACGGCCGGGCGACGCGATCCGGACCTCGCGCTGTTTCCCTATCAAACCGTGGACAAACTCCTCGCCACCCCGCAGGCGAGCGGCGTCGTCAGCCTCTTCCGGGTCAATGGGTCGCTCTGGGAGCCCGGGCGGTCGCAGCCGCTGGCACCGGGATGCGCTCGCCATCTTCACAAACACGAACTGGGAACCAGCGTCGTCTTCGAAGAGACGAACGAGCCCCTGGGATTGCGGCTGCGGTGGCGGCTGGCTGCCAGCGAGGCGTTTGGCATCGTTCGCCAGTGCACGCTCGAGAACGTCGGCAGCAAGCCGGTCGAGGTCCGCAGCCTCGACGGGTGGCGGAACATGCTGCCGCCGGGCGTCAGTCAGCAGACCTACGAGCGCTACAGCTATCTCGCCGCCGCCTACATGCGGCATGAGCTGCTTGCCGACGACGGCTTCATGATCTCCACGCTGAATGCCGCGATCAGCGACCGGCCGCAGCCCGCCGAGTCGCTCCGCGCGACGGTCTCCTGGTCGCGTGGGCATCGGCAGCCCGTGCGACTCCTCTCACCGCAGAGCATCGACCGCTTCCGTGCCGGAGCGGCGGTTGATTCGGTTCGCGACGTGGTTCGAGAGGTGCGTGGCGACTTTGGTTGCTATCTCGTCGAGGATCGATTCACCCTGGCGGTGGGAGAAGCGGCGGAATGGTTCGTCGTCGCCGACATCGGGCTCGACCACGCGGGGGTGAGCGATCTGCGGCGCCGGCTCTCTTCCGTGGAGCCGATCCGAAACGCCGTCGTGGGCAGCCTGGCAACCGACCGAGCCAATCTGCGGCGGAAGGTCGCGGCGGCGGACGGCCTGCAGGCCTCGGCCGATCGAACCGTCGCCGCCCACCACTTCTCCAACACGCTGTTCAACGTGATGCGGGGCGGGGTGCCCTCCAACGGCTACCGGTGTCCACCAGGCGATTTTGCCGGGTTCGTGAAGTCGCGGAACACCGTCATTCATGCCCGGCATCGCGCGTGGCTGGAATCGGCCGGGGAACGATCCCTCGATTCCCTGATAGCGGAGGCCGAGCGCCAGGGAGATCCACAGCTCGTGCGACTGGCCCGCGAGTATCTGCCGCTCTGTTTCAGCCGCCGGCACGGAGACCCCAGCCGCCCGTGGAATCGCTTCAGCATCGCGACCCGGGATGCCCATGGAGCCGCCATCCACGGCTACAGCGGCAACTGGCGCGACATCTTCCAAAACTGGGAGGCGCTCGGCCACAGCCACCCTGCCTGTCTGCCCGCGATGATCGCGGTGTTTCTCAACGCCTCGACCTGTGACGGCTACAATCCCTACCGGATCACGCGTGACGGGATCGATTGGGAAGTCTCGTCGCCGTCCGATCCATGGAGCCATATCGGCTACTGGGGCGACCATCAGATCGTCTACCTGCTGCGGCTGCTCGAGGCCCACGAGCGGTTCTGGCCCGGACGGCTCCCGGCCGGTCTCGACGCGCCCGCCTATGTCGCCGCCACGGTGCCATATCGCATCGCGGGGTTCGACGACCTGCTCCGCGACCCGCGGCACTCGATCACGTTTGCCGACGACCTTCACGAGCGCCTGCAACGCCGCCGGGCCGCCATCGGCGGCGACGGCGTGCTCGCCACGGCGGCCGACGGCGAGCCCCGGCTGTTCTCGCTCGCTGAGAAGCTCCTTGTGCCGGCGCTGGTGAAGTTGACCAATCTCGTGCCCGGTGGGGGAGTGTGGCTCAACACCCAGCGGCCGGAGTGGAACGACGCCAACAATGCGCTGGCCGGCTGGGGGCTGTCGGTCGTCACCGTCTGCCATCTGCACCGCTATCTCGTGTTTCTCGACGGGCTTGTGGCCCGGTATGCCGGGGCAAGCCTGG
>JAUMAF010000279.1:0-2925 GCA_032117045.1 Pirellulales bacterium | reverse complement strand
CAGATGGGTCTGATCTACGTCAACCCCGAGGGCCCGAACGGCAAGCCCGATCCGCTCGCCGCCGCTCGTGACATCCGCGAGACCTTCGCGCGGATGGCGATGAACGACGAGGAGACGGTGGCCCTGATCGCCGGTGGCCACACGTTCGGCAAGTCGCACGGCGCCGGGCCCGCCGACAACGTGGGGCCTGCGCCCGAAGGGGCGCCGATCGAGGAGCAGGGCCTCGGCTGGAAGAACCGCTTCCGCTCGGGCAAGGGGGCCGACACGATCACCAGCGGCCTCGAAGGCGCTTGGTCGTCCACGCCCACGAGCTGGTCGAACGGCTACTTCGACAACCTCTTCGGCTACGAGTGGGAGTTGACCAAGAGCCCGGCCGGGGCCTGGCAGTGGACGCCGAAGGACGCCTCGGCCAAGGGCACGGTGCCGGACGCCCACGACGACTCCAAGTCGCACGCGCCGATGATGTTCACCACGGACATGGCCCTCAGGATGGATCCCGTCTACGGCCCGATCTCCAAGCGGTTTCACGAGCAACCGGAGCAGTTCCAGCAGGCGTTCGCCAAGGCCTGGTACAAGCTCACGCACCGCGACATGGGCCCGGTGTCGCGGCTCGTGGGCCCCGAGGTGCCGGCGGCCCAGCTCTGGCAGGATCCGGTGCCGGCGGTCGATCACGCGCTCGTCGATGCCGCCGATATCGCCGCGCTGAAGGCGAAGATCGTCGCCTCCGGCCCGTCGGTGTCCGACCTCGTGAAGACGGCCTGGGCCTCGGCCTCGACCTTCCGCGGCAGCGACAAGCGAGGCGGGGCGAATGGCGGCCGCATCCGCCTCGCGCCCCAGAAGGACTGGGCGGTCAACGAGCCCGCGAAGCTGGCGCGGGTCATCGAGGCGCTCACGCGGGTGCAGCGGGAGTTCAACGCCGCCCAGACCGACGGCACGAAGGTGTCGCTCGCCGACCTGATCGTGCTCGGCGGCTCGGCGGCGATCGAGAAGGCGGCGCGGGACGCCGGCCACGACGTCGCGGTGCCGTTCGTCCCCGGCCGCACCGACGCCACGCAGGAGCTGACCGACGTCGAATCGTTCGCGGTGCTCGAGCCGAAGACCGACGGCTTCCGCAACCACTTCGCCCGCGAGATCGACCGGCCGGCGGAAGAACTGCTCGTGGATCGGGCCCAGTTGCTCACGCTCTCGGCACCAGAGATGACGGTGCTCGTGGGCGGCCTGCGGGTGCTCGGCGCCACCACGGGCTCGGGTCCGATGGCCTCGCTCGGCGTGCTCACCACCAAGCCCGGCACGCTCACCAACGACTTCTTCGTGAACCTCCTCGACATGGGAACGTCGTGGCGGCCATCGCCCATGTGCGACCATTTCTTCGAGGGCCGCGACACGAAGAACGATGCCGTGAAGTGGACGGCCAGCCGTGCCGATCTTGTGTTCGGATCGAACTCGCAACTCCGGGCGATCGCCGAGGTCTACGCCAGCGACGACGCCGAAGGGAAGTTTGTGGCCGACTTCATCGCCGCCTGGACCAAGGTGATGGACCTCGACCGGTTCGAACTCCCGAGGGCTGCCGATCCGGGGTCCCCCCGCCCGCCTTCGGGACGAGGTGCCGCTGCATGGCCGGCGGGATCAAAAACCGAGTAGCGTTTTGGCGATGATGAAAGTCGCCACGAGGAGGATTGCGACGGCAGACGCCCGAGCGAGAAGTCCACGACCGCACCGGCCGCCACCGACTGCAGCATCGTCCACGCCGAAGGCACGATGGAGGCGGCGAAGTCGATGGCGGCCATGAGTTCTGGCATGGCGGCATCAGCCTGCGGATGCCGCGGTGGCCGGCAGTTTGGCAGCCGACCACGCCTTGAAGCCTCCGACGAGGTCGTACACGCCTGTGTGGCCCAGCTGCTGCAGCAGGCTGGCGGCGATCGCCGAGCGATAGCCCCCCTCGCAGTGCACGACGACCGGCCTGTGGGCGGAAATCTCCCCGAACCGTTCGTCGAGATGCGTCAGCGGGATGTTGAGGCTGCCAACCACGTGGCCGCCGGCATACTCGGCTTCACTCCGCACGTCGATCACCACCGGCGTTGCCGTCAGGTCGGTCCGCGAGCCTGCGAGCCACTCGGCGAGCGCCGGGGCGGTTACCCGCTCCGTTCGTTCCATCAGATCGTCGTGGGAGGCCAGCGCGTTCATGCCGCCGGCCAGATAGCCGCCCACGTTGTCGAAGCCGATTCGGCCCAGCCGCATCACGGCCTCCGCAGCAGGATCGTCACTTCCGTTTTGGCCCCCCGCGTCGGCGATCACGATGATCGGCCTGTCGTGGGCGAGCATCGACCCTGCCCACGTTGCGTATTTCCCGCTGAGAGCGATGTTGAGGGCTCCCTTGAGATGGCCCCCTTCGAAGTCGAGCCCGTCGCGAACGTCGAGCACCTGGGCTCCCGACGTCTGCAGCGCGAGCACGTCGTCGAGCGACAGCGGCTTGAGGGTCTTCCGCATCGCATCCTCGAGCGATGACCGTTCCTTGCGATTCAGGATCGCGTCGTGGACGAAGTAGTCGGGGGCCTCCGGCTGGTCGGCCGTGACGATCTTTTTGAACTCCTCCCGGCTCATCGGCTGAAGGGCGTAGTTGAACTTTTTCTGTTCGCCGATCGTCGAAACGGTCTCCTTCGAGAGCGCCTTGCCACACATGCTGCCCGCGCCATGGGCCGGATAGACGAGCGTGGCATCGGGGAGTTTCACGAGCTTGCCGGTGATACTTTCGTAGAGCATGTCGGCGAGCTCGTCGGCCGTCACGCCGATGCTCGCGAGGAGATCGGGCCGGCCCACGTCTCCGATGAAGAGCGTGTCGCCGGTGAGCACGGCCAGCGGCTCCTTGGCGCTCTTCGCCAGATCGTAGACGAGGATCGAGATGCCCTCGGGCGTGTGGCCGGGGGT
>JAUMAF010000278.1:0-22289 GCA_032117045.1 Pirellulales bacterium | reverse complement strand
CGGCCAGGGGCCAAAGCGGACGACCCCGACCACACCCTCGTTGCGGCCTCCGAAGGCGACGCGGTCAAACGCCCGCTCGGAGAGCACGGCCGCTCGCGTGCCGCGGTCCACGAGGCGGGTCAGCCAAGCGGTGAGCGTGGCCGCATCGTCGGCGATCGGCGCCGCGGCGGCGACCGCCTCGGCAGTGACGAAGACCTCGACGATCTCGACACCGGCGGCTGCGGCTCGCGACAGTTCGCGGCGGCCATCGACGATCGTCAGCCCCGTGTCGCGGCGGGCGTCGGCATCGCGGAGGGCCGCGGCCTGCTTGACCCGCGGGTTGGAGGCGCTCGTGATGGTTTCCATGCCCGTGATGTCCGTCATGCTATTCGCGGCTCGGGTGCGACGCGGGCGAAGCTGCCGAGTTCGAGCGCGCGGCCGGAGTCGTCCGTGCAGGTGAGCATGCCGCTCTCGAGCCGGCCCCTGACGGGATACTCCGCCGCGGCCAACGCATCCGAGAGTGTGTCGCGCAGGCGGCCGGGATGCCAGCCGGGCGAATGGCAGGTGACCAGGATCGGACCTGGAGATGCGGGATCGAGCAGCATGGCGATGTCGGTGAGCAGGGCGGGTAGGTCGCGGTCGATGGCGAACGCTTGGCCTTTCGGGCCATGACCCCACGAGGGTGGATCAAGCACCACGCCGGAAAACCTTCGGCCACGGCGGGCGGTGCGGGCCACAAACGTAGCGGCATCCTCACAGATCCACGACACCGGGAGATGGGCGAGCGCCGACACCGCGGCGTTGCGGCGGGCGAGCGCAATGGCCTGCCGGGAGGCATCGACATGGACGACCTCGGCTCCTGCAGCCGCTGCGGCGAGGGTCGCGGCACCGGAGTGGCCAAAGAGCGAGAGCATGGTGCTGGTCGCCGGTGTGGTCGTCGCGAGCCAGCGCCACTGTTCGATTTGTTCGATGAAGATGCCCACCTGCCCGGACGGGGACGGGTGGACTTCGAGCGTGAGCGTCGTCGTGCCGAGCGGCACCCCGACATGCCACGGATCCGGCACGTCACCGCAGGATTCCCAATCGCCGCGCGTGCCACTCTGGCTGCGGGAATCGTCGGCAGTCGCCACCCGATAGACCGTCGCCGCCTCGTTCCAGAAGGCGGGCAGGCGGCGGCGATCCTGCGTCTGGGGGAGCGGTCGGTCAACGAGGATGCCGCCCAACCGTTCCAGACGCCTGCCCTGGCCGGTGGCATCGGTTCCGAAATCGACGAGTCCCGGATCGCGTCCTGGAGCGGTGAATTCCGGATCGTGAAATTTTTCGGAGTGTGGAGCGTTCATGAGCCTGGAAAGAATACCGGCCGGCGGCGGGTCCAGTTCTGGGCGGTCGCCGGCTTCCCTCCGCGAGGAGTCACCTCCCATGATTCGCGGGCATCGTCCGGCAAGGAGCCTACCGGCGGCGGTTTCGCAAGAGTGGCACCATGGCCGCCCCGGCGACCAGGGCCGCGATCAGAGGCGTGGGCTCCGGCACCAGGGCAAAGGCGGTCAGCACGTCCTGGCGGAACTGTCCGCCGTAGCCACGGGCGTCGAGTTCCAGTGTGGTCGGGGGCGACTGGCCGAGGAGTTGAAGCCACGAACCGGCAAACACCTGAAGGTCGACCAGATTGACCACATTGGCATCGATAGCGTTGGCGGCGTAGGTCGTCGCCAGCGGATCGAGGCTCGCGAAGTCACCGGTGGCCCAGGATTTGCCGGCGGACCCTGACGCCGTCGTGTAGTAGTTGTCGCGGATGATGTCGAGATCCGCCATGTCGAGGGTCAGGTCCATGTTCGCATCGCCATCGAGCAGTGTCGGCACGAACGTCTGCAGGACCTTGACGTCCTTCCAGTCGACGACGTTGTTGCCGTTGAGGTCGAACTTGTAGCTCCCGGCCGAGACCGCCGTCGCCCCCCGCACCCCGACCGCGGCCTTGAAGAGGGCCAGATCGGCGGTGTCGACGTCGTTGTCGCGGTCGAAGTCGCCGGTCGTGAAGTCGTAGGCGCCGGCAATCAGGTTCAGCGGGCTCGACTCCGCATACAGGATTTGCGTGACGGCGAATCCGTTGGGATGCGTGACGGCTCGGGGCTGCATCCGCAGGGTGGAAGAGTTGGGGGAGCCACCGAGGGTGGCCGCGCGTTCGGCGTGGCTCACCACCTTGGCCAGTCGCCCTGCCGAGTCGAGCCTGAAGATGCCGCGACGCTCGGGCGTGCTGTCGGTATTGTTGAAATACACGCTCCCGTCGCTCCCGGACGCCATCGACGCAGTCACGATGTCCGTCGTCGACGTCTCGAGAAAGTCGGCGAGCATGGCCCCTGACAAGTGCATGGTCCGAGTCGTGGCCGTGCCGTTGCCCGTACCGGTGAAGGTGATCCGGTCGATGCCCCCGGTGTTTCCCGTCGAGCCGCCGCCCCGCAGCAGGATCGTGTCGGTTGCCCCCGAGGTGAGTACGGCAACCTCGGTGTTGCAGTCGGTATCGACGAGGAGCCGTGAGACGGTGCCGGCGGCAAGATCAGCGCGATAGATGCCGCCGTAGGCCGCCGCTCCCGTGCTGTCGGCGATGTACACCGCCTGCCCGTCGCCCGAGTAGGCGAACTGTCGGCTGATGTTGATTCCCGTTGCCGAGGTCAGGGGATTGGCGAGGCCGGCCGCGGTCGCCATCTCGGCCTGCGTCACCAGCGACGCAAAGGCTCCCGTGCCGGTGCCGAGGTTGTAGGTGTAGATCTTCTGTGTCAGGTCGTTCCGGCGGGTCCCCGACACGGTCGTCGCGGAGGCTCCGTCGGAGACGACCGCGATGGTGTAGGGAGCGGCCGAGCCGATCGCCACGGGATTGAGCAGCAGGCCGTTCGGTAGGGGCTGGCCGCCGCCGTTGTTCGGATCGCCGTTCTTGAGAAACGTCGTCCATGCCGACTGCGCGACCATTTGCGTGACGACTTGGGTGCCGTCCACGTTGGCAATCCGCCGGATCTCGGCGCCGGCACCGAACCCCGCAGAATAGATCGTGCCACCATTGGGGCCCGTGGGGTCGAAACCGAACGTCGCCAGGGCCGCGGACCCCGCGACGGCGTTGGCGTTGGGAACGATTGTCGTGACCACGTCCTGCGCCGATGCGGCGATCGCGGAGCATGCGGCGACCGCGACGAGTGCGAGGCGTGCCGGCCGGACACCGGCGAGGTGATGGAAAACGTTCGCCTTCATGTCGTATGCCTGTCAGTTGCTGAAGAAATCGACGTGTCCGTCGAGATAGAGGGCGTTGTAGCCCACGGAACCGGTCTGAAACCCGGAATGGGTCGTTGTCCGCTTGGCTACGGGAATCGTGTATCCCATGAAAGGACCACGAAACCCCGACAGTCCCGGGTAAAATGTCGTGTTGTCCCACACGAAGAGCGTGGTCTGTTGGCTCGGCGGATTTCTCTTGTTGAGAACCGTGGCAATGCTGAAGGCGTAGGTGTTTTGATGCGCCCGCTGCCCGTCGGTGTGGCTCGGGCAGACCCAGATGCCGCTGCCTTGGCCGAGGAACCCCATGCGCACGTACAGCGCCTCGAGCCCGTAGCTTTCAGGAAGCGCGTCGGGGTCGTTGGGCGTCCTCAGGCCGGGTGCCATGCGGTAGGAAAAGTTTCCGGTCTTGTCGGCGGTGGGGAAGAAGCCTCTGGTGGAATCGGCGTAGAGACGGGTGACCAGGCCCACCTGACGGAGGTTGTTCGAGCACTGCGTCAGGCGGGCCCGTTCCCTGATGAACTGAGCCGCCGGGAGGGCGAGGGCCATGAGGGTGCCGATGATGGCAACGACCACCAGCAACTCGATGAGCGAGAAGGCCGAGTGGTGGTGAGCAGAAAAACGACCGGGTCGCCGTGCATCCATGTCGTGTCCGCCCGGTTGGGGGAGGCGAGTGAACAGCCGTTCTCGACCGGCATCACCGGCCACCGTGAAAGCCCGAACCGCGAAGATAGCAGGACATCGACGCGCCTTATAATAAATGGTCGATCAGCCGCGCCGAGGCTTCAAACAAGGTCGTTCCATGGTGGTTTCCTGCAGGGTTTGGGTGCCAAGGGTGCGAGACGGGTCGCGGCCGCCCTCGACCGGCATCGTCGCCCCACTCGCGATCGCGATGGCTTGCCTGTGGCTGGGCGTCACCCCTCTCATGGCGGCGGAGAGCGGCGGCGGTGGGAGAAAACCCCAGCGGCCGGAAAGAACTGCGGCCGAGCGGGATGTCGAAGCGCGGCGGCTCCGCGAGATGTATCGGGGCGATCGCAAGCACTGGCCACCGCCTGAGATCGATCCGGGTGTCGAATGGCAGGAGATCGGTCCGCTGCCCGACGTGGTGCATCCCGATTCGAATCCGTTGAACACCGCGAAGGTCGTACTCGGCCGGACGCTCTTCTTCGATGCCCGGCTCTCGTCCAGCGGCAAACTCGCCTGCGCCTCCTGCCATGAGCCCAATCTCGGCTGGGCTGATGGCCGCGCCGTCAGCCAGCCGCTGAAGCCCGCGCCGGCGCGAAACACTCCCACCATCCGCAATGCTGCCTTCCATCCAGCGCTCTTCTGGGACGGGAGGGCAGGGAGCCTTGAGGAACAGGTCGAGCAGGCCCTGACGAATTCCTCGGAAATGGCCGCAGACCGGGAGCACGTCGTCGGGCTGATGGCGCGGGTTCCGCGATATCGCGCACGCTATGGCGAAGCGTTTCCGGACGAGCCCGTCACGTTCGACGGCGTGGTCAAGGCGGTGGCCTGTTTCGAGCGGACGATCGTGGGCGGACGGTCGCGGTTCGACGCGTTTGTCGGAGGAGATATCGCCGCGCTGACCGATGCGGAGTTGATAGGCCTCGATCTCTTCCGGCGGGATGCGAGATGCATGAACTGCCATCACGGGCCCGTGTTCAGCGACGGCCGCTTCCACGATCTGGGGCTCAGTTATTACGGCCGCAGCCGGGAGGACCGTGGCCGCCATGCGGTGTCGGGCGATCCCAAAGACGTCGGCCGATTTCGCACGCCGACGCTGCGGGATGTGACGCGGACGACGCCGCTCATGCATACGGGAATGTTCGAGCTCACCGGCGTGCTCAACATGTACAACGGTGGGATGGTGACGCTCAAGCGGCAGGACTTCCAGCGCGATGATCCGCTGTTTCCGGTCAAGTCACCGCATCTCAAGCCCCTCGGTCTCAATCGGCAGGATCTCGCCGACCTGGCCGCGTTTCTGGGGACGCTCGCGGAGCCCAGGCACCGGGTGATGCCGCCAGAACTCCCGGACCTGGAGAATGCGACCGCGCCGCCCGGCCGATGAGAGGCGTCGGGCTCATCGGCGTGCGATGTCTTCGGTACCGTCCGCATCCGCATGCCGCGCCGCGGCGATGGCCGCGTTGGAGAGGCCCCAGATCCTGACTGTGCCGTCGTCGCTGGCGGTGACCAGCCGACTGCCGTCGGGACTCAAGGCAAGAGCGGTCGGCTTATCCCGCTGACCAGGCAACAGGCAGAGTTCTTGCCCCAGGGCGGTATCCCAGATGCGGACGGTGCCGTCGGTGCCCGCCGTGACGGCCCGGCGGCCGTCAGGGCTGAAGACGATCCGCTCCACGATTCCCTCATGCCCGTGCAGCACGTGGATCGATTCACCCGAGTGGACATCCCAGAGGCGGGTGGTGCCGTCCAGCGAGCCCGTCATGATCCGCTTTCCATCGGGGCTGAAGGCGATGGCCCGGATGCTCCCCGCATGCCCGTTGAGTTGGGCGAACTGGGTGCCGGTCACAAACGATGCCAGGCAGACGTTGCCGGAGGCCTGCCCAATCGCCAGCACCGAGCCATCCCGGCTGGCCCCGAGACAGCCGAGTTGGCCCACGGGGGGCAGTTTCACGAGCGGCTCTCCGGTCGCCGCGTCGAGCAGGTGGCCCGCGCGGCAGGCCACCCGCGTTCCCTCAAGCCCGAACACCGCCCCTGTCGTCAGGAAGGTCACGAGCGGGCCCTGTGCGGCCGCCATGAGCAGGCTGTCGGAACGGAGATCCCAGGTTATGACCCTGCTGTTGACCGAGCCATCGCCCCGTGTCGCCGCGCCGTCTTTGCCCGAACTGATCAGCAGGCGAATGCCATCGGGACTGAAGGCCACGGTGTGCGTGGCCGTCGAGCGACCGCCGCAGGTCGAGACCAGTGCGCTGGTCCGTGTGTTCCAGACGCGGACGCCGCCGGTCTGCTGCGACGAGGCGAAGGCTGCCGCCACCTGTGCGCCGTCGGGGCTGTAGGCAAGCTGCGCCACGGTGCCCTCGACGCCCGCGAGGATGCGGATCCGTCTGACGGTTTGCGGATCCCACAGTTCCACGCCGCCGGTTTCCTTGGGCGCCACCGCCAGTTGGGTTCCGTCGGGACTGAACTCGACCGCAGACACGCCGGCGACGCCCACCAGAACCGCCATGGGGCCCGCGGTGGTGAGCGACCAGATTCGCACCGTGCCGTCACCGCCGCCCGAGGCGAGTGCCCCTCCGTCGGGGCTGAAGGCAAGCGAAGTCACGAGATCACCGTGGCCGATCAACTCCCGCTCGAGGGTCTGGGTGGTGGGATTCCAGAGACGGATGTGCCCATTCGCCGCCCCGCTGGCGAGCCGGCTGCCGTCGGGGCTGAAGGCCAACGCTTTCACGACCCCGGAATGGCCCCGCAGACGGCCGAGCGGTGCGCCTGAGGCCGCGTCCCAGGTATGGAGATCGGCTTCATGGGCGGTCGTGGTCAGACGGCTGCCATCCGGACTCAAGACGATGAGCGCGTCATCGGGCTTCAGGCCCGTGGGTGTCTCCACGGTGGAGAGTTGCCGCCCGTCGGTGGACGTGTACACGATGACCCGGTGGAGACGACTCTGGCCGAGCCTCGTCTGCACAGCGAACCGTGAGTCGTCGCCGCTGAATACGGCTCCCTTCACCAAGCCGCCCTCGCCGTCGTAGGTGGCGAGGAGTTGGCCGGTGTCGGCATCCCAGAGCCTGAGCACGCTGTGCATGTCCACCGTGACGATGCGGCTGCCGTCGTGGCTGAACAAGGCCCACATCATCCGCTCCCGACGCCCGGTCAGGACGGCATTCTCTTGTCCGGTCCGCGCGTCTGCGATCCGCAGGCCGCCGCCAGCCACTGGGAAGGCCATTCGACGGCCATCCGGGCTGATGGCCAGGGGTTTGATCGACGCTTTCACGAGAGCACGTCCACCAACGACCTCCTCGATCGACGCGAGACGCTCGTCCGCCCATCCCCTCTCGGAAGCAGGCAGAGGCTCGTAATCGAGGTGATCGATGCCAGCGGCGAAGAACCGGCGCGTCATCAATGTGGAGTACCGCACGATGTTCAATGGCTGGAAATGCGTCCGCATCCAAGGCAGGGTTGCCTCATGAGTCATCGACTGAGGTGGTGTCACCGTGGCCGCCAGCATTTCCATGTCGGCGGCGTACTCGACGTCGGCGACTGGGCCGGACTGCAGGTCCAGGATGACCAGCGCATCGTCGAGATCCGCACCCAGGCAATGCATTTCCAGGGGAAGGGGAGTCCCTGCAATCGCGACGTTGTCGGTATGGAGCTGCCGCGCCATCCGCAGGTTTTTGGTGGCCAGGCATGACTGGATCGCCCTGAGGTTGGCCACATACAGCCGCTGTCGTGAGGTCGCCGCCGCCTCATCGGCCCGCGACTTCTCGCGGTCGGCAATCGACCGCTCCGCCGCGGCCTCGAGGGCACGACGGGTTGCCTCTTGGCGTGCGACGTCGGCCCTCACCGCAAAGATCGACATGCCCACCATGCCCACCACGAGCGCCGCTGTCACAGCCATGGCTGCCGTCGCTGCCAATCGGTGTCGTTTCGCCAGCCGCATCAGGGAGTCGAAGAGCCGTGGCGGCTTGGCGGCAATCGGCTCACCGCGGAGGTGCCGGGCCAGATCCGCCTCGAGCTCGGCGGCGCTCGAGTAGCGGCGGCTACGATCCTTCTCCAGGCATTTGGCCACGATCGTGGCGAGGTCGCCGTGAAGGTTCCGATTCACCGATGAGAGCGCCGGCGGCTCGGATTCGGTGACGAGTCGGACAACGTCATGGACGGCACGCTGGTGAACGTCATACGGCAGTCTGCCGGCGAGGAGCTCGTAGAGCACGACTCCCAGCGCGTAGACATCGGCCCTCACGTCGAGATCATCCGCCGTTCCGGCAAACTGCTCGGGGCACATGTACTGCAGTGTGCCCACGAGACTTCCAACGCCAGTGTGCATGGTCGTGAGCGACAGATCCTGGTCCACGCTGCGGGCCACGCCAAAGTCGATGATCTTTGGCTGGCCGGTCGCGTCCACGAGGATGTTGCCCGGCTTGAGGTCGCGGTGGATGATCCCCTTGAGGTGGCCATGGGCGACCGCGAGGCAGGCCTCGCGGAAGAGGCTCACCCGGTCCCGAGTGGAGAGGGCATGCGTGGTCGCGAAGGCTGTGATCGTCCGTGCTTCGGTGATGTACTCCATCACGAAGTAGGGCACCGTGCCACCGGCGAGCGACTGCATGCCGACGAGGTAGATCCGGGCGATGCCTGGATGCGAGAGACGGCCGAGGATTTGCGCCTCGTACTCGAACCGCTTCACGGCCTTGGCCGACAGCATGCCCGCTCGGATGACCTTCACGGCGACCGTGCGGCAGGGCATCCCTTGCACCGCCTCGTAGACCCGTCCCATGCCCCCTTCGCCAACCATGCCGACGATCGTCACATCGCCGAGCCGCGTGCCGGGGGGGAGATGGTCGTCGACCGCGACCTCACGGCCGAGGAACGTCGTCAGGCCTGTAAAACTCAGGCCCGACTGGTCGGATGCATGGTCTGCCGGGCTGCCGCGAGATTCGAGTTCCGACATGACCTGCCCCTTGCAGACGCCTGCCAAACGCGACCGTCAGGATAGGCCATTCGGGCGACCGCAGCCATGCCCGCCGAGTCGCTTATTTTTTTCTGCGGCGGGCTGTCGGCTTGGGCGACGACGCGCCGCGTGGCGCCGGGGCCGACGTCTCAGCCTCGTCGCCATCGACCGCCTTGATCGTCCGCGAACGCCGGCCCTTGGCGACTTTCGTCGATGTGCCGGTCCCGGCGGCGTCGGCGAGGCTCTGGCCCGGCATGACCTGCGGCACGATGATGCAGTTGTCGCCGAGCTCGAGCTCCTCCTCGTCCTCGATCGGCTTGCCACGATCGTCGAGCTTCACGTCTGCCTCGGCGGTCTTCTTTTTCGCGACGGCGAGGAGCTGTTCGTAGAGTTTCGCCTTGTCGACGCCGTTGATCTGCGACACGGCGGCGGCGACTTCGCCGAGATACCGCAGGAAGATGGTGCGACGCTGGCCCTCCTGGGCGACGCGGAGCCGTCGCCGCATATACATGCCGAGCTTGCGGCCCACGGCCTGCAGGGCCAGGCGGATCTCTTTTTGGATTTCCGGATAGGAGGCGATCGCCTCCTTCGACTCGCTCGTGAACGGCACCCAGACACTCGCCATGTGGACCATCACGGTGACCGGCGCGCTCGGCAGGCTGCCCCGCGACTGTGACAGGCCGTACGATCGCCAGTTGGTCGAGAGGATCGTCTGCGTGACGGCGCAGGCGGCGGGCTGGAACTGCAACGGCACGCGATTGGCGTAGCGGAGCACGTTCATGCTCTGGCCCTCGTCGGCGTTCACATGCTGCATCGCACCGTGGAGCGCGTCGAGCTGGGGCTTCTTGAGCTTCGACGGGCTCTGCCGTGGCGCGAGTTCCGCCTCCGCGAGGATCTTTTCGGCCGCCTCGCCCCCCATTCCTGAGAACGTCGTGGTGAGAAACTGCCGCAGGCTCCGGGCGTCACTCTCGGCAGCGAGCTCGCCGAGGCCCTCGCGAGTGATCTTCTGGGCCGAGGTGCCGCCGCCGTAGGCGAGGGCCGCCTCGATCAGAAAGGGATTGCCGCGGTAGACGGAGGGCGGTCTTGTCGCGGCGGTGAAGAACTCGCCGGGCACGACCTGCCGCAGCCCGGCGAGCAGCCGCTGCTCGCCGATCGGCACGATGCAGTCGGTGGCCGGCGGCGGGATCTTCGTCTCCTGGATGGCCTTGAAGAGAGCATCCGCTTCGCCACGGCCGAGCTTGCCCGCGGTCACGCGGGTGGAGAGCTTCGCGATGTCGCAGATTTTCTTGGCGGTGCCGTGGGACACCCTCGAGAACGACTGCGTGAGGAACTGGGCGAGCGTGATCTTCGGATGCTCCTGGAGCATCGTCACGAGCCGACCGAGCTCGACGCCGTAGGGATGCGGCTTGATCTCCTTGGGCTCCGGTGGCAGGTCGTCGCTCGAGCGATCGAGCATCCGCTCCGGACCGTCCGGCCCCAGGAAGTGGAAGCGGGCGTGAGGATTGGAGATCGCCGTCTGCTCGAGGTATTCCTCGACGCTGCCACGGCCCCGCTGAAACTTGGCCTCCATCTCGATCGTCACGCGGGTGCCGTGCTCGATGGCATCGCCCCGGTCGTTCTCGCCGACCCACTCGATCGAGTGCTTCTTCATCAACTCCGCGCCGCCCTTGCCGGCAGGAATGTCGACGCCGTCACCTTTGCCGTTCAAGATCTCCGGCTGGTTGGTCTTGGTGTCGATCCGCAGTTCGGAGTAGTGCGCCGGGTGCTGGGCATCGATCTTGGAAATGATCTTCACCGGCTTGCCGGTCGTGAGCACGCCATACATGCCCGCGGCCGAGATGCCGATGCCTTGCTGACCTCGGCTCATGCGCAGGCGGTGGAACTTCGAGCCGTAGAGCAACTTGCCGAAGATCAGCGGAATCTGCTTGCTGACGATGCCGGGGCCGTTGTCCTGCACGCTCATGCGATATCGCGTGCCGCTGTCGCCGACCTGTTCGATCCGCACCCAGATCTCCGGCAGGATGCCCGCCTCCTCGCAGGCGTCGAGCGAGTTGTCGACCGCCTCCTTGACGCTCGTGAGCAGGGCCTTGCGGGGCGAATCAAAGCCGAGCAGGTGGCGGTTCTTGGCGAAGAACTCGCTCACCGAGATGTCCCGTTGGCCGGCGGCGAGGGACTGGGCCGTGGCCCGCCGCTTGGCCGCGGGCTTCGGTGCCGACGTCGGAGCAGAGTCTTCCCCATTGGTCGCCGCGGCAGCGACCGCAGAATTTTTCGGGGCGGCCTTCGTCTTCGGGGCTGTCGTACGGGCTGGGCGTGTCGCGGTCTTGACCATGGTTTTCCCGGTGTTTTCGGCCCCCAGACTGTGATCCGCGACGGCTGCCTTGGCAAGAGGGGCTGACTTTGCCGGTCGTGAGGTCCGTGGGTGGGCCACGGAACCACCCGATTCGGGGCGGCGCGAAGTTGTGACTGTCGGGCAGAACCGGCATCCGCGGCATCCACGGAGTGATGCGCAGAACAGGGTCCTGTCGAACTTTCGTGTGTCGGGCCGATCCCGGCGCCGGTGGGCTTCGAGCACGAGGTGACGCAATGCTGACCATTCGTTCGATCAGGTTCCGTTCGCTCGCGACACTTTTCGTCGCCCAGGCGCTGACCGCAGCGACGGCATGGGCGATCCCAATCGACGGCGGCGTCGAGGGGCCCACGCCCGACGTCTTCTACAACTTTTACGTGCCGCCGGTTCCAGCGGGTGCTGCGCCCGGCATGGGAGCCCAACTCTATGTGTCGCCGCGGCCCGTGCCACCCCGCGTCGGCCACACCTGGAACACCTACCCGCCGTTCATGCCGCACGAGTTTCTCTACAAGCACCGCCGCCGCTACATCCGCCCCGCCGGGGTGACTGGAATGCGGACGGACGTGAAAGCCTACTGGTACTGATCCCGAGGAGATTCCGCATCATGCGTCGATCCGGCCTTTCGCACTCCGCCTGGGCGGCACTGTTCGTCGTCTCGCTCGCCTGCGCCGCGATCCGGATGGCGTCTGCGGGCGACCACTTCGGCCACGCGGCCGGCTGTTCCGGCGGCTGCTACGCCTCCGGGCAATGCGGGCCGGCCGGATGCGGACCGTGCGGCCGCGGGCCCTGCCATCATGGCCATTGCGGACACGGACTCTGCGGCAAGCACTGCGGCAAGCACTGCGGGCATTGCGGCGCCTGCGGATCCCCGGTGGGCGGTCCGTGCAGCTATGGCAAGACGGGCGGCCTGCACGAGCACTGCAAGTACGACGCCTGGGAGAAGCGGTACTTCCTGCGGAGCCAGGGCAAGAGCTGGCACAGTGCCTGGTATGACCCGGCCGAGGGCCGACCGATCGCCTTGGTCGTGCCGCCGACCGCGGAATTCATGACGCAGTATTCATGGGGCGTGCCCAGTTCGCGGGTCGCGCCGATCTACCACCAGTTCCGCCGTCCCTATCCGGGGCCCGGCGCGGTGGGGGGCAGCGGCGGCGGTTTCCTGCCCACGCCAAATCAGCCGAGCGACACCGTGCAGTTCGGCGTCAACGCCGTCCGCGGTCCCTGGGGCGCCTACTGACGATCGTCTGGCTTGCCAGCCTGTCGGATCATTTTCGGCCAGAAAGCCCCCCGATCGTGAGCTCGGGGAAATGCGACTCGAGCGTCGTGAAGGTGATGCCGTGCCGGATTGGTTCGCCGGCGGTGGGCATGCTCGGCGCCGGGGATTTTGCGACAGGATGCCCGGCTGGCCGACTGGGAATCGCTCGTGAGGCGCAAAGATTCCCGGCTTCTGCGCGTGCCCCCCGACCGGCTCCTCAGCGTCGAGAGGTATCAGCATCTGGAGGATGCTGACTGGCAGCCAAGAGACACCTTGGCTGTCCCTTCGGCTGCCCTCAGCCTGCAACGGCCACGATGGCGTTGCAGGCGTGAAACAAGCCCCGGCTTCTGCGCGTGCCCCCCGACCGGCTCCTCACGATCGGGAGCGTCAGCATCAGGGGTGTCGTACGGCTTCTCCTCGCGCATCCTCACGGACGGTCGGCTTGCACGCGACGATCAGCTGTCGCGTGGAGTCGTTGGGCTGGCCGGAATCCGATCGAGTCGGTCACGGGCGAGCGCGGCCCACGGACTCTCCGGGGCGAGGGCGAGAAACCGGCGCAGGTGCTGCGCCGCCTCGGTCTCGAGCCCGGTTTCGCGGAGCACGCCGGCAATGTGCCAGTGGGCATCGGCGTAGGCCGGCTCCTGTCGGAGCACGCCCTCGAGAGCCGCCAGCGCGAGGTCGTGCTCGCCGAGCTCCGCAAGCACGCAGCCCAGGCTCGATCGCGCCTGAAGGTGATCGGGATCGAGTTCGATCACCGCGTAATACCGCTCCCGCGCGGCCGTCAGATCGCCGGCGCGGTAGAGCAACTCGGCCAGCATGAACATCACCCGCGGCGTCGGCCCCTGCGCCTGGAGCACGGCCCGCAACGCCTCGGCCGCTTCCACAAACTCACCAGCCGCCTCGAGATCGTCGGCAAGGTCGAGGATTTCGGCCATGTCTGCTGCCAGCGGTGGGAGGCCAGCGACGTCGTCGAGGGACACCTGCAGGCCTGTCGGCTCATTCAACGACGGGTTGTACGGCACGGCCGCGGGCATGCCGACGACGGCCTCCCGATCGCAGTCGTGAGCGGCGGCGAGTGGCGACGTGTAGAAACCGAACTGCATTTGGCCGCCGGCCGAGAGGAGTCGGCCGCCGTCGTCGATGCTCAACCGTCGGCCATCGACCAAGACGCGGCCCGCCACGGCCGCGGCCGCACGGACACCGCCCGGCACGAGGTCGGTCAGTTTGGCGTCGATCTCCCGGAGCGAGAGTCCCCGAGAAAGCAGTCTGGCCAGGTGCCGGCCGACCACGAGCTGTTCGAAGTCGAACCACTCCACCGAGCCGGCACTTTCGGCGACCTGAAGGAGGCCACCCCGAATCCAGTGCCGCACAGCCGCCGGTGGCACGTCGAGCACCGCTGCCATCAGGGCCGCGGTGTAGAGCCGTCGCACTCCAGGATGATCGGCCGAATGGTCGTCGGCGAGTAGCGCCTGGGCCGTAAGGCGGCCCGACCGCGGTACCGGCGGGGACCGACGTTTCTGCAGGGGCGTCTGCGTGTCCGCCTGCTGCTGCTTCTGGTCGTCCATGACCTCATGGGACATGCGCGTGCTTCCGAGGGCGATCGCGGGAATGTACCCCGCGCGCAGATCGCTGCCAATCGGAGACGCTTGGGGTGCGGACAGAACGCAGATCCACACTGCCCGACACAGCTCAACGACGCGGCGAAGGTCAGGGCCGCACCTTGATGCCGATGAGCGCCGGCGTGAAATCAGGTCGTGTGGTCGGCCGGGATCGGACGAAGGAACCCGGTGCCCGAGGTCTTGGCAGCAGGCACGTCACGAAGATCGTGCGCGGGGGCCGCCGGCTCGACGGCCGGCCCGGGCGGAGCGATGGTCGGAGCCTGCTCGACGGGTGCGACGGCCGAGGGGATCGACGCCGCCGCCGGTCCCGGGATGGGCTCGATGCTGCGGAGGGCCGACGTCGGGTTTTCAACCGGCTTCTGCGCGCGATAGGCTTCCGGCTGTGCAGCCGGCTCCGGGTGGACGGCGGCAGCTTTCCAACCCTCCGCGGCCGCGGGCGCTTCGGCCGGCTTGTCGCTGAACGTCTTGAGAGGGCCGCTCTCCGCAGGCGTGGTGGCTGCACTGGGCGGCAGGGCGGGCCGTGCCGCCGAAGCGGCCGGCGCCGGCACCGATTCGTAGGTTGCGGCCGTGACGGGGGCCGCCGTGGCTGCGGCGGGCACCGGATTGCCACAGGCGTCGAGCGGCACCTTGGTGACGACGGTTCGCGGCATGCGGACCGTATAGGTGTAGGGGGTCTTCTTCTCGACCACCCGCGGCACCTGCATCGTCCGCTCCTCGGTGACGTACTTCATTACCTGCACCTGCACCGGTTCGACCTTCTCTTCGGTGACGAACTTGCAGACCTGGAACGCGACCTGACGGACCTGCTCTTCCGGAACCATTTTCATGACCTGCACCGGCACCTTGTTGTCGACCCGCTCCACGACCTTGCGGACCGTCTGCACCGGCACCTGCCGAACCGCGGTTTCGGCGACCATCTTCATCGTCTGCACCGGCACCTGCTGGACCACCTGCTCGTCGATGTAGCGAACGGTTTGCACCGGCACCTTCTGAGTGACCACCCGGTTGACCATCGTGGTCTCGGGCACCTGGACCGGCGTGTAGGTCGGCTGGTAGACGCGGTTGACCTGATTGACGACCGCACCCGGGGTCATCACCCAGGCGTATCCACCGCGCTGCCAGACGGCGAGGCCGGTGAAGGGATCGACGGCCCAGCCGCCGGGCGTGTAGCCGAGGGCGGTGGTGCCGGGAGTGGCGACGGGGGTGACGGTGTCGACGGCCTGGCTGCCGACGGAATACGCCGTCCGCATCTGCGTGACGGGCTCGGCGACCGTGTAGGCCTGCTCCCGCTCGCTCGTCTCGTAGACGGGCTTCCTGACCGTGGTCACCTGCTGCTGCATCACCGTCTCGTAGACCGGCTTCATCACCGTGTACTGTTCCTCGCGGGTGGCCGTTTCGACCACGTCACGGGTCACGTCGTAGCTGCGATCCTCGACGACGGTCTCGTAGACCGGCTTCATCACCGTGGTCCGCTCCTCGCGGGTCTGCGTCTCCCACACAGGCCGCTGGACGGTGGAGCGGCGCTCCTGGGTCTGCGTTTCCCAGACCGGCTTCTGGACGGTGTAGGTCTTCGTGTCGTAGACGGTCTCGTACGACACCCGCTGGGCGGTGACCTGCTGCTCGTCGTAGACGGTCTGGTAATCGAGACGGTAGGTCTGTGTCGCGACGGGCGCGGCGACCGGGCCGGCGCCGCAGCCGCATTGGCCGTTGGCAGCCTGCATGACGGGTGCCTGCGGGGCAAGCACCAAGCCGGCGCAGGCAAACGCCTGCAGACGGCGGAGCGAGGAAGAACGTGTAGCGAATCGGGTCATGTGTGCTCTCCTGGAAAGACCCTTCGAGACTAATCCGGTCTACGCGGTCCACAAGCGGTTTGTTGAGAAAAAATCCCGGTTTTTTCCCAGAAAAATGGCATCCCTTCCCGCATGAACGTCGCAACCGATCCATCTTACGGTCCCGGGGAAGCGCCGACCGGGGCCCGCCCGAAGGATGGGAAGCGGGCGGTCTCTGGGGCACCTGCCGGAGAGGCTGCCCATGCCCCGTCATACGCCGGCTCGTGGAGCACGGGCAGCCCTCGCTGAGTTCCTGCCCGTGCAAGCCGACCGGCCGTGAGGCCGCGGGCGGCCGGCGTTTGATGCCGGAGCCTCCCCGGGAGTTGCGTTAGCCGACTTTCTCGAGCAGCCGGCGGCTGTGGGCGTCGAGGGCGGCGATGTCGAGGATCCGGTATCGCATCCCGAACGTGTCAGTGATGAAGACGCTTCCGTTGGGTTCGCGGGCCACGTCGTCGCTGTGTCCGACTCTGAAGCGATGAGGCCCGCGATCGGTGGCGACCGACCACTCCGCCGGCTCGGCGTCGGAAACCGACTCGATGCGTTCGACGACGGGCAGAAACTCCCGCTGCGACAGTTCCCGCTCGAGGAGCGATGCGAGTGTTGCGGGAAGCGCGGCGAGCGCCGAAATCCAAGCCAGTTCGCCTCCATCTGCCGCGATAATCGACACGGGACCCTTCGGGGCCGTGACCGGAAAGGCCCGCAGCACGTCGACGTCATGGTGCCGTCGACCGGCCGCGTCGACGAAATCGAGTCGGCCATGATCATGCCGTTCGAGCCGCCATCCATCGGGCGAGTCGGCCGTGAGCGTGGTGTGGTCGTGGTGGTGCGCGGGCATGGTATCGGCAGGGCTTTCAGGTGGCCGCCGCAGCCTCCTCGTCGGCCTTCATCTGGGCATGGTAGAGGCGGGCATACATGCCATCCGCGGCAAGCAGCTCGTCGTGGGTGCCCGTTTCCACGATCCGTCCCGCGTCGAGCACGACGAGCCGGTTGGCACGACGGAGCGTCGACAGTCGGTGGGCGATGGCGATCGTCGTCCGCCCTGTCACGAGCCGGTCGATGGCCGCCTGGATGATCGCCTCGGTTTCGGCATCGACGCTGGAGGTGGCCTCATCGAGCACGAGGATCCGGGGATCGACGAGCAGAGCGCGGGCGATCGAGAGCCGCTGCCGCTCGCCGCCGGAGAGCCCGCCCCCCCGCTCGCCGACGCGGGAGTCATAGGCCAGCGGCTGCGAGAGGATGAAATCGTGGGCCCCGGCGGCCCGGGCTGCCTCGATGATTTTCTCGCGCGGCGCGTCGGGCCGGCCGTAGGCGATGTTGTCGGCGACGGTGCCGAAGAACAGGAAGGGTTCTTGCAGCACGCAGCCGAGGTTCCGGTGGTAGTCGGCGATTTCGACGTCTCGGAGATCGACGCCATCGACGCGGATCGATCCGCTCGACGGATCGTAGAACCGGCAGACGAGATTGGCGAGCGTCGACTTGCCAGACCCGCTCGTGCCCACGAGGCCGATCATTTCGCCCGGTTCGATCACCAGATTGATGCCGTGGAGCACCTCGCGGGCGCCGTAGCGGAAGTGCACCCCGGAGATTTCGATCCGGCCCTCCACGCGGCCCAGCCGAACCGGCCGCGGAGCTTCGGCGACGCTCGGCTTGCAGTCGAGGATCTCGAAGATCCGCTGGGCGCTCGCGGCCGCCCGCTGCGTGGCGGGCACCATCCGGATCATCGACTCGACGCGGCCGTAGAATCGGGCGATGTAGGCGAGAAAGGCGGTGAGTCCTCCGACGGTCACACTCCCGGAAAACACGAGCCAGGCCCCGCAGGCCCAGACGACCAAGAGCCCGATCTCGCTGAACAGGCTGACCACCGGGCCGCAGAACGACCAGACCACATTGACGCGGTCGTTCGCCTCGAGCACTCGATCGTTGGCGGTGGCGAAGCGGTCGATCTCGCGAGACTCCTGGGCAAACGCCTTGACGACGCGAATCCCGGGGATCGTGTCGGCCAGCACGCTCGTCATGTCGCCCCAGGCCACGCTGGCCCGCGCGAAGCCACGGCGGAGTCGCTCGCGAACGGCATAGATGAGCCAGACCACGAACGGAAAGGGCACGAGCGTGAGCACCGCGAGCAGCGGATTGAGCCAGATGAGCACCGCGGCGGTGAGCATTAGAAGCATCACGTTCGACGCAAACTCAATCAGGTTCACCGACAGAAAGACGTTGATCTTGTCCGTGTCGCTGCCAACTCGTGACATCAGGTCGCCGGTCCGCTTGCCCTGGAAGAAATCGAGGGAGAGCGACTGCATATGGGCATAGGTTCGGGTGCGCAGCCCCGCTGCGATTCGCTCGCTGACCCAGGCCAGCGTCCAGGTCTGCATCCAGGAGAGCAGCCATCCCGCGACCGCCGCCACGAGCAGGCCGCCGAGATACCACCAGACCAGCGAGAAGGGCACATCCTTGCCGTTCTGACGCGGAATCAGCACGTCGTCGACGAGCGGCATGGTGAGGTAGGGCGGCACGAGCGCCGCCGCGGTGCTGGCCAAGGAGAGCAGACCGCCGATCACCGCCATGCCGGCGTGTGGTCTGGCAAAGGCGATGATCCGGGCGAGCGCCTGCCATGAGGCCTTGCCGCCGCCCGCTCCTGCGTCGTCCCCGAGGCCGCGCGGCGTGACGCTCGACGCACTGGCCCGCTTCTCGGAGGTGTCGATCGCGTCATCGGCATCCACTCGCGGTGGCCGGTGGTCGCCCCGCGGTTCGGAAAGGCCCTCCGGTCCGAAGACTCTCGAATCGAAGGCGTCCTCGAGCGCGTGAATCGTGGCCGCCTTTGCCGGCGTGAACAGCCACCGTGCCAAGACCCGATCGCCCGCGAAGAGCTCGATCCTTCCCACCGCGGATCGCAGGTGCACGTCGAGTCGCGTGTCGGCGTCGATCATCCACGAACGCGGGCCGCCGCCGGCGGGAGCCGCGCCCTCGGCCGAAGCCGGTTGATCGGCGATCAGCCGTCGGCTGGTGAGCGCGATCCAGCCATCGGTGAAGCGGAGTTGCGTGTCGAGGTCGAACCGGCTGGCCGCCAAGAGGGTCTCGCCGGGAAGCAGGAGCAGGCCCTGCCAGGGAAGCCCTGATCCCGGACTGGTTCCCCGAACGGAGGAGACCGGCTCGGCGGCGGCGTGGCGGAGAGGCATAGAGCGGTAAGAAAAGGTCATGAGCCGGCCAGGTAGGACGGCTGGTTGAGGTCACAAAAAAGCGGTCAAAAGAGGGCGAAGAAACCGTTTTTTCAGCCGTTTCAGGCGGGCTGAAGGGGCCTGCCAAGGGCAACCGATAGGAATTTGCGTGGCTTTCCGAAGATACCTAGATTACCGTGACCGGATTCCGAGTCCGACACGCAAGGGGAGTTTGCCACGAATGCGGCTGGGATCCACGCCCCAGCCCGCCCGAGGCGAATGTCCCGCCGGCTGCCTGCGACTGTAGATATTTCCATCCCGCCTGTTGTCACTGGCCACATTTTGCCACGCCCACCGGTCATTCTTTCCGTGAGTCCCTCCGGCGGACTTTCGGGCGACACTTGTTTTCAGGCCGCTGAATCGATTCAGCGGATGAAAAATGGCGTTTGGCACGCCACGTGCATCTCCAGGAAATGGTCAAAAAAAGATTCGCAGTCCGACGAGGGAAGCGTAAACTTTTACGATCGTTCTGCGAAGACGTCTGAGGGTGACCGCAGGCGGACTTTTCGACGAGGCAGCGGTGAACGAAGGTTGTTCGGCCAGCGCTGCGGTTTGAATCATGGTGCCGCGAGGAACGGGTATCGCAAGCGAACGCGCGTCCGTGTGGCGTGCGGCGTTACCATCCGGCCTCGCGGTGTAGGAATCTTTTCGTCACATGGCCACTTCGGCCGGTCGGTTGTTGGTAGGTTTCTCCCCCCCGTCGTCCACGAGCCTGTCCGCGAAGATTGCCTTCGCCGGGGGCCTTTCTTCAGCGGCCCCGGACTGCCGACCGCCCTGACGACGTTTTCCGTCGGGTTTGAACGGATGTCTGCCGACGCAGACAGGACTGTTCGGGCGACGCGCCTGCACAGTGCCGTTGTGACCCGTGCGGCCTTTCTTTCAGAAACACCCGCCGGAGTGTCCGGTGGCTGGAGAAGGCGCACACGACCAGACCCTCGCACGCGTCTGCGCACGGTCTAAAAGAGTTGCATGCCATCCATGGAGATCAAGTCGCTCAAGGTTCTTCGCGGCCCCAACCAATGGGCGTCGTTTCCCTGTCTCGAGGCCTGGGTCGATCTCGGCCGGCTCGAGGAGTTTCCGTCGAACACGCTGCCGGGCTTCAACGAGCGGATCATGGGCTGGCTGCCGACCATGATCGAGCACCGTTGCTCGATCGGTGAGCGGGGCGGGTTCTTCGAACGCATGCGGACCGGGACCTGGATGGGTCACGTGCTCGAGCACGTGACGCTCGAACTTCAGACGCTCGCGGGCACCCCCGTGGGCTACGGTCGTGCGCGTGAGAGCAAGACGCCCGGGGTCTACAAGGTCATCATCGAATACAAGGAGGAAAAGTTCGCCATCGAGTGCCTTCATGCGGCGCATCGCCTGATCATGGCGGCGATCGACGATACGTCGTTCGACGTGTCTGGCGAACTGAAGCGGCTGCGGTCGGTGCTGCTCGACGTGCAACTCGGTCCCAGCACCCGATCCATCGTCGAGGCGGCGGCGGCTCGGGGCATCCCCTCGCAGCGGCTGACGGAGGGCTCGCTCGTGCGGCTCGGGCATGCGGCGAAGCAACGGCGGATTCTCGCCGCCGAGACCGATCGTACCGGCGCGGTCGCCGAAACGATCGCACAAGACAAGGAACTCACGCGAACCCTGCTCGCCGAGTCGGGCATCCCGGTTCCCGAGGGGCGGCCCGTCAGCGACGCTGCCGACGCCTGGGCCGTCGCGGAGGAGATCGGTGCGGCGGTGGTGGTGAAGCCGCGATATGGCAACCAAGGACGTGGCGTGTCGGTCAACCTCGTCACCCACGAGGAGGTCGAGAAGGCCTGGATCCTCGCCAACGAGCAGGATTCCTCGGTCGTCGTCGAACGTTTCGTGAAGGGGGGCGACTATCGTGTGCTCGTCGTCGGCGGCAAGATGGTGGCCGCAGCCCGCCGGCACCCGCCGATCGTCACCGGCGACGGTGCCGCGACGGTGCGGCAGCTCGTCGATCGGGTCAACGAGGATCCGCGGCGATGCGGTGACCATGCCACGTCGCTCAGCCCGATGGTGATCGACGAGGTCGCCGTCGCCGTGCTGCGGGAGCAGGGGATGACCGAGGAGAGCGTGCCGGAGGCAGGCCGGAGCGTCATGCTCCGCAGAAATGCCAACCTGAGCACCGGCGGCTCGGCCGAGGACGTCACCGATATCGTCCACCCAGACGTGGCCGCCCGGGCGGTCGAGGCCGCGCGAATCATCGGGCTCGATGTGGCGGGCATCGATCTCGTGATGGACGACATCACCAGATCACTCGAATCCCAGCGGGGCGTCGTGATCGAGGTCAACGCGGCCCCTGGCTTGCGGATGCACCTCGAGCCGACGGTTGGCACGCCCCGGAATGTGGGCGCCGCGATCGTCGACGCGCTCTTCTCCCCCGGCGATGACGGCCGGATTCCGACCGCCGCCGTCACCGGCACAAATGGCAAGACAACGGTCGTTCGGCTCATCTCCCACCTCGCCACCGCCGGTGGCGCCACCGTGGGCACCACCTGCACCGAGGGCGTCTGGATCGGCGGCCGGCCGATCGACGCGGGCGATTGCAGCGGGCCGAAGAGCGCCCGCCGCGTGCTCGCCAACCCTTCGGTGACGACCGCGGTGCTGGAGACGGCCCGCGGTGGCATCCTCCGCGAGGGCTGCGGCTTCGACAGCTGTGACGTGGCGGTCGTGACCAACATCGCCTCGGGTGATCACCTCGGGATCGCCGAGATCGACACCCCCGAGCAGATCGCCTGGGTGAAGGGGGCCATCGTCGCAGCCGTGCGGCCCACCGGGGCTGCGGTTCTGAATGCGGGCGATCCGCTGGTGGTCGGCATGAAGAAGTGGTGCAAGGGCCACGTCGTCTACTTCGCGCTCGATCCGGCAAACCCCGTGCTCATCGAGCATCTCGCGCAGGGCGGCCTCGCGGCCACCGTGCGCGAGGGCTGGATCGTTCTCTGCGACGGTCCCCGCGAGACTCGTCTCGCCCATCTCGATCGGGTGCCACTCGTGCACCGCGGGCTGGTCGACTTCCAGGTGGAAAACGTGCTGGCCAGTGCTGCGGCGGCCTGGCGGCTCGGCGTGCCCCTCGAACTCGTGAGGCTCGGCCTCGAGAGCTTCTCGAGCGGCTCGGGAGGATCCCCCGGTCGGTTCAACCTGCTCGATCTCGAAGGCGC
>JAUMAF010000277.1:0-5996 GCA_032117045.1 Pirellulales bacterium | reverse complement strand
CAGTGAGAAAACGCAACGAGTCTCCGTGAGAGGCCGCCCGTATCGCCGGTCTGAACACCGGCGGATGAAGCGGGTTGCGCCCGGCGAGCGAGGGCCCACCAACCCTGGTATCCAACGGGTCTCGGGAGCCGCCTGAGGGCCGAGCTATCAGGCGTGCTCCATCCGAAATCGGGATGGGCCGCCGTCGAGCCTTGTGGATCCGGATTTCCAAGGCAGGCCGCCTGGATAATGGCGTGCCCGAATGCGCCTACGGGTTGTTCGTCGAGAGGTCGGTTTGGATGCAGTTGCTGGCCGAGTTGGCCCAGGATGCCGACTGGAAATCTTCAAGTTGGCGATTGTCCGCCACCGGTGGAAGAGAAGGGCCACTGCACCATCGGCATTCGCTCCGAGGAGACTCGATCAGGGATCACGGTAGGGATGTTGCCCCATGGCGCCCCACAAACACGACGATGTCACCAATGTCCGGAATTCGACCGAGTTTATTCCACTCATCGGCGATCCGATTGAGAATGTCCTGTCGATTGCAATGCCATAACTCGAGTCCACTTCCATTGGGGCGATAGGAGCCTGCCGAGACATCTCCTGATGCTAGCATCAGATCGACACAATCGAGAGTCTCGCGTTGGAGGCGATCGAGATCGGCGTCTCCCACCTCATCACGGATACGAGCCACTACGAACCATAAACCGACCTCATCGGCGTGTGCCTCTGCGATAAGCTCCTTCGCCATTTCGAATCTCGTGCTCATGGGTCGGCTCAGCATGCCTAGTTAAAGCCCGCGTCCACAGGATGCGGCGACTGACACCTTAGCTTGGCCGTTGTCCCCATTGGGCGTAGACTTTCCTGCCGCCCAGATCAGGTCTTCCAAGCAACGGTAACATTCTCAGTATAGGGCCCCACTGTCCATGCCGCGTGAGTGCCGGTTACGAAGAGATCCGATCGACGAAAATCGGACTCATTCTGCGGATTACTGGCGTAGGGAGAAAAGTCGCACCATGCGCGACCGTCTATCCACTTAATGGACAAACCATCGGAAAGAACCTGTCGAGTTGATGCGCCTTCCCGAAAGACAATCTCCTTAACATCAAAGATAACAAGGGTCACATTCGACCATCCGTCTGAAGAATCGATATCCTTGGCGGATAGCGAAAGTGATGAAGTCTGTGTTCCGTCAGGAAAATAGGCGTGCGTAACACTCCGAAGCAATGCGTCGTTGAACGACACGAAGCGTTCGAGAAACTTCGAAGTGTGGTCTGGTGAGAGAGGCGTCATAGCTAGCGTCCGAGTGGTGTGTGTGGCTCCACTTTCGGTGGAAGGGCGTCCCACCCGGGTGGGAGTTGGTTGTTTGGGATATGTGGCTTTCCTGGGCCATGCCCTGAAGATGGGTTGCCCGGCTGCGGAAATCTGTGGCCATGGCCTGACGGTGCGCCGGCGCCATGATTCTTGAAATCCACATGACCAAACACCTTCCCGTCTGCGTTATAAATCGCATTTTGAACGGCTTTCCCACTGTCCGGGTCTATGTGGGTATAGATTGATCCCGGCGTCGCTCCATCGCTGAAAGTTCGTGTAACGTCTCTTCTGTAAGTCACCGGTAGGGGCCTGCCCGAGTCGAGCGTAGCGAGACGAGGGCAGGCCCCTACCGGCCGCCGGTTTGAAAAGGCGGGTCATCGAGGTTTTCTTGGAAGTGTCTTACTACCCCAAGAAGGAACCTGCGATGACCCGCCAAGAAGAAAGTGCTGTTTTTGAAGCCGTCACGGCGATCCTGATCGAGCATGGCCCCGCGGCCATGGCCTCTGCCTTTGCCATCATCATGAACTGCGCCATGCAGATCGAAAGGGAGCAGGCTCTCAAAGCCGAGTCTCATCAGAGAACCGCGGACCGTCAAGGCTACGCCAACGGATTCAAGCCGAAGACCATCCACGCCCGGGTGGGCGAGGTGAACCTCCGAATCCCGCAGACCCGCGACTACCACGACGAGGAAGGGCGGCCCTTCTATCCCAAGAGCCTCGAGCGAGGCGTTCGGAGCGAACGGGCCATGACCCTCGCGGTCGCGGAGATGTACGTCCAGGGCGTCAGTACCCGGAAGGTCACGAAGATCGTGGAGGAACTCTGCGGCCTCCAGATCACCTCCACTCAGGTTAGTCGGGCAGCTGCAGAGCTCGACGAGGAGCTGGCCGCGTGGCGGAACCGGCCACTCGGCGAGATCACCTACCTCATCCTCGACGCCCGGTACGAAAAGGTCCGCCACGGCGGTGCCGTCGTGCCCTGTGCAGTGCTCACCGCCATCGGGGTCACCGCCGACGGCAAGCGGTCGGTACTCGGCTGCAGCGTCGCTCGGAGTGAGGCCGAAACTCACTGGCGGGAGTTCCTTCAGAGCCTCCAGGAACGAGGACTCTACGGCGTGAAGCTCGTCGTCAGCGACAACCACGCAGGGCTCAAGGCGGCTCGTCATGCAACCATGCCCGGCGTACCGTGGCAGCGGTGCCAGTTTCACACGAGCCAGAACGCCATGGCTCATATTCCCAAGATGGCGATGCGAGTCGATGTCGCCGATGACATCCGGCGGATCTACAACGCCGAAGACCGTGCCGAGGCCGATCGGCGACTCAAGGACATGGTCGGCCGTTACCACAAGACCGCACCAGCACTTGCCAGCTGGCTCGAGGAGAACATCCCCGAAGCCTTGACCGTCTTCGCCTTCCCGGCCGCACACCGCAAGCGGCTGCGAACCAACAACGGGCTCGAACGACTCAACAAGGAAATCAAACGCCGTACCCGTGTCGCAACCCTGTTCCCAAATGAGGCTTCGGTGCTGAGGCTTGTCTCGGCAGTCCTCAGTGAGATCAGTGACGACTGGGAAACGGAAAGGTCTTACCTGAACATGAAAGCCAGATGACCCGCCTGCTCATCGCGGAATTTACAGAAGAGGAGTTGCTTTATCCGAGGAACATGCTTCGATACCTCACTGATACCCGCCACGTCGTCGACCAGTTTCAGCACCTCCAGGTGGGGTGCCGCATGGAACAACTGGATCCTTACCACCGCGCCTTCGAGATGCACGTCGCAGAGGACGGGACGATCGCAGGGAGCGACTTCTACAACGCCCCGATGATCTCCGCATTCGGCGAATGGATTGGAGCGCTGCGGGGTGACGGTGGCTTCAGCAACGTTGATACCACCACCCTCGGGGCTCCAGTGAAGCCTTTTTTCGTCTGGCTCGAGGCACATCCCCTGACGACGGGCGGTGCGCCTGGCGAAACCTGGAACGCGATGGCTTGGGGGCCGAAGGATACGAAAGCAGTGAAGTATCGAGGCACCCCGACGGACATCGGTGGCAAGTGGTGGCATTGGCTGTGCGCTTCCTCGACGGGCGTCGTCAGCGAACTGAATTTCGAGTCCCTGGAAATGACGCCTTTCAACACGAAGAACGGCACCACGAAACCGGGAGACGATCCATTCAAGACCTACGCCTACGTATGGGCACAGGATGCGACGCTCTTGGCGGGAATTCACCAGGAAAGCAATGTGCATCACTCGTCGTTTATGGCTGGCAAGTCGGTGCGGTGCGCAGGCATGATCGCGGTGAACGATGCTGGCAAGGTGACGTTCGTGTCTTCCAACAGCGGTCACTACCGGCCGACGAAGGCCCAGCTCACCGGATTCGTGGAGTGGCTGAAGGAGCGCGGAGTGATGGCCGACAACGCGCTCGTGGGATTCTTCGAGGGGCAGTACCAAAAGATCCCCGTTGCCGACTTTCTTCGGGGCAGCCGTCCTCCGGCGGAGCCAAATTCCAGCCGGTCGGTTCAGACAGTGTCCCAGAAGCAGCCAGCCGGCTTGGCGACCGGGGCTGTGCGACCCTTTCCAAAATCGATGTAGCTCTCGTGTCGGCCGACCTGGCGACGCGCGCAAGGGCGAGATCGTGGGCGGTGGAGATGCCACCGTTGGCGACTGCGACTCGCGTGCAAAGAGCCGCTTTCATGATCCCCTGCCTGGCTGGTCGGTGCAGTGGCGAGTCCTTGGCACGCAGTTCAGAGCGTGAAGCCCGCACCTCGGCGTCGGGAACGCTGCACTTTTCCCGCCGCTGTCGCGGCGGTGAGCACGACTTTCAGGCGTCGATGCTACGATTTCCGCCGGCTCAAAAGACCCCTCGGAGTGCCGTCGATGCCCCGCTGCCTTCTTCTCCTTGCCTGCCTCGTGATCCCGCTGGCGATGGCGCCGGTTGCCGCGGCCGACGCCGAGCGGCTCCCCCTCTGGCACGGCAAGGCGCCGGTGGGAGCGCCGGGGAGCACCGAGACCGAAGCGGCCGATGCCTTCATCACGGTTCATCTTCCCGCGGGAACGCCCGAGGGATCGTCGACCCCCGCGGTCGTGATCTGCCCCGGTGGCGGCTACGGTGGCCTCGTCACCGGCCCGGAAGGGCACGGCATCGCCGCCTGGCTCAATGAGCATGGGATAGCGGGAATCGTCCTCGAATACCGGCTCCCCGCGGGACGGTCGTTTGTGCCGCTCGCCGATGCCTCCCGGGCCCTCCGCACCGTCCGGGCCAATGCTGCGGCGTGGCGGATCGATCCGAGCAAGGTGGGGATCATCGGCTTCTCGGCCGGCGGCCACCTCGCCTCGACCGCCGCCACCCATTTCGATACTGGCAACGCGCAGGCCACCGATCCAATCGAAAAACAGTCGTCGCGCCCCGACTTCGCGATTCTCGTCTATCCGGTCGTGACGCTTGGCGACGTCGGCCACTCTGGCTCGAGGACGAATCTCCTCGGGGAGAATCCGTCGCCCGAACTCCTGGCACTTTTCTCCAACGAAAAGCAGGTCACGAAGCAGACGCCGCCGACCTACCTCGCCCATGCCGTTGACGACAGTCCGGTGCCGATCGCCAACAGCCGACTCTTTCACGAGGCCTGCAAGCGCAAAGGGGTGATCAGCCGGCTCCTCGAGCTCCCCTCCGGCGGCCACGGGCTCGACGGCTACAAGGGGCCGAACTGGGATGCCTGGCAGAGTGGCGTGCTCGCTTGGCTCTCGTCGCTCGATCTCGCCCCCGCTGCCTCGGCGGCCGCGCCGCGGCGCGTCCTTGTGTGGGATGAGCAGCAGCCGGCGCAGAAAGAGGCCTACGACAACTTCCTCGGGAACGCGATCGCGGCACATCTGGAGAAGCAGCCGGGGCTCGCCGTCCGCTCGGTGAAGCTCGACGACGCCGAGCAGGGGATCGGGGACCCGCTCCTCGACAACGCCGATGTCCTCGTCTGGTGGGGGCATGTTCGTCAGGCCGAGGTCAAGCCAGAGGCGGGGCAGCGGATCGTGGAACGGATCCGCGACCGCGGGCTCGTCTTCGTCGCCCTCCACTCGGCCCACTGGGCCACGCCATTCATCGAGGCGATGAACGAACGGGCTCGGGCCGACGTCCACCGCACCTTCGCCGACGTGGCGCCCGAAAAGCTCTCGATCCGCGAGGTGCCGGCCCAGCACTATAAGGTGCCCGCCCGCGACGGCCGGCTCACGCCCGCCAGCGATGAGCGCCGCTATCCCGACGGCCGCGTCGAGGTCACGCTCCATCTCCCCAACTGCTGCTTCCCCGCCTACCGCACCGACGGCAAGCCGAGCGTGCTGCGGGTCCTCGATCGCCGCCACGCGCTTGCCGCGGGGCTCCCCGAGACGTTTTCCCTCCTGCGGACGGAAATGTACGACGAGCCGTTCCATGTCCCTGCGCCGGACGAGGTCGTCGTCGAGGAGCGATTCGAGGATGGGTCGTGGTTTCGCAGTGTCATGGTCTGGAACCTCGGCCGCGGCAAGGTGATCTCCATCCGCCCCGGGCACGAGACCTATCCGATCTTCCACGACGCGACGATCCTCAAGCTCGTCGAGAATGCCTGCCGGATCTTGCCGGGAGAGTGAGTGCCCCTCCATCCCACGCGAGCCCACGCCATCCTCATGCCTCCGACGCCCGCCGCCCGTCTCCGCGCCCTCCTCGCCCGCCCCGGCCTGGTCCG
>JAUMAF010000276.1:0-5077 GCA_032117045.1 Pirellulales bacterium | reverse complement strand
GCCGGTTCACGATCGCGTTCGAGAATGAGTCGCACCCCGGCTATACGACCGAGAAGATCGTGGAGCCGATGCTTGTCGACTCGATCCCGATCTACTGGGGCGATCCGCTCATAGGCCGCGATTTCGACACGCGCAGCTTTCTTTCGGCCCACGACTGCGCCGCCCGCACGACATCGGCCATGCTCGACGAACTGGTTGACCGAGTGGTCGAAATCGATCGCCATCCCGATCTGCTCTGCGCGATGCTCGCCCAGCCCTGGTTTCGCCACAACCGCGTGCCCCGCTGCGCCGATGCCGACACGATCCTGGAGCAGTTCACGCGGATCTTCGAGACGCCGATCGAGCCGGTGGCACGGCGGCACGACATCGCCCGGCTCCTGCGGCTCGACCGCCTGCCAGACGCCGCCGCCAGCCTCGGCCGCCGCCTGCGTCGGAAGTATCGCCAATGGACCGCCAGCGCGTAGACTGACGGCCCATGACCGCCAGCGGCTACATCACTGACGTTGCCTACATCCCCGGCTTCTACCCGCAGATGTCGCCGGTGGCGATGCGGCATGTGGCCGCGCTCAACGGCATCCTGCCACCGAAGACGGCCGACGGCTTCCGTTACCTCGAGCTCGGCTGCGGGCTCGGCCGGTCGCTGACCACGCTCGCGGCCGCCAATCCGCAGGGCACGTTCGTGGGCGTGGACGTCAACCCCGAGCACACCGCGGCGGTTGACCGCGACATCGCGGCGGGCGGGCTCGGCAACGCCCGCGTCGTGACGAGCGACTTTCAGAAGCTGCCCGAGGATCTCGGCGAGTTCGAGTTCATCGCGCTGCATGGAGTCTTCAGCTGGGTGGCCCCCGAGGTGCGCGAGCAGATCCTCGATGTGGCCCGCCGAAATCTCGCTCCCGGCGGCCTGCTGCTCGTGAGCTACAACGCCATGCCGGGCTGGGCGCATCTCCAGCCGATCCGCGGCATCCTTCGGCAATACGCCGCCCTGCGGCAGGGCGACAGTGTGAAGCGGGTGCGGGAGGCGCTGGCGTACCTCGTCTTCATCCGCGACCGGCATGCCAAGTATTTCGACGACAATCCGCGGGCTGCTGCCTATGTGGACGCGATCCTTCAGCAGGACGCCCGCTACGTCGTTCACGAATACCTCAACGAGCACTGGACGAGCTTCTACTTTGCCGACGTGGCCGAGATGTTTCGCCGGGTGGGGCTGTCGTTCGTGGGCAGTCTGCCGGTACACACCAACTTCTGGGATCTCTGCGTGCGGCCGGAGTTTCAGGAACTCTTCCGGACCACCAGCGACCGGCTCGTCACCGAGGCCCACAAGGATTTCTGCGCCAACACGGCCTTTCGGTGGGACATCCACGCCAAGTCGCCGCAGCCGATGCGAGGGATCGACGACCGGCTGCGGGAGGCCGATGACCTCGAGTTTCGGGTGGCGAAGCCGGGCACAACGCTGCCCTACGAGGCGAACCTCGGGGTGGTGACGTCAACCGTGCAGGGGCCGCTCTACGAGACGCTGCTGGCGGTGCTCGCGGACGGCAGTCGACGAATCTCGCAGATCGTGGCCGATCCCCGGCTCGAGGGCACGCCGCCGGCCGATCTCGCGCGGGCCGTGGACGCGGGCGTGGCCCTCGGGCTCTTCGAGGTGTCGGCGCGGGCGGTGGCCGGGCCGCACGACACGCACGGCAGCGCCGCGGAAATCGCCGGCGGTCGGCCCTGCGACATCACGCATCGCTTCAACCAGGCCGTGATTGGCGCCGACGCGCTGGGTGGCCGTGCGGTGGCCGTCGCGAGCGAGGCCACGGGCTCGGGGGTGATGCTCGGTGACCTCGATGCAGCGATCCTGCACGAGTTCGTGGAGCGGGGCGGCGAAGGGCTCGCTGATCGTCTCGCGGAGCGGCTCGCCGCCGCGGGCCGCACGCTGCAGCGCGACGGCAAGCGGATCGAGGATCCGCTCGAGCAGCGCACGCTGGTGCAGACGGCCTGCGACGCCTTCTGCCAAACGACGCTCCCCCATCTGGTGCGCATCGGCGTCGTGTCGCCGCGATAACGCCGCCCCCGTACAAGCCGACCGGCCGTGAGGCCGCGGGCTGCCCTATTTGATCGGCACGAGCGGCGGGGCCGTCGGCTCCGGGACATACGGCGTGTCGGTCGCTCCCGTGACCGGCATGGCCGGCGGCGCGATTTGCTGCGGCGGGGGCGTCGGCAGCGTGGGAAACCCGCCCGTCGTCTGTTGGATCGTCTGTGGCACCACCGGCTGCGGTGCGGCGGGCGGCGGCACGAACTGCTGGGCGACCGGCTGCGGGATCGGCTGGGCAACCGGCTGGCCGACGCCGCTGCGGCCATTCAAATCGTCGATCAACAACTTCACATCCTCGTGAAACGCGAGGCCGCGGGCCGCGAACACGTCGGCGGGCGTGACGCCGAAGCGTCCGTAGAGCATCGAGTTGGCGTTGTTATCGACCGAGAGATCGGCCCCGTTGATCGACACGCCGAGAAACAGCCCGCGACTCCGCGCATAGGAATAGATCTCGGCGCCGAGTCGTGCGTCGGTGCCGGCATTGGCCTGGCGACCGATGGGCCCGAGGGCCACCGACGCATCGGCACCGAGCGTGACCTTCTGGCCGTTGAGGATGCCGTTGAGGCTGCGGGGAGTGGCGAACATGAGCACGATGTCGGCCGACTGCACGCCGGCCTGGAAGCCGAGGCTGCCTCCACCCATCGTGACCATCACCGGCGGGCTCCAGGAACGATCGGGACGGCGAACGAGCAGCACGCCCTTGCCGTAGTTGACGCCGAGGATGAAGCCCCCCTTGATCATGTCGGGGAAGATGGCGATGCCTTCGGCCTTCGCGAACATCGTGGGCGGAATCGATTCGATGGCGAGGCCGCCAAACTCGTCGAGCGTTTCACGGGCCGAGTTGACGGTCTGCAGTTCGGCCGTGCCGCCGGTCATCTGCATCTGGGCGGCGGTGGGCCGCATGATCGAGACAACGGCCGCGACGACGAGGAGACGGACCGCGACGGGCAGGCAATGCATGGCGAATCCTTTCGCGAGAGCGTGAGCGGGGGCACAAAAGCGTATCCCGCCGCCATGCTCTGGTGAAAGCCCAACGCCGTGAGGCGTGGCCCCGTACAAGCCCAACGCCGTGAGGCGTGGGGTGAATCGGGGGCGAGCCGGAATCCAGGGCGGTTTGCCCGCGGCCTGACGGCCGGTCGGCTTGCACCGGAGCACGCGGCCTCACGGCCGGTCGGTTTTCACCGGGCGAGCCGGTCGCGGGCTTCGAGGAGCAGTTGCTCCGTCTCCTCCCACCCGATGCAGGCGTCGGTGATCGACACGCCGTAGGCCAACTTCGATCGATCGGCCTGAACCGGCTGGCTGCCAGGGTGGAGGTTGCTCTCGAGCATCATGCCCACGATCGACCGATCGCCGGCACGCCGCTGCTCGAGCACGTCGCGCCACACGACCGACTGCCGCGTGGGATCCTTGCCCGAGTTGGCGTGGCTGCAATCGACGATGATCCGCGCGGGCAGCCCTCCCCTCTCCATCAGCGTGCGGGCCTCCTGCATCACCTCGGGCGAATAGTTCGAGCCCGAACGGCCACCACGGAGCATGAGCACGCCCCAGGGATTGCCCGTCGTGGAGACGACGCAGGTGCCGCCGTCGTTGTCGATGCCGAGAAAGCTATGGGGGGTCTTGGCGGCCTGCATGGCGTCGATCGCCGCCTGCAGCGAGCCATCGGTGGAGTTCTTGAATCCCACGGGCATCGACAGGCCGCTGGCCATCTGCCGGTGGGTCGGGCTCTCGGTCGTGCGGGCACCGATCGCTCCGAGCACGATCGTGTCGGCGATGTATTGCGGCGTGATGGGCTCCAGAAACTCCGTCGCCGTGGGAAGCCCCATGCGGGCGATCTCGATCAGGAGCGTGCGGCCGAGCCGCAGCCCCGCCGAGACGTCGAAGGAATCGTCGAGGTGGGGATCGTTGATGAGCCCCTTCCAGCCGACCGTCGTCCGCGGCTTCTCGAAATAGACCCGCATGATCACGAGCACCCGGTCGGCCACCCGTGCGGCGAGGGCATGGAGCTTGGAGGCGTAGTCGCGGGCGGCGTCGGGATCGTGGATCGAGCACGGACCGACGACGGCCATCAACCGCGGGTCGTTGCCGGAGAGGATCGCCTCCACGGCCTGCCGGCCCTCCACGATCGTGCGGAGGGCGGCTGCGTCGAGGGGGAGCAGTGCGCAGAGCCGCGACGGCGGCACGAGCGGCTCGAGGCTCCGAATGCGGAGGTTCGACGTGGCGGGAGCGTTCATGGGATGTGGAGTCAACTCTACAACACGCTGGCGGTCGAAGGCGTGGCACGTGCCAGCCGACCGGCCGTGAGGCCGCGGGCCGCCCTGGCGCACGGCTCGGGGCTGCCCTGCTGGCGGTTCCGGGCTCATACCCGGGTTCACCCCACGCCTCACGGCGTTGGGCTTGTACGGTTCGCCGCAGCGGAATCGACGGGGGTTTGACCGTCGCGCGGCACACTGGTTCAATCCGGTTCCGGAACGGTCGCGAGTGCGACCGCAGGATGGCAGGCACCGGCGGACGGGAAGGAACTCGGACCGTGACGAAGCACGTATTCGTGACTGGCGGCGTCGTCAGCTCGCTCGGGAAAGGTCTCACCAGCGCGTCGATCGGCATGCTCCTCGAGGCCCGCGGCCTGCGGGTGAGGATGCAGAAGCTCGACCCCTACATCAACGTCGATCCGGGCACGATGAGCCCGTATCAGCATGGTGAGGTGTATGTCCTCGACGACGGCAGCGAGACCGACCTCGACCTCGGCCACTACGAGCGGTTCACGTCGACCACGCTCACCCGCGAGAGCAACTATACGACCGGCCAGATCTACCTGTCCGTGATCAACAAGGAGCGGCGGGGCGAGTTTCTCGGCAAGACCGTGCAGGTGATCCCCCACATCACCAACGAGATCAAGGAGGTCGTGAAAAACCTCGCCAACGCCGACACCGACGTCGTGATCACCGAGATCGGCGGCACCGTGGGCGACATCGAGAGCCTGCCCTTTCTCGAGGCCATCCG
>JAUMAF010000275.1:0-27050 GCA_032117045.1 Pirellulales bacterium | reverse complement strand
GAACTCAAGAAGCTCCCTGTTGGCGAGTGGACGGCGATCATCTCGAAGGGCACGATGCCCGACGCCTACCGGCCCACGGTCTGGGACGTGGTGGCCCACGATGCGGTCGCGTTTGCCACGTCTGGTGAACGCGGCCTGGCCGATCCCGAAGATGCCTTCGAACTCGAGGCCACGAGCCCCGCCCTCGGCACACCCGAGGAGTTTTGCGGGTGGAGGCCCGAGGCATCGGCCACCGATACCGATTCACCCCTCGTGCAGGCAGCGATGCTCTTTCGCGAGCTGCTCGACATGCATGCCGCCGACAAGGACCAGACGGCCTTCCTGGCGGCCGATTTCGAACGCATTCTCTGGGCCGCCGGCAACGCCGTTGACTCGGGCGAGGTGACCGTCACCGATCGCAAAGCCGACGCCCTCGAGGCGTTCATCGAGCGGGCCGGCGATCATGAGGTGGCGGCGCAGGCCCGGCACGCGCTCGCCGAGATGGCGCGAAGTGCGAACGATCTGGTCGAGGCGCGGGCCATCGCGGCCGCAGGCGTGGAGCAGCATCCGGCGAGTGCGGGCGGAAGGCTCTGCAGAAACCTGATCATCGAGATCGAGTCACCGGAACTGTCGCTGGCCACCGAGCGAGCCTGGGCCGCGCCATGGCCCGCTGTCCGCGTGACGTATCGCAACATCGCGAAGGTGCACCTCCGGCTGGCAAAGGCCGACTGGCAGGCGCGGCTCGACGCGGGCAAGCCACACCCAGGCTGGCTTGACGACGCTGACCGCGAGGCGATCCTGGCGCTGCCAGCCGTCACGACATGTGTGGCCGACCTGCCGGCAACGGCCGACTATCAGTCGCGATCACACGACATCACCGTGGCAGCGGCCTTTGATGCCCAGGGGCTCGAGCCTGGGCCCTATTGGGTGATCGCCAGCCATGCCGGCGACTTCGGCGTGACTGACAACGTCGTGCAGGCCACGCTCGTGTGGGTGACGCGGCTGGCGGTCGTCAGCGGGCAGCGACAGCCGTCACCGACCGGCCCGCAGCCGTTTACGGGCCATGTCGTCGACATCGCCACGGGCGAGCCCGTGGCCGGGGCGACCGTGACGAAGTGGGTGCGGGAAAATCGGGGCAGCCCGCCCGCGTTCGTTGGCAAGGCCGCCGCCACGACCGATCAGGACGGCCGCTATGAGATCCCTGGAGAGCAAGGGAAGGAGCTGCTGCTCGTCGCCTCGGCCATGCTCGACGGCGTCGCACACAGGATCCCCACCGATTCGACCCACGACTGGCAGGCTGCCATCGACGACCGTGGCACGACGATCGTGCTGGTCACCGACCGCGGCATCCATCGCCCGGGCCAGCTGGTCTTCTACAAGGGCATCGCCTGCTCGGTCGATCGTGCGGCCCGCGGCACGAAGCCGCTCGTCAAGCGTGCCGTCACGATCACGCTCCGTGATGCCAACGGCCGCGAGGTCGCGAAGGTGGAACACGAGACGAATGCGTTCGGATCGTTTCACGGCACCATTCCCATCGCCGCAGCCGCGCTGCCTGGCCAATGGCTGCTCGCCGCGGAGACGGCCGGCTTCTCGGGCGGCGTGGGCGTGCGAGTGGAGGAATACAAGCGGCCGAAGTATCAGGTGGAACTGCAGGCCCCGTCGGAGACCGTGAAGCTCGGCGCCGCGGTCGTGATTCCGGGCAAAGCCACGACCTACACCGGCCTGCCCGTGGCGGGTGCGAAAGTGGGTTGGCGGGTCGAGCGGCAGGCGAGAATGCCGCTCTGGTGCCGCTGGTTGTTTCCGTGGCTGCCCTTCGACGATTCGTCGAAGAAGATCGCCCGGGGCATCGAAGTCACTGACGCTGACGGCACGTTCACGATTCGGTTTCCGGCGGTGCCCGACCGTCGTCTGCCGAAGGAGGCCCTGCCCGTGTTCACGTATCGCGTCGTGGCGGACGTCACGGATGCGGGGGGCGAGACGCGTTCGGCCGCACGCAGCGTGGCTGCGGGATACACGGAGGTGGAGGCAACGGTCACGGCAGGCGACTGGCATGCCATCGCGGCCGACGTGGAGGACCCGCAGGGGCGACCGGCCGCAGCCGTCACGGTGTCGCTCGCCACGACATCGCTCGACGGCGACCCGCGGGCCGCCACGGGCACGCTCACGATCCATCCGCTCGTGCAACCGGCTGAGGTGGGCCGGGGCACTCTCTTCGACGCCATGCCACGATCGCGACCAGTGCCCTTCGGACGAGCGGGCCGGGCACGCGCAACGGGGAATCCGAGCGACCGACCGCGGCCGACGCCGGATCCTGGGGATCCGAATGGGTGGGCTGACGACGCGGCCGTGGTGACGCGCGAGGTTTCGACCGAAGCCGCCACGGGCAAGGCCGAGGTCGCGACGAAGCTCGCCGTGGGCATCTACCGTGCCGTGTTCGTGATCCCGGCACGGGGCGATGTGCCCGAGGTGCGCGGGCAGACGGTGCTCGAGGTGATCGACCCTGCGGCCCAACGCTATTCCGTCAAGCGCGGCTTCATGATGCAGGCGGCTCGGGCCATGGTCGAGCCAGGAGCGGCGTTCTCCGGGGTGGTCGGCACGGGCTATGACCGTGGTCGGGTGCTCGTGGAGATCTCGCAGTCCGGCGCGACGTTGTTACGATTCTGGACCGCGCCGGGCCGCACCCAGTGGCCGGTGACGTTCACGACGGGCGATGCCAACCGCGGCGGCTTCACCGTGACGGCCTGGATGGTCCGCGATGGCCGGCTCCACCGCGAGCAGCGGATGATCGACGTGCCGTGGACCGACAAGAAGCTGGCGATTTCCTGGGAGCGGTTCACTCGGCGGGTCGAGCCGGCGGCCAAGGAGGTCTGGCGGGCGCGGATCACGAGCGTGTCCGATCCGCTCACAGGTCCCGCGGCGCCGGCCATCGGGGAGATGCTGGCCTTGCTCTACGACCAGTCGCTCGACGCCCTGGCGGAGCACCAGTGGCCGGCGGACGGGCTGCTCGGCCTTTTCCGCCGCGAGTCAGAGGCCGGCGGAGTGGGTTTCACGAATGCGGCTGAGCGATTCACCGGGATCCACGGCACCTGGCAGACCGTCGTCGAAGACGTCGAGATCACATATCGCGAGTTGCGGAATGAATTCGGTCCGCCCGGAGGCAGGTGGGGGAGCCGTCGCGTCGGCGGCCTCAACTTCATGCGGATGAGTCGCGGTGCCATGCCGATGGATATGGAAGGCGCGATGCCGATGGCGGCACCTGCTGAAGCGTCGCTGGGAGATCGAAAGTTCAAGGGCTCTGGCGATGGCCCTGGCGAGCAGCCGACGGCCAGCCTCGGCGGCATCGGGCAGGATGTCGGCGGTCCCGATCAGTCAGTAGGTGCTCCATCGCCGCGGCGAAATCTGGCCGAGACAGCCTTTTTCCTACCCACGCTCGTGTCGGGCTCCGACGGTGTGGTGACGATCGAGTTCACGCTGCCCGACACGCTCACCACCTGGCAGTTCAAGGGACTCACCCATGATGCAGCCCTGCGGAGCGGCACCATCATGGATCAATGCGTGGCCTCCAAAGAATTGATGGTCGAGCCGTTGATGCCGCGGTTTCTCCGCGAGGGCGACACGGTCGACATTCCGGTGAAGGTGAGCAACAGATCCGCGGGTCGCCTCGCGGGCACGGTGCGGTTCGAACTGGCCGACGCCCGCACGGGCGATTCACGAAACGACCTCGTGGAGGGACCAAGGGAGCAGCCGTTCGACATTGCGGCGGGCGAGACCAAGGCCGTCGTTTTCACCGTGAAGGTCGCCGAGGGCTTCGATGCGGTCCGCTACACCGCCACCGGATCGGCCACCGGCTCCGCCCGTCCGGCAGCCGACGGCGAGGAGGCGATGGTGCCCGTACTGCCCCGGCGGGTGCTCGTCACCGAGACGGTGCCGATCACGATCCGCGGCCCCGGCGAGCGGCGGGTGACCATCCCGCGGCTGCTCGAATCCGCCGGCTCGGAGATTCGCAGCCAGTCGCTCGTCGTGCAGGCGGCGTCGAATCCGGCCTGGTATGGCGTGCTCGCCCTGCCATGCCTGATGGAGGAGTCCGACGAATGCATCGAGAGCCTGTTCACCAGGCTCTACGCCAACGCCTATGCCCGCCACATCGCGACCGCCGATCCACGCATCGAGCGGGTGTTTGCCCAGTGGAAGGAGACCGCCGCCCTGGAGAGCCCGCTCGAGAAGAATGCCGACCTCATGAAGACGCTGCTCACGGAGACGCCGTGGGTCCGCGAGGCGGTGGACGAGCGGGAGTCGCGGACACGCATCGCGATCCTCTTCGACGCCACCCGGTCGACCAACGAACTACAGGCGGCGGTGACTCGGCTGGAGACGCTCCGCAACGGCGACGGCGGCTGGCCGTGGTTTCCCGGAGGGCAGTCCTGCGAGCCCGTCACGCTCTCGATCATCGCCGGCTTCGGCCGGCTGCGAGCCAACGGCGTGGCGATCGACGTGCAGCCGGCGCTGGCCGCCCTTCCCTGGCTCGACGCCCGTCTGATCGAGGAGCAGATGCGGGCCCGGGCGATCGACGACCCGGTGCTGACGCCTTTCGGTGCCTTCGCGCTCTACGCGCGGAGCTTCTTCAACGACGATGCGGGGCCCGATGACGCAGCCGGAGCCGCGATCCGCTGGGGACTCGACGTCGGCAAGAAGTCGTGGACGAAGCTCGATGCCAGGCGATCACAAGGGCATCTCGCCCTCGCCCTCCATCGGGCGGGCGATCGTGAGACGGCCCGCGCGATTCTCGAGAGCCTGAAGCAGCGGGCCGTCGGTGCCCATGATGAGCAGCAAGGGCGGCCCCAGGAGAATCCCCCGCCGGACAACTGGCAGGGCATGTGGTGGCGGGATCGGCATCCGACGTGGTGGAGCTGGGCTTCGGCGCCGATCGAGACACAGTCGATCATGATCGAAGCCTTTGACGAGGTGGCGGGCGATGCCGACGCGGTCGAGGCGCTGAAGGTCTGGCTGCTGTCGCAGAAGCGCACCAGCCGCTGGCCCGGCACCGTGGCCACGGCCGACGCCGTCGGCGCGCTCTTCGGCCGAGGTCGCGACCTGCTGGCATCGCAGGAGCTCGTGACGGTCACCGTCGGTGGTCAGCAGGTCGAGCCGTCACGAGTCGAGGCGGGCACCGGCTTTTTCGAGGAGCGGTTTGTGCGGCGGGAGATCACGCCGGCCATGGGCGAGGTGGTGATGACCAAGCCGGGCAAGGGCCTCGCCTGGGGCGGCGTGCACTGGCAATACCTCGATGCGATCGACAACGTGCCGGCCGCCGGCCGGGCGGAGCTGGCCATCGACAAGCAGCTGTTCGTGAAGCGGTTTACGAAGGCTGGGCCGGTGCTCGAGCCGGCACTGGAGGATGGCACCACGCAGGTCGAGGTGGGCGACGAACTGGTGGTCCGGTTGGTCGTGACCAGTGACCGCGACTATGAGTTTCTCGAGCTCTTCGACCATCGGCCTTCGTTGACGGAGCCCGTGGACGTGCTTTCGGGCTGGCGGTGGGCCGACGGGGCCGGCTGGTACCTGGCGATTCGGGACGCGAGCACACAGTTCTTCTTCGAGCGACTGCCACGGGGCACGCACGTGGTGGAGTATTCACTCCGGGCGGCGCATCGCGGCAAGGCCTCGAGCGGGTTCGCCACGCTTCGGAGCCGCTACGCCCCCGAGTTCTCGGCGCATTCCGCGAGCATTCCGGTGGAGGTGAAGTGACGACCGGGCTGGTATCCTGCTCTCCATGACGCCTTCTACCGACAGCCCCTCGTCGCTCACCAACGAGCTCGCCCGCGAACGGAACCGCGAGGCGGCCGACCGCACGCTGCTGGCCTGGATTCGCACGAGCTTGGCGATGATCAGCTTCGGCTTCGGGATCGAGCGGCTCGGCCAGGCGGCGTTGAGCTTCGACGGCAAGCTCGCGGGCTTTTCACTGGTGCGCACGCGGATCGCAGGGGCGGTGCTCATCATCCTGGGCATCGCGGCGACGCTGGCAGGCATGTGGGAACACCGGCACCTGCTCAAGGCGATTCGTAACGATGACTACCGCTATGCGGAACGGGCACCGATTGCCGGCTACATGGCCACGGCGGTCGTGGCGGTGGGGCTGGCCGCGCTCGTCGTGATCCTGATCGGCATCTGAAGGAACCATTCCATGGACCATATGACCGACCACGCGGCCGCAGCGCCTGCCGAGGGCACGAAACCGATCCGGCCACTCGACGCCTTCGAACGTCGGGTGCTCGGTGTGCTCATCGAGAAGGCCAAGACCACGCCCGATCAATATCCCCTCTCGCTCAACGGCGTCGTCGTCGGCTGCAATCAGAAGAGCAACCGCGATCCGGTGATGACCGTCGACGAGGAGCAGGTGTCGCGGGCGATCGAGGGCCTGCGAAAGTGCGGCGCCGCGGCGGAGGTCTTCGGGAGCGGCAAGCTGCCGCGGTATCGCCATCTGGCCTACGACTGGCTGGGCGTCGGCAAGGAGGAGCTGGCCATCATGGGCGAACTCCTTCTGCGGGGCGAGCAGACCGAAGGAGATCTCCGCGGCCGCGCCAGCCGCATGGACCCGATCCCCGATCTCGACGCGCTTCGCGGCCACCTCGATCGGCTCGCCGAGAAGGGTCTCGTGATCTGGCTCTCGCCGCCGGGCCGCGGCCGCATGCTCACCCACGGCCTCCTGCCCCAGGAAAAACTCGATAAGGTGCGGGCGGAGCTCGGCATGGCCGCTGCGGCGGCTGCGTCAGCGCAGGCTCCGTCGCCGGTGCAGGTTCCACCGCACTCCCCGCGGCCCGACGCTCCGGCGGCCTCCGGCGACGACAGGCCTGTGCCGGCGCCGATCGTTGTGGGAGCGGCTGCGGAATCCCGTACTTCGCCGGAGGCGACCGTCGCCTTGGAATCCCGGGTCGCAGAACTGGAGCTGGAAGTGGCTGCCCTTCGCGACCGGCTTGCCGCCCTGGAAGATGCGCTCGGGGCCTGACGGCCGCACGGGAACTGCACGAAGACCGTCCTTGGCCCCTGCCGTGCAAGCCGACCGGCCGTGAGGCCGCGGGGAATGCGGATCGCATGGCTTGCGGCTCATACCGTGCCGGATTGGTTCGCCGGCGGTAGGCATGCTCGAAGCCGGGGATTTTGCTACGGGATGCCCCGCCGGCCGACGGGCCGCCGCTCGTGAGTCGCAAAGATTCCCGGCTTCTGTGCGTGCCCACCGACCGGCTCCTCAGCATCGGGAGCGTGGTCTGTACAAGCCGACCGGCCGTGAGGCCGCGGGCTCGACTGGTGCGCGACTTGTGCCGCCCGTGATCAGTCCGAGCGTCTTTCGTCGGTGACTGCATCCGGCCTGCGCTGCTTCACCCGCCGCCGTCGGACCGCCGCCGCTGCCGCCAGAAATCCAAACCCGGCGAGTACTGCGGACGCCGGCTCCGGGACGGCGCTGAAGTTCAGAAACATGTCTTGGCCGTTGTTGCTGACGCTGAACGAGCCGCGCGTGACGGTGTCGAGAGCCTGCGTGCCGGAATCGACGAAACTCACGTTGCTGATCGTGTAGTTGGCAAGGCTCTCCGATCCGCTCCCGGAATAATCGACGATCGTCCAGGATCGGCTCGTGTTCCAGAACGGGTCGCTCCAGAGCACTGTCGAGCCGGAACCGCTAAAGACGAGGTTGATCGTGGCGCCACTGGTGACCGTCAGGTTGCCGCCGGTCACGGCGACCTGCGAATAGCCAAGAAGCGTGCCGGCATCGCCGGCGGCATCCGTGTTGGCAAAGAGATTCCACGTGGTGCTCGCCCCGGCGTTGAGCGTGAGCCCGTTGCCGAACGTGAGTCTGGCCGCGCCTTCGGGAACGTTGGGCGAGAGCACGCCCAGATTCTGGACGGTCGTGGTCGAGTTGACGGAACCGCTGCCGCTGAGCGTCGCGGGACCGGCCACCGTCACGGTGCTGGCGTTCGTGAGCGATCCGTTGATGCGCGTGACCCCGGCCGTGATCGTGGTGGGTCCCTGATAGGTGTTGACTCCGTCGAACTGCTTCGTGCCGTTGCCCGGGAGGGAGAGCCCCGCGGTGCCACTGATGGCACCGGTGAACGTGAGCTTGTTGTTGCCGCTGGGGGCACTTCCCGTCAGCAGTTGGTTGAGCACGATGTCGTTCGCGACCGTGACGGGGCCGACATTGAGTCTGGAGACGATGGCCGACGAACCATTCTCGTTGGTGATGGTGCCCGATCCGCTGACGGTGCCGCCATGCAGCATGAGCGTGCCTCCGCCGAGCACCACGCTGCCGTTCCAGTCGTTGGTGACCGCCGGCCCCCCGACGTTCTTCTGACCTCCGCTGAGCGTCGTCGTGCCGGAAGAAAGGTCCATTTCGAGCGGCGCCGAGGTCTGCGTGCCAACAACGCCTGTCAGCGAGAGGTTTCCCGATCCAGTCTTTGTGAACCGAGTGCTCGAGCCGCCAGTGATCAGTGCCGTCAGCGTCAGGGCGGAATCATTGGCGACGGTCATCCCCCCGGTACCGACTCCAAAGGGGGTGGAAACCGATGTCACGCTGCCACTCGCCGCAAGCGATCCACCGTTGAACGTGATCGCAGCAGTGCCGAGGGCGGCGGGGGTTGTGATCTCCACGGTTCCCCCCGACACGGTGCCACCCGTCTGGAAGGCGTTTGATGCCGACAGCGTGAGGGTGCCGGCGCCCGACTTCAGCAGCGACGAGGCCGTCAACGATCCACCCGAAAGCGCGACCGTGCCGGACGAATGGGATACCGTGACCGAGCCGGACGACACGCCTGCAGCATCCACGACCACGTTGGATGCTGCTGCAAACACCGCACTATCGCCCTCGTTGAAAAAGGTCGTCGTGCCGCTCTCGAGCCAGACCGTGTTGGCCTGGGTGGTGTTCCACGTCGAACCCGGCGCTCCGGCCACTCCATCCCACGTCAGCGTCCGGGCCACGACCGAGGACGATGCCGAGCCGAGCAGCGAGAAATCGTTCGTCGTGCTGGCACTGCCTGTCCAGATTGCGCCGCTGCTGACAGTTGTTGCCCCCCAGTAGGCGAGCCGGAAGTAGCCAGTCGTACTGGGATTCATCACGATGGCCGTGGTGCTGAGATCGCCCGCAAGCCCTGATGACAGGTCGGTCGTCGTCGTGCTGGGGATCGCCGTTGAGCCGCTGACCGTGCGATAGGTGACAAACGCAGGGTCGGTGCTGTAGAGCAAGGCCAGCGAGTTGGGAGCCGTAGAGCCCTTGCTGAAAAACGTCGACCCCAGACCGTTGACCGTCGCCGTCGTGACGCCGTTCGTGGTGATCGTCCAGGAAAAATAGTTGGTTCCGGAGAGTGCGGTCGAGAGATCGGTGGCGAAGGGAGATGGGTCGTACCAGCGCCAGCCCGAGGACGACGTGGTGCCCGCCACGGAGCCGTTGACGCTAATCACGGTGCCGGAAATCCCGCTGATGCCGGAGCCGTTGGTGGGAGCTGCGACGCTGGTCGTGCCCGCCGCAGCCGAGGCGCTGACCGGAATGTCCCACTGAAGCAAGGTCGCGGCCGGCACGGGGTTCGAGCCGGCCGCGATCAGGCCGACGGCAAGCAGCCGCGCGAGCAGGTCTCGAAGTCCGACCGTACGACGGTGCGAACGAACGCAGGCAGGATCAAGACCACGCATGAATCACCTCCCCCTGAAGCCAAGGACAGGAACCGAAGCACCGGAGGCACCGATTCCCACCGGAAAACACGTATACAAACCAACGTGAAAAGTATAAGAAATGCGGAGCATCCCCGCAAGAGTCGCGTTCCAAGGGGGTCAGCCGTGCCGTTTCCAGCCGCGCCCGTTGGCCCGCAGGCGCGACCTCACTCGTGGGTGCCGAGCCAGGAGTCCTTGATGCGGGCGAGACTGCCATCTTCCCGCATCTGGAGGATCGCCGTGTTGAGATTCTCGCGCAGGAGACTGCCGCTGGGTAGTGCGATCCCGTAGTCGAAGGAATCGAACATCGGCCCCACGAGGTTCACCCCGCCGCGGTCCGATGCCTTGATCGCGTACATCAGCGTCTCGGCCTCGCCGACCACTGCGTCGACCATGCCGAGTGTCAGTGCGTCGAGCGCCTCGTGAATCGTGGGATACTCCTGCGGGATGCCTCCGCGTTGCCGGATCGACGGCACCGTGACCGACGCCGCCTGACAGCCGACCGAACGGCCCATGAGGTCGCGGGGGCCGTGGATCTGCCCCGCAACCTGCTCGGCCGTCATGGTGGCGGTGAGCACGCTGGTGAAGGTGGCGATCAGCCCGATGCCGCCGATCATCCATGCAAACGCCAGCATTCGCCCCAGAGGGCCATCGACGTGCTTGTCGTCGCAGCCCCCCGTCACGATCGTCGAGGCGATCCACCACATCGCCTCGATGACACCCCGCGGATACTCGGGGGGGAACGACCGCGGGTTGCGGCCCTTCTCGCTCCACCAGAGCAGATGACCCGAGATCACCGCGAATGTCAGCACCACTCCGATCAGTTGGGCGAGCCGCCACGACAGCATCGATCGGATGGCAGGCATGAGCCCCCCCTCGTTTCGCTGCCGAACGGCGATCCGCATGCCGGAGTGGAAGATCGGATGCGTGAGGTCGAGCGTCTTTTCGCGTTCCTCGGTGATGGCCAGCGGGCCGAGGGAGACGTCGGCCTTTCCCTCCCGGACCATGTCCATCAGATCGATGAAGGTCTTGACGCGAACGAACTCCGACGTCTTGCCCAGCCGGCTCGCGAGTTCCTCCCAGATCCCGATCATGGCACCCGTCGGCTGGTCGCCCTTCCACTCGACGACCGAGGCGATCGGAGTCACCGCGACCTGCAGCGGCTGCCGGGGGGCAGGGGCCGAATCAGGCTCAGCCCGGAGGCTGCCGTGCGAAGCGGCCAACCCAAGCCACATGGCGGCAGCGAGCGACGATCGTCTCTTCCATCGACCGCTGTTCCAGTTCATCGGTCCCTCGTGCTGAGGCCCTGCCGGGCGGCCACCAGAAGCAGGCCGCCGCCAGCGAGACATCCTATCGCAGTGGCGACCACCCACGGTGGAAGGGCGGTTGCCCCTCCGGCCTCGAGAGACGCCAGATCGCCGGCCGATGCAGTGGTGATGAGCAGTACCGGAGTCGCATTGTGCGCCGCGTGGGCGATCATGGCCGGCAGAATGCTCCGGGTGGCGAGTGTCAATCCGCCGAGCACGAGTCCCAGGACGAACGTCTGCGGCATCCGCTCCGGCAGCAGATGGAACGCCGCAAAGGCCGCAGCCTGCACGACGACCGCCACGCAGGCCCGCCGTGGTGCCGGCCGCTCTCCGGCGAATGACGAGAGCACCCAGCCGCGGAACAGGAGCTCTTCGCAGACGGCCGGCATCACCGCCAGCAGCAGCACGCCATGCCAGGCTGGCGCCCCGCGGACGAGCGCCACGAGCCGCTCGGCGAGTTGCCGTGCCTCCGCGGAGACGTCGCCCCCCCAGGCGGCGAGCGCCACGGCCGCGCCTGCCAGGAAGAGGCCGACCCCGAGAAGGAGGGCGGCTGCGCAGGTGGCGGCGACTCGGCTTCCGGACGACCCCGGCCAGCGGAGCGAATAGGTCGCGCGGGTGTCGATCCGCTGCCACCATGCCATGACGGCCAACGGCACCAGCACCGCGGATGCCTGCTGCACGAGCAGGGCCGGCACAAACTCCTCTGGGCTGAAGCCCTGCGAGTACCAGAGCGCTGCGAACCCGGCCAGGGTGGCGGCGAAGCCCTGCCCGATCGACGGGATCCTTTGTGGCCTGGGACGCCGCAGCCCGCTCGCGGCGGCGTCGGGACCGCGGAAGAGGATCTCCTCGTCGGAGATCAGGCCCGCGGTGAGGTGCAGGAGCAGCCAGGTGAAGAGCGCCGACGACACAAGCGAAGCCGTCAGACCGAAGACGATGTCGGGCGGTTGGACCGTCGCCTCGGCAGCAGTGCGGGCGTCGTCGTCGGATCGATCACTGAACAGGCCGAGCGTTGCCCGGGCGACGGCGACCTGTCCCGTGAAGGGCACCACCGGAAGCCAGCGGCGTGTCCCAGCCGCCGGCAGCAGTGCGGATGCGGCCAGCGCGGCGATCAGCATCACGACGGGAGTCAGCGTGTTCTGAGCCTCTTTGGCACTCTTCGAGGCTGCCGTCACCGCCAGGCACAGGGCCGCGGCGATCGCCGCCACGCCGAGGTAGGCGACGAGCGTGATGAGCACGCATGCCGCCGCGCCACCGGCATGCAGGCCGCTGCCCGGCCCGAGCGGAAGCAGTCGCACGAGCACGGAGGCGGTCAGCGCGATCGACAGGGCATTCGCCAGAAGCGTGGCGAGCGTAACGGCGAACACCGCCAGAAACTTGCCGCACACCGTGTCGAACGGCGTGCAGGGGGCGATCAGGAGCGTCTCGATCGTGCCCCGTTCCTTCTCACCGGCGATGGCGTCGATGGCGGGATAAAAGGCACCCGTCGCCGTCAGCAGGGCGAGCAGCACAAGCACCGCGGCCACGGCCGTCGGCAGGATCTCGCGGACGGCGGATGCCCGGGAGGGGTCATCGACCCCGCTGAAACCGATGCGGATCGGTTCGACGAGGCTTGCCGGCAGGCCGGCCCGCGCCAGTCGCGCGATCTTGGCCTCATCGGCAACGCCGCGGAGCACGGTCACGACATGGTCCCGAACATGCCGGCCGGGCGGTCGCACGGTCGAGAGCCGCACATCGAGCGACACGGTGCCGTCGCCGTCGAGGCCGGCCATGGTGCCGCGATCGATCACGATCGAGGCGTCGGCTCCGCCTTCGTCGATCAACGACAAGGCGTCGGCCTCATCGGCCAGCCGGATCGTGAGATTCCCGGGCCAGCCCTCCGGTGGACCTTCGGAGCGACTGGCGATTCCGGCCACGCGGGCCGCAAAACTCTCGGCGTCATTCCCTGAGAGCACGAGATCGAGCCGGGTCACGGCCTCGCGGTTGTCCAGTTCGGTGATTGCGCTGCGGATCCCGAGCGTGCTCGAGAGCGCGAGGAGCGGGTACATCGCCATCGGCATCACGAGCGTGATGAACACCGCCCTCCGATCGCGGATGAACTCCAGGAGGTCGCGGCGGGCGATCGCCAGGCGGGCTGCCCATCCCCCCGTGTGCTGTGAGGCATTCACGATGCGGCCTCCGGCTGGACGGTGGCGAAGAACGCCTCTTCGAGACCTCCTTGGCGACCGTCGGTCAGCGCGTCCAGTGTTCCATCGGCAAGAATGCGGCCGGCGCTGATGATCAGAAACCGATCGCAGCGGTGCTCGATCTCGTGCAGCCGGTGGGTCGAGAGCAGGATCGTGCGGCCTTCGGCCCGTAGAGTCGCGAGCAGCTCGAGCAGGTCTCGTGATCCGAGCACGTCGAGCGCGCTGGTGGGCTCGTCGAGCACGAGCACGGCGGGATCGTGGACGAGCGCCCGCGCCAGCGAGACCCGCTGCCGCTGCCCCGAGGAGAGGCGGCCGCAGGGACGGTCGATGAAGCTGCCGAGATCGAGCGTCTCTGTGAGCCGTGCCGTCTGCTCCCCGCGGCGATTGGGGCCGAGCCCGTGGAGCCGCCCGAAGGAATCGAGGAGTTCACGCGGTGTCAGACGATCGGGCACGCCCGTGGTGGCCGACACATAGCCCATGCTGCGGCGGACGCCGATCGGATCCCGCCGGACATCCCTGCCCGCCACCACCGCCGTGCCCGACGTGGGCTTCAGGAGCGTGGCGAGCGTCCGCATCGTGGTCGTCTTGCCGGCGCCATTGCCTCCCAGCAACCCCACCATCTCGCCCTGGCGAACGCTGAACGAGACGCCATCGACGGCCCGCACCGTGCCGCCACCGGAGCGGTATTCCTTCACGAGTTCGACGACGTCGATCATGAATCGTGGCCGCGTCCGCGTCCGCGAGTGACGAGGCGGATCACTGTTCCATCACCTCGGCTTCCTTGGTGCGGGCGAGATCGCCGACGCCCCCCTCGTATTTCTTGGTGAGCTCCTGAACGTCTTCCTTGCAGCGGTCGCAGTCATCCTCCGTCAGTCCGCCGTCTGACTTCTCGGTGTCGGCCGCCTTGTTGGCATCGCGGCGGACATTGCGGATCGCCACCTTGGCCTCTTCGGCGAGATCGCGAATGCGGGCCGACATCTTCTTGCGGACATCGGCGGAGAGCGGTGGGATCACGATCCGGATCAAGCGGCCGTCGCTCTGCGGATTGAGGCCCAGATCGCTGGCATGCAGCGCCTTCTCGATGTCTTTGAGCGTGCCGGGATCGAATGGCCGGACCACGATCTGATTCGGCTCCGGGGCCCCGACACTGGCCAGCGCCTTGATCGGTGTGGGCGATCCGTAGACCTCGACACGGAGCGAGTCGACGAGGCCGGGATTCGCTCGGCCGGTACGGATGCCGGTGAGCGCGTGGCGGAAGACATCGACCGCCTTTTCCATCCGTTCTTCGGCGTCGAGCAGAATGTCGTCGAGGGGCATCGGCAAAACTCCAGGGTGGCCGGACGCCCGGGAGTATACGCCCTCGCCCGCCACGTGATCCGCTTGGCCAACTTCCTTGTCACGTGAAAGCCGACCGGCCGTAAGGCCGCGGGCGGCCCTGGTGCGCGGCTCGGGCCTGCCCACGCCCCGTCGCCGGACGTTCGTTGCGCCCATCCTGGGCTTCACTCACTCGGATGCCGCCGGCGCTTCGGCATCCTGCCTGCGCTTGGCTGCATACGCCGGCTCCGGGGCATGGGCAGCCCCTCGCTGAGTTCCTGCTCGTACAAGCCGACCGGCCGTGAGGCCGCGGGCGGCCCTGGTGCGCGGCTCAGGCGTCGCCGGGCTTCCGTTCGCCGACGATCGTGCCGATCCGCTCGCCGGCCACGGCCCGCTCGATGTTGCCGTCACGACGGTAGTTGAAGACGAGAATCGGCATCCCGTGCTCCATGCACTGCGAGATCGCCGTGCCATCCATCACCCGCAGGTTCTGCTGCTGCACCTGCTGGTAGGAGAGCTCGCCGTAGAGCACGGCGTGGGGATTCTTTTCGGGGTCGTCGGAGTAGACCCCGTCGACCCGCGTGGCCTTCATGAGGATGTCGGCGCCAAGCTCGAGGGCCCGCTGGGCCGCGGCGGTGTCGGTGGTCACGAACGGGCTGCCGGTGCCCGAGGCCAGGATCACGATCCGACCCTTTTCGAGGTGCCGTCGAGCCCGGCGGCGGATGTAGGGCTCGGCGACGCCGTCCATGCGAATCGCGGTCATCAGCCGGGTCTGGGCTCCGAGGCTTTCGAGCGCATCTTGCAGCGCGAGGCCGTTGATCACCGTGGCGAGCATGCCCATGTAGTGGGCGGTCGCCTCCTGGATCGCGGTGTTGCCGGCCGTGAAGGAGCCGCCGCGGAGGATGTTGCCGCCGCCGATCACGACGGCCAGTTCAACGCCCCGGGCCACCGCCTGCACCGTCTGCCGGGCGATGTGGACCACCTCGTCCATCGAGATGCCCCGCTCACCCGACCGGGCAAAGCTCTCGCCGGAAAGTTTTAGGAGCACACGACGATAGGGCGTCTTGTCCATCGCTCCTCCGGGATCCTTTCGCGACGATCAGTTCCCGGATCCCGGGCCACGAACGTCCAGCGGCCGCGGTGCCGCTGTAACGGGCGGCACCGACATCGCCTCCCGTCGATCATCCACCTAATTTCCAGTTCTCGACCGACTTGATCTCGAGACCGGCCGCCTTGGCGAACTGGCCCACCGACTGCTTGTCGTCCTTCACGAACGGCTGCTCGAGGAGCACGCACTGGCTGAAGAAGTTTCGCAGCCGTCCTTCGATCATCTTCGCGATGATGTTTTCAGGCTTGCCTTCCGTGCGGGCCGCTTCGGTGAGGATCGCCCGCTCCTTCTCGACGACCGCGGGATCGAGATCCTCCTTGCGGATGGCCTGGGGCGCGAGCGCGACCACGTGCATCGCGACATCCTTTGCCACCTCTGCGGCGTTCGCCGCGGACGTATTGCCTGCGATCTCGATGAGGGCAGCCTTGGAGCCGTCGTGGTGGGCGTAGCCGCCACAGGGGCCGTCGATTCGCTTGATCCGCGAGAGTTCGAAGACCTCCCGCATGCGATTGAAGAGATCGTCCTTGAGTTCGCCGAGCGTGCGGTCGGGATGCGCCTGGCTCTTTTGGGCGAGCAGATCGGCGGGCGTCGCCGCTCCCGGGCCGATGGCCAGCGTCTTGGCGATGTCGTTGGCGAGCGCCTTGAAATCGTCGCTGCCAGCCACCGGCGGACTCTCGCACTTCAGTTCGATGATCGTGCCCACGCCCTTCGCCGGATCGGCAAAAACGGCCAGGCGGCCACAGGAGGTCTCACGATCGGCCCGCATCGACTGGGTCTTGATGCCCTGCTTGCGGAGCCAGTCGACGGCCTGCTCGGTGTTGCCGCCGCATTCGGCCAGCGCCTTCTTGCACTCCATCATCGGGAGGCCGGTCTTTTCCCTGAGGGCCATGACGGCCGCGGCGGTGATCTCAGCCATGGGTTTCCTTCTCCTGGGGAGCGGTTGTCCAGATACGGATGTGTGGTGGAGGGTTCGGACCAAATGCCGCCATGGTCTGCGTCAGAATCTCCACGGACCCGACGCTGTGAAACATGGCAACCCGAGGGCCACCATCGACACGGGCGAATCAGGCCTGAGGCTTCGGCACCGAACGCTTGGCAACCATCGGCCGAGCCTTCGGCTTCGGCTTGCCCTCACCGGCGCCTTCGGCACCCTCGGCCGAGACCTGCGCCTCGGTGGCCGACTGGCTCTTGCCTTCGAGGATGGCGTCGGCCAGCCGGGCGGCGACCAACTCGATCGAGCGGATCGAATCGTCGTTGCCGGGGATCGGCAGATCGACCATGTCGGGATCGCAGTCGGTGTCGATCAGGGCCACGGTCGTGATTCCCATCTTGCGGGCCTCGTTGACCGCGTTCTTTTCCTTCTTGGGATCGAACACGAGGAGGCACTCGGGCAGGCGGGACAGCGTGCGGATGCCGCCGAGGTTGCGGAGCATCTTGCGGTGCTCACGGCGGAGCGACGACTGCATTTTCTTCGAATACGAACCGAACGCATCAGACGGGATCAGGGTCTCGAGTTCCTCGAGCCGTGCCAAACGGTTGCGGATCGTGCGGAAGTTGGTGAGGGTGCCGCCGAGCCAGCGATCACTGACATACGGCATGCCGCAGCGGGCAGCCTCGCGGGCCACCGCCTCGGCGCCCTGCCGCTTCGTGCCCACGAAGAGAACCAGGCTGCCGGTCGAGGCCACTTGCTTGAGATACTTCTTGGCCCGCAGAAGTCCGCGGATGGTTTCGCGAACATCGATGATGTGGATGAGGTTCCGGCGCCCGTGGATGTAGGGCTTCATCTTCGGGTTCCACCGGCTGGCACGGTGGCCAAAGTGGACACCGGCTTCGATCAGTTCCTGGGCCAAAACGTTCGACACGCGCTTCACGCTCGCTGGGGAGAAAGGGGTGAGTGGAGCCACGAATGCTCCGAGCACCGCAAACTATCGGCTTTTCCCGGCCAATGTCAACGCACCTCCGCCGGCCCCGGTCGTGGCGGGATTCCCGCCGGCGGTCGGGCCCGGGAACCGCCGCCAAGGCTTGAAGACCCGGGTTTGCCGCAACTACACTCCGCCGGGCTCCGCGGCGGAGGGTTTTGGCCCCCGCCGCGTCCCTGTCCAAACCTTTCCGGCCCTGATCCGGTCCCGATGCCCGTCGCGAGCCTGCCATGCGCCATGTCCTTTCCGCCACCGTCCAGAACGTCCCCGGCGTGCTCGCCCACGTGTCGGGCATGCTCGCCTCCCGGGGCTACAACATCGACAGTCTCGCCGTGGGCGAGACCGAAGACCCGCAGTTCTCCCGGATGACGTTCGTGCTGCGGGGCGACGACCGCGTGCTCGACCAGGTCCGCCGGCAGCTCGAGAAGATCATCACCGTCGTCCGCGTCGACGACATCAGCAGCCGGAACTATGTGGAACGCGACCTGCTCCTGATCAAGATCGCCGCCGTCGCCGGTCCCGCACGCACCGAGATCAAAGAACTCGTCGACATCTTCCGAGGCCACATCATCGACGTCGCCGCCGACAGCGTGATCGTCGAGCTCTCCGGCACGGAGAAGAAGCTCGAGGGTTTTATCGAGGTAATGCGTCCCCACGGCATCATCGAACTCGCCCGTACCGGCAGGATCGCGTTGGTCAGGGGAAGCCCGCCGACCCGCGAGACCACCGAGGCCGCCGACGGGGCCCGCCCCGCCGATTCCGCACCCGTGGGCGAGTCGCTGGCCTGACGCCACGCCTCTGCCCTTTCCTTCCCGCCAGTGACCGCTTTCCCCAATCGGAGTGAACCCTTGGCTGCCACGATCTACTACGACGCCGACGCCGATCTCAAGGCCCTCGCAGGCAAGACCATCGCCATCATCGGCTATGGCTCGCAGGGGCATGCCCAGGCCCAAAATCTTCGCGACAGCGGCCTGACGGTCGTCGTGGCCCAGCGTCCGGGCGGCCCCAACTACGAGCTCGCCAAGAGCCACGGTTTCGCGCCGGTGAGCGTCGAGGAGGCGGTCAAGCAGGCCGACGTGATCAACATCCTCCTGCCCGACGAGCTGCAGGGTGACGTCTTCCGCACGTCGATCAAGCCCAACCTCAAGAAGGGCGCCGTGCTGATGGCCAGCCACGGCTTCAACTTCCACTTCGGCCAGGTCGAGCCCCCCGTGGGCCATGACATCCTGCTCGTCGCTCCGAAGGGCCCCGGCCATCTCGTCCGCAGCGAATACGTGAAGGGGGGCGGCGTGCCCTGCCTGATCGCCCTGGGCGCGGGGGCCAGCCCCGAGACCAAGAAGATCGGCCTCGCCTATGCCAAGGGCATCGGCGGCACCCGCGGCGGCGTGATCGAGACCACGATCGCGGAGGAGACGGAAACCGATCTCTTCGGCGAGCAGGCGGTGCTCTGTGGCGGCGTTTCGGAGCTGATCAAGGCCGGCTTCGACACGCTCGTCGAGGCGGGCTACCAGCCCGAGATGGCCTATTTCGAGTGCCTCCACGAGATGAAGTTGATCGTCGATCTCTTCTACCAGGGCGGCCTCGAGTACATGCGCTACAGCGTGTCGAACACCGCCGAGTACGGCGACTACACCCGTGGCAAGCGGATCATCACCGACGAGACCCGGGCGGAGATGAAGAAGATCCTCGAGGAGATCCGGTCGGGCGAGTTTGCCCGCGACTGGATCCTGGAGAATCGTGGCGGTGCCGCCATGTTCAAGACGACCCGCCGTCGCGAGCGGGAGCACAAGCTTACGGAGACCGGCCGCGGCCTCCGTAAGATGATGAAGTGGATCGACAGCAAGGAAGTGTGATCCGTCATGACGCCCGAGGAATACGAGGCCCGGAGCCTCTACGAGCAACTCGAGCCCGGCGACCGCGTCGAGGTGATCCACGGGGTGACCGTCGGCTCGTCGGCGAACTGGAGCACCAAGACCGTGGGCAGCGTGCTGCGTCGCGAGCGGCGTCGGCACGGGCTGCACTTCCGCCGCAGCGGCGACGACAAGGTCTACAGCGACGTGCTGATCCTCGCCCGCGACGACGGCGAACTCACGACCGTCACGATGGACGAGTACACGCGGCTCCGCCGGGCCTGACGTCGCCCCGGCTGGTCAGGCCGACTTCTTGACGGCGTGTCCGATCGGCTGCGGTGACGGTCGCACGAGCGGCAGAATCCAGGCCGGTTCTGGAGGGGTCGGCCGGTGGACGGCGCGGAACCGCTGCCGCGTCTTGCGGATCAGGGATACCACGGCTTTTCGAGGCAGCTTTTTCCAGTTGGACCGCCGCTTCCGGAGTGACGTCATCTCGGTGGCCAGGCGGAGATTCTCGCCGGTGAGATACCGCACCTCGGCTTCGGCGCGGCTGGCCCTGGCCCAATCAGCGATCGCGTTGTGGATGGCTGCCGGTGAGGCACGCAGCGGCTCCGCGGCCGGCGCGTCTGCCGTCGATCCAGAGAGTTGCAGCAGAGCGTCGAGCACATCGACCGCTTCCGGGAGGACCTGCCGCACAACCGCGGCATGACGGCAGGCATCGTCGCGGACGAAGAGATTCTCGTGGAAGCGTGCCTGTCCCCGGCCGACTGGCAGACCGAGCCGCGTTCTGACCGCTCCGAGCACACTGGCGGGATTGCCGATCACCTGCCGGACGCCGACGACGAGGCATCGATCGGGATGGTCGGTTGCGAAGTCGATGATGGTCCGGTTGTAGTGCAGCCAGAGCCGCAGGGCGAGTGCCGGATCCGCGGCGACGGCCTTGTCCCCACGACGGTAGAGCGAGTCGGCGACCTCCCAGGGATTGCGAAATACGAACAGATAGCGGGCGTCGGGCAGCACGTCCCTCCAGCAGTCGAGGAAGAGAACCGTTCGCGGCTCTTTCCAGCCCCAGAGCCGGCCTGGCTGCGCCCGCGATGCGACGAGTTCATGGGCTTCGCGCCGGGTCGCTTCGTCCGTCCGGCCGACCTGCCGCGTGACGAAGCCATCGCTGTCGAGGCCCAGAGACCGTAGCACCCGCTCATGAAAAGCGAGGATGCCGGTGTCCTCGAAGTGCCCTTCGTCGTTGCCGTGCTGCGCCGGCAACAGCCTGTCGCCGAGATGCACGCCCGCCGAGGCCAGCAGCGATGCGGTGAACGATGTGCCCGACCGATGCATGCCGGCCATGATCAGCGGTCGACGCGCAGCACCGTCCCGAATGACCATGGCTCGCTCCCCAGAAGCAGGACAAGGACCATTCCTCATCGTGCCAATGGCCTGGTCTCATGGAGTTGTCGTCGGGCTTCTGACACGGGCTTCCCCGTCGACGTCGGCCGCCCACCTTGCCCAGGGTGACGCGCAGGTCACTGTCCAGCTGCCAGCAGTTGCCGGGCTTCCGCCACCGCTGCGGCGGCATGGGGCTTGTCGGCATAGGCCTCCACCAGTTCCTCGAGCAACTGGTGGCGGAACGTGATGGCGATCACGCGGCGGGCCGCATCCGGCGTGGTGTCGGCTTCCGTCTTGAGGGCCGCAGCTCGCTTCAGGATGGCCCCCGCACGGTCCTGATCGATTTCTTTTGCCTCGCGCTGGGCCGCATCCTTCTGCCTCACGAGCGGCTCGATCAGTTCGAGCTCTCTGCGGGCGAGCTCGCACCACATGGCGTTGTCGGGCCGTTCCACGGCCGCGCACGGATCGTCCGCGGCATCTTCACCGGCGGCCGGAGTGGCCGCGATCTGGATCACCTTGTGGAGGGTATCAACGGCAATTCTCGGTTCTGCCCGAAGGGCCTCCAGATAGAGTCGTTCGGCTTCCGACTTTGGACGGTAGCCCGGGAGCTTTCTTCGAGACCGCTTTCGGAGCCGCTCGAGCGCGATCTCACGGCCCATGCGGCGCACACCCTCGGCCCGCTGGTCGTCGGGATGCTCCTGAAGAAACGCTTTGATCAGTGGGCAGGGGTCCGCGAGGTTGGCGGGATTGCCGGAGACGCTCACGATCCGTGTGTACTGGCTGTCGGCGGATGGCCAGAGGATCGGGCTCAGAAAACTCCACATGGCAGCGCAGACTCCCGCCACGGTTGCCAATGCCACCAGTGAGCCGCCGACGATCCGCAGACGTTGCCCGCGGGCCTCGCGAGCGTGAGCCTCGCGGTCCAAGTCCTCGACCGTCGTGAACGTCGATCGCCCCACAGGCGGCTGAACCTGCCCGGAATCCGGGGACTTCGACGAAGGCCCTGCGGGCGAGGACGTCAGGTCGATGGCGACGGTTGTGCCTTGAGGCCCGAGCGGCATGCCGTCATCGGCCCGGTCGGGAGGTGTGGACGCCCGCGGCCGCTCGGCCGCATCCGGCATGGCGACCGTCGGAGCGGCCTGATCCGGTGAAGCCCTGCGGGGCGGCGGTGGTGCTTTCGAGGCGAGGATCTCAGTCAGCGTATGCGAGACGACGGCGGCATTCGCGGGCCGATTGGCGGCCTGCTTGTCGAGCATCCGATCGATCAGGTCATCAAGCGCCGGGGGCACGTCGGGAATGAGCGTGGCGATCCGTGGAGGGCGACGGGTTCGCTGGCATTCCAAAACGTCCCGCAGCGGTCCACGAAACGGCGGGCTGCCCGTCATCATGGCAACCATCACGAGGCCCAGGCAGTAGATGTCGGCGCGATGGTCGACGGGCAGGTCCGCGGCCTGCTCGGGCGACATGTATTCCGGGGTGCCCACGACGTTGCCGGAGCGCGTGTGGCCGGTCTCGCCGAAGAGTTTCGCGATTCCAAAATCGGTCAGCTTGACATGGAAGCCGCCTCCGGCCGCGGGCGGAAACATGAGGTTGGCTGGTTTGAGGTCTCGATGCACCACGCAATTATCGTGCGCGGATTTGAGCGCCCGGAGGATTTCCACGGTGACCGCCGCCGTCTCCCGCCAGGAAAAGCGGCGGCCGGAGCGAAGCAGTTCCTCGAGCGTTCGGCCCTCCACGAACTCCATGGCAAAGAAGGGCAGCCCATCCTGCTCACCGAAGGAGCGCATCCGAGCGATTCCCGGATGCCGCAGGTTCATCAGGGTGTCGATCTCGGACTGGAACCGCCGCCGGACCGCCTCGTCATCGGCGAGGTGGTGCGGAAGTGTCTTGATGGCGACGGTTTCGCCCGTCGAGGGGTCAATCGCTTCAAACACCGCCCCCATGCCGCCCCGTCCGAGTAGCCGAACGACGCGATAGGGTCCAAACTCAGAAGGATGCATGAATCGATACCTGTCGCAACGCGACCGAGACCGCCTCGCCCCCTTTGCATGATAGTCTAGTTCAGCAGAGGGTGATCGCCAAACAATGGTCAATCAACCCTACACTCCTCTCGGAGCCTTCTCCTCGAACACAAAGGGTGCCGTCATGGCCGATGTCCGTGGAAAGCCGGGAAACGACTCCCCGCAGCCCGAAGTCGAGGATCGCAAGGCGCTGCGATGGCTGCTCGAGCGGTCGGCGTCGGCCGTCGCCGAGACCCCGTTTTCCAGTGAAGATCTCCATGACTTCCGGCCCATCCTGCGGCCGCCGGTGCCGGTCCTGACGGTCCTCGATGACGGTTCGCAGGAGCACGGGGAAATGATCAGGCTGCGGGGCGACACCTGCACGATCGGTCGCACCACGGGGGATCTCGTGCTGCCCAATGACCACGCCATGTCGGGGCTGCATGCCGAGATTCGGCGCATTCCCTGGAAGGGCAACTACCAGTGGCAGCTCGTCGATCTGGGAAGCGTGAATGGCACTTTCGTGCGGTGTGGCAGGGCGGTGCTCCACGCAGAGGCGATCGTGATCCTCGGTGCCCGACGGTTCCGCTTGCGGAATCCGCTTCTGGCCAGTCGCGATGCCCAGGCCATGGGGGCCACCCGGTCCATTGACGCATCCCGTCTGCCCCAGACCGTGTGGCCGGTGCTGGTCGAGTGTGGCCAGCGAGCCCCGGCGATCGAAGTGCCGCTCCGTACCGACACGGTCACGATCGGCCGATCGGGTGGCGGCGCGGATATCCAGCTCGACGATCCGCTCGTCGCCAACCGGCATGCCCAGCTCGAGCGGCAGCGGGACGGCACGTGGGTGATCGTCGCCGAGACCACCCGGAACGGCGTCTGGGTGTCGGCGACGGCGGTGGCGCTCACGGGCCACTGCTTTTTCCGCTGCGGTGAACAGCTCTTCCGCTTCGAGCGACCATGAGCCGCCGCGATGCGTCAGGCCACGCGGGCGATGACGCACTTGAGGTATTCGCCCTCGAGGCAGCTGGCGCTCACGGGATGATCGGCCGCGGCGCCTCGGCACTCGAGGATCTGGATCGGTCGGGCGGCTCGCTGAGCAACGCCGGCGAGCATCTGCAGGAAGTCCTCGCGTGAGACCGAGCCCGAGCAGGAGCAGGTCACGAGGATTCCGCCGGGCTCGAGGAGTCCGACGGCCACCCGATTGATGCGGTGATAGGCCCGCAGGGCGTCATCGACGCTGGCCCGGCTGCGGGCAAACTTCGGCGGATCGAGGATGACCATGCCGAATCGTTCGCCTGCCGCGGCGAGAGCGTCGAGTTTCTCGAACGCGTCTACCGCCTCGACGGCGATGGTGGTGGCGCTATTGAGGTCGGCATTGCCCCGCGCGAGCGCCGCGGCCTTGGCGCTCGAGTCGATGGCGAGCACGCTCCGCGCCTTCCCCGTCACCGCGCAGGCCACGGCGAAGCCTCCGGAATAGCAGAACATGTCGAGCACACGGCGGCCCCGCGCGTAGGCGGCGGCGGCGTGCCGATTGTCGCGCTGATCGAGGTAGTAGCCCGTTTTCTGCCCCTCGGCCAGGTCCACACCGAACTTCAGACCATGCTCGTGCACGAAGATCGGCCCGGACGGTGCCGTGCCTCGGACGAGCCGATCGACGAGCGCAAGGCCCTCGAGTTTGGCGAGCCCGCGCTCGGCGCCACGGAGAAGGATTCCCTGCGGGGCCACGAGCGCCTCGAGCGCGTCGCAGATCGTGTCGAGCCGGTTGGCCATCGCCAGGGCGGTGACCTGCACCGCCAGATGGTCGCCATAGCGGTCCACGATCAGCCCCGAGAGATCGTCTCCCTCGCTGTTGACGAGCCGGGCCGCCCCGGCGGGGTCGTCGAGGCCGAGCGCGGTCCGCAGGGCCACGGCGGAGGCGATCCGGCTTCTCCAGAGGTTCGCGTCGAGCTTCACTGCGGGGTCGAAGGCATAGAGGCGAACGCGGAGCCGGCTCTGTGAGTTCCAGAGCCCCCGCGCCACGAAGTTGCCATCATGCGTGGCGAGATCGACCACGTCGCCATCGACCGGATCGCCGTCCACCCGCAGCACCGCCGAGTCGAGCACCCAGGGATGACGGCCGAAGAACGGACGAGCTCGCTTGGGCTTGAGAACCACGGTCGCCGTCGGCAGGCCCGAGACGGTATCGCCGGCAGCCGGCTCAGGCATGCACGACCTGCTTCGCCGGCCCAGGCGTCACATGGGGGGCCGGAATCGCATCACTGCCCGGATCGTGGATCACGCGGCGTCGTCCAAGTTTTGCGGCCTTCTTTCGCTCGATCCGGTGAACGCTCCACGCGAACACCGCGCCCAGCGGCCCCGAGAGCAGGGCCGGCATCAGCACGAGGTTTCCGACGAGCGCGACCGTCAGCATCGCGAGCATCATGTGGCCGAACCGCTGCGTGGGGCCGAACGGCGACAGCGAAAACACCGACAGGCCGATGCCGATCACGCCCCAGCTCTGGTACATCGCCCGGGCGCAGCCCTTGTAGGCGAGCATCGTCGCCTGCCTGCGGTCGAGGCCGTCGGCGATGCCGCGGCGGAACCAGAGCATGAAGTGCACCACGTCGTCCACCGTCACGCCGAGGGCCACGCTCGGGGCCATCACGGTGCCAATGTCGATGAAGAGGTTGCCCGTGAAGAGCCACTTGGCCAGAGCATTGCCCCAGCCCAAGGTGCCGAACACGACCACCGCGGGGAAGGCGGCGGGCAGGAGGAGGACGAGGCCGGCCGACGTGGCCCGACAGAGCAGGATCATCACGGCGACGATGATCGCGAAGTCGAAGACGAAGCCGATCTTGAGGTTTTCGAGGAGCGAATGCTGAGCCTTGTAGACCAGCGGCACGAGGCCCGTGTAGTCGACTGAAATGCCGTCGACGCCCTCGTCGGAGAGTCGGGCCAGAACGGGGTCGATCCGCTTCTGGAGATCGGCCTTGAAGAGGGCGTAATCGACCTCCTGGATGGCGCTCACGCGGGCGCTGATCCGCCAGAGTTCCTGCTGCCGCGGAAAGCCTGCGGAGTCTGGGACGGTCGCCTCACGGAGATAGTCTCCGGCGAGAAAATCGTCCCGGTGCGCGACGAGCCGCCGGTTGAGCACGCTCCGGCGGGTGCGGGCCCCGAGGCCGATCGTGCGGGCGGCGGCGCCGCTGAGGCCATCGCCGCTGCTGCCGGTGTCGAGGCTGCGACCGAAGGTGACCGTGGAGAGCGAACTCCCGACCGCGTCAAGGCCGCCGATTTCCTGCTGGATCTCTTCGACCAGTTCCATCCGCTCCAAGAACGAGAGTTGGCAGTCGTCGTCGATTCGCACCAGGATTTCCATCGGCACGAGGGGGCCGAGATGGCTCTCCAGCCAGGCGTAGTCGGTGCGGATCTGCGCCTTTCGCGAGAACAGCCTCATCAGTTGCACGCTGCTCTCGACCTGCGTCATGCCGTAACCCAGAGCCGCCATCACGAGCAGGCAGGCCGCGGTCGAGAAGGTGTGATGCTGCGTGATCCACTCGCCGACGGCCCACCAGCGGCTCGATTCGACCGGCTTCCAGCCGGCGGCCTGTTCGTCGTCGGCCAGCCTGCCGACCTTGAGCTTCGGCGGAAAGAGTTCGAGCGCCGCCGGCATGAAGGTGACGAGGATCAGAAAACTCACGACCACGCCCACCGCCGAGAAGATGCCGAACATGCGGATCGGCACGAGCTCACTGACCGCCAGCGTGGCCAGACCCACGGCCGTCGTGCCCGTGGCGAGCGAGAGTGGCAGCAGCGCGTGATGCACGGCTCGGCCGGCTGCGCCTTCCTGTACGCCGGTCTCGGCAAGCTGGTCGCGGTAGTAGTTGGCCAGGTGGATGGCGCCCGACGTCGTCGCGACGTAGACCAGCGACGGCATCGTGAGCAGGATCGCATCGACCGGATAGCCCGAGTACCAGACCGCCGCCAGGCTCGCGAACATGCTATAGACGCCCGACGCGATCACCATTGCCACGAGCGTCTTGCTCTTGAGGCTCCACCAGCTGACGAAGAAGCCGACCACGAGCGACAGCCCAAAGAGGATTGTCACGCTGGTCTGACCGGCCTTGTCGATCGACACGTTGTCGACGGGCGGGCCGCCCATGTGAATCGCGTCATCGGGGATTCCGCACTCGGTGGTGGCGACCTTGCGGATCTCGTCGATCGCCCCGTGAAGGTTGGCCCGGGCGACGTCGGCGAGCGTGAGAACGAGGCAGGTGTTTCGCTGGTCGAGGTCGTCTTCGGCCGACCCGGCCTCGACGCCGGCCGGAGGTGGTCCGATCA
>JAUMAF010000274.1:0-7559 GCA_032117045.1 Pirellulales bacterium | reverse complement strand
GCGAGGCCGCGGATCAGCCCGGTGGCCAGGAGGCAGAGCCTGCGCTTTGAGGAGTAGATGAGATGGAGCTCGTCGGGCGAGGCCCGAAATGCCTCCAGCACAGGAGGCGATGCGCCGGGGTTCGTGGTCCGCACCATGCTGTGGATGATCGCCTCGGTGTGTTCGATCAGATCGAGCGTGCGCCAGTCGGACTCGATCAGAGAACCGGCCACCTTCACGAGATGAGCCGCGAGAAACTCTCCGAAGGCGGCGACGATCTCGCCCAGGGGTTTCCCGGCGGAATCGGCAAGCGATGCGAGCATCGCCACGGCGTCGGCGTCGGGATAGACCCCGGACGGCAGGTGTGTCTGGCCTGCGGGCCCGGCGTCTGCGGCCTGACCGACACGCGAGACCGAACCAGCCGGATACCGTTCGGCGAACTTGTGGAGAAAAAAGAAGATCAGTCCATGCACGGCGACGTCCCTGGCGCGGAATGGACCGACCCGAAAAAGATTATGGGCCAACGAGGGGAGAATGAAAGCGGCGGGTTGGCATCACGGCGGGGCCGCCGCTGGTGCGGGCATCAGGGCAGATGCGGCGCCGGTAGAGGGCGAGGCCGTGGACGGCGTGGTAGAGCCCGCCGCACTCCACGTCCACGTCTTCCGTCTGCTCGAGGAGCGTCACGAGTCGGTCGGCCGCGCGGGTCACCCACGGCTCCGCGAGCCGCTCGTCGTCGAGGGCCAAGGCCAGCACCTCGAAGACGTGGCCGGTGGCCGCCAACTTTGCGAACACGTCGGGCGAGGTGCCCGGCCGGTCGAAATAATGGATCGAGAAACTGCCGTCCGGCTGCTGAAACCGTCGGGCACGATCGATGTAATCGTCGAGCACCGCCGCGGCCTCGGCCCAGCCCCCCGTCGGTTCGCTGTTCGTCGCCCGGCGATGGGCGTCGAGCGCCGCGGCGAGTCCGTAGAGACGATGCGTGCCTCCGCAGGCGGCGGAAATGATGTCGGCGTTAGCCTCCATCCGCACCACGCGCTCGGTCGTCCACGTTTCTCCGGCGCGGCTCGTCCAGGTGGCGTCGGGAGGCAGCCAGGCCGAGAGGGCCATGAGCGTCCACGTGGCCTCCTGACCCGGACGGATGTCGTGTTTCGCCTGGGCGAGCAGGTCGCCGAGCGTGAACCTCCGGCCGGCCACCACAAGCGGCGTGTCGAGCGGGATGCCACCCGCCAGGCGTCCGCCATCCGCGCCGGCGACACCGCATTGCGAGAGATAGCCGAGCCACTGGTCCGGGTGGCCTTGGCCCATCGTGCTCCCCTCTTCGACGACGGCGATCACGCCTGGGTCACTGCGGCGGAGTTTCCAGCCGGTGATCGGTCCGCCTCCGAGCAGGTGGTCGAGGGCCGGCACGGTTCGCCCTTTCACCGCGACGGGAAACTCCGGCCCGAAGGCGAGGATTCCGTGCACCACCTGCCAGGCGCCCTGCACCCCCGCATCCAGGAGTCGGCGGTCGCGGGCATGGGCGATCACGGCGTCGATCCGGTCACAGAGCGAGGGGCGATCGACCGCCGCCGATGGTGTCGCCGCGGACCCGCTGCCGGTTCCGGCAGCCGTGCCGCTGCAGCCCGGAAGGCCAATCACCGCGGCGAGCAGGCCGAAGGCCGCCGCGACTCCACGGCCCCCCGACGGTCTCGGGGAAACAAACGGGCTGAATGCTGCGTAGTGCATGAACACGCCGAACGACACGCCGGCGAGTCGCCCGCCGGCAAGGCTCCTAGAATAGTCTGGCGTGCGGGTGTCTGCCGTGGCGGGCCTCGGCGGCTTGTCCGGCAGCGTCAGGAAACCCCGTTCGACGACACGAGCACAACCGAGGACAACACGGCCATGCCAGGTTTCTACTTCGATTTCGCCTACCTGCTCTGGATCGCCCCGGCCATGCTGCTGGCCATGTGGGCCCAGTGGCGGGTGCACTCCGCATTCGCGGCGGCGTCGCAGCAGCCCGCGGCGCTGACCGGAGCCGCTGCCGCTCGGCACATCCTCGACTCGGCCGGTGCCACCACGATCGAGATCGAGCCGGTGCCCGGGCAGTTGAACGACCACTACGATCCGCAGGCGAAGGTCCTGCGGCTCTCCGAGCGGGTGTATGGCGAGCGGACGCTGGCCGCGGTCGGCATCGCCGCCCACGAGGCCGGCCATGCCCTCCAGGACGCGCACGGCTACTCCCTGATGGCCGTCCGCAACGCCGCCGTCGGCGTGGCGAACTTCGGCAGCGGCCTCGGGTTCTTCGTGTTCATGATCGGCCTGGCGATGTCGTTGTCGGCCGTCGCCTGGCTGGGCATCATCCTCTTCGGTGGCACCGTCTTCTTCCAACTGGTGAACCTGCCGGTGGAGATCGACGCGAGCAACCGAGCCAAGGCCCAACTCGTCGATCTCGGCATCGTGCCGGCCTCTGACATGCCGGCCGTCAACAACGTGCTCAACGCCGCGGCCTGGACCTACGTCGCCGGCACGCTGCAGAGCATCCTCACGTTGCTCTACTACGCCAGTTATCTCGTCGGCGGTTCGAGCGACTCCGACGGGTGACTCGCTGGATCGAAAGCGCTGGCTCGTGAAAGCCGACCGGCCGTGAGGCCGCGGGCGAACTGTTCTGCATCGGGACTTTTTCTCAGGTTCACCCCACGCCTTACGGCGTTGGGCTTGTACGATCAGCGAGGCGTCAGTGATTGAGCGAGTAGAGCAGCACGTTGAGTGCGATCTTCTCGGCATCTTCGCGGCCGTACCCGGTGCACTCCATCGAGTTTTGCTTTTCAAGCGCGCATGAGAGGTCGTAGGGTGAGAAGATCACCGCCCAGCGGTCGCCGATCCGCACCCCTTCCAGTTTCGGCGGGATCTCCCGCTTGCGGACGCCGAGCGGCCCGTCGCCCCCGGCCGGCTCGCGGAGCGTCACCTGGCGGATGTCGTAGCCGCCATAATCACTCGCCGTGAAGATCGGATCATCGGCCGGGATCTCCTCCAGCGTCCGGTCGGGCAGCATCGCGGCGAGCTCAGCGCGAAAGGCCTGCGTAAAGCCGCCGGCGGCGCAGACGCTGTCGGCCAGAAGCATGCCGCCACGATCGAGGAACTTCGCGATCCGCTCCCGCCGCTTCTGATCAAAGGCAAATCCCTGGCGGCCGTGCATGAACACGAGGTGGTAGTCGAAGAGCTGGTCGTCGATCGGGTCGATGAGCGCGGGGGTGTCGTCGACCCGGATGCCGGTTTCGCGGGCGGCGGCCCGCAGGACGTTGGCCAGCGCCGCCGGCGCGGCATCGCACATGCCGGAATGCCGGAGCTTGCCGATGGCGAGCTGTCCGCGATCGGTCGGATCGGGCCGCCGCTCCTCCTGCGGCATCGCCCCGAAAAAGGCGTCTTTGCTTTTGAGCTCGCGATTGGTCGCGTAGGCGAGCACGTTCGTGCCGATGGCGAGCGCGGCATCGACCTCGCGGGCCACGGCGGGCGGCAGACCGCGGCTCGACCCCCCGCCGAGCTCCCAGAGGCACGACAGGCTCGGCATCGCCGCCCGGGGATCCTCGAGATCCGTGGGCGGCGCGTAGATCAGGCAGGTGCGGCAGCCATAGTCGATACCCATCAGCGGGCGGTGCAGTTCCGGCGGCACGATCTCCTCCGCGTGCCAGGCGGGATGTTCCGGAGGGAGCAGGTGCAGTCGATACTCGGGCTCCGGAAAGATCTCGCCCACGAGCTGCCGGAGACGGCGGTCAAACTCCGCGCTCTCCGGGCAACAGGCTTCCGCGAAGATGAAGCCACCGTTGTCGATGTAGCGACGCAGTCGTGGGCCGGCATCCGGGCCCAGATCGAAGGCCACCTTACCGGAGAGCCAGAGAACGGGCGCCTGCTGCAGATCGTCGAGGGTGGCCGAGGGCACGTCGGTCACATGCCAGGAAAGCCCGGCGGGATACTCCTTCTTCCAGCGTCGCTCGACGTATTCGACGAGGTGGGCGATGTCGTGGCCGTGCCGATTCCAGTCGCTCTCGGGCCCGTGGCGGCTCTTGGCCACGATCACGGGGCGGCGGCCCTTGGCGAGAAAGAGGAGCGCGAAACTCGTGGCCACGGTCGAGTCTTCGATCCGGTTGGCGATGAACTTGCCCGACAGACGGTCCTGCGTGGCGACGAACATCCGTGCCCCTTCGAGATACCAGTCGTGCTCGCCGATGTACCGTCGGGCGGTGAAGCGGCCCACCCGCTCGAGGCCGTAGAGGTAGTAGAAAAGCCAGGTCTCGCCCCCCGTACCCGGGTTCTGCGCCACCGTGAAGCGACGGCCGAGCCAATCGAGCCCCCTCTCGAGGATCCTCGGAGTGCTTCCGCCGCCACAGCACGACACGCTGTCGCGGGTCGCGCGGGCGTCTGGTGTGCCGATGTGTTCCGACGTGATCCAGACGCTCGCGATTCCGGCGCATGTCATGCTGCCCGATCCGCCGGCATTGCCGAGCGTATAGCCCCAGGAGCCGTCGGCGTTGCCGCAGGCGACCCAGTACTGCTGAGCCCGCACCCAGGTCTCCTCGCGGACGCGGATCCCGGCGCGGGCGGCTTCGTGCAGGGCCAGCAGGGCGAACTGGGAATTGGAGTTGTCGCCCATCCCTGCGCCGCGGTTCTGCGTATACGACCACGAGCCCGAGCCGGGGCCCTGCTTGACCTGCGCCAACTCCAGCCAGTCCACGTTCCGCTCGAGGATGGCCCGGTCGGCTTCCGGAGCAATCATGGCGAGGATCATCGTCTGGAGGGAGACGGCATACGTGTCGTCGGGCTCCTGCTGCCGAAGCCAGTCGAGCGCCCGTCGCATCGCCGGCTGCTCGGCGCGGACGCCGGCGTTCGACAGGGCCAGCATCACCAGGGCCGTCGCGCCCACGCGCTTGTCGGCCGATCCCATGGCGTCCCACGAGCCGTCGTTGCGCTGCTGCGTGAGGAGGTGGTCGCGGGCCCGGTCGATCGCACGCTGGATGTCGTCCGGGCCGAGCGGCGGCGCGGCGGTCGCGGCCCGCCAGCCTGCCGCGACGAGACACACGATGACCGTGGCCGCCGCGATGCGGAACGCATGGACGACATCGGACGACGACGGCAAGATCATGCCGATGGTTCCGCAGGGCGGTCGGACGGGATAACGACGGGCCCGCCGGAATGGCCAACGCCGAACGTTCACGATTCGCATCGTATCACGTCTGCCGGTCGGGCAGGCTGCGCTGGTACCGCAGCAGGGCTCGGAAGCCCGGTCGATTGCCGATCAGCCATGCACACCCGATACTGATGCAAGCCTCGCACCACAGCCCGTCAGGAAGGATCGCCGGTGTCCACCGCCTCCAAGCCCAAGACGCTCGACGAAATTCTGCTGGAGTTCGCGCAGCACCGCAAGCTGATGCAGGACGAGCTTCAGAAGGTGATCGTCGGACAGACCGACGTCATCGAGCAGCTCTTCGCGGCGATCTTCACCCGCGGCCACTGCCTCCTCGAGGGCGTGCCCGGTCTGGCTAAAACGCTGATGGTCTCGACCCTCGCGAAGATCCTCGATGTCGGCTTCAAGCGGGTGCAGTTCACGCCCGACCTCATGCCCTCTGACATCACCGGAACGAACGTGCTCGAGGAGGATGACTCCGGACGCCGTCGGTTCCGGTTCGTCGAAGGGCCGATCTTCACCAACATTCTCCTGGCCGACGAGATCAACCGGACGCCTCCCAAGACGCAGGCGGCGCTCCTGCAGGCGATGCAGGAACGGGAGGTGTCGGTAGGCCAGGAGACCTACAACCTTCCCGACCCATTCTTCACGATCGCGACGCAAAACCCGATCGAGCAGGAGGGCACGTATCCTCTGCCGGAAGCTCAGCTCGACCGCTTCATGTTCAACATCAAGGTGGGCTATCCCACGGCAAGTGAGGAGGAGCAGATCCTTCTGTCGACGACCCGTTCGGAGAAGCCCGAGGTTCGCAAGGTGCTCTCGGGCAGGGCGATCACCAACATCCAGAAACTCGTGGGCAGCGTGGCCGTCAGCGAGTATGTGATCAAGTACGCCGCCCGGCTGGTGCGGGCGACGCGGCCCAAGGATGCGCAGGCTCCGAAGTATGTCGCCGAGCTCGTCGATTGGGGCGCCGGGCCGCGGGCCGGCCAGTTTCTCATCCAGGGCGGCAAGGCGATGGCGGCGATGGACGGCCGGTTCAGCGTGTCGCTCGACGACATTCGCCGGGTCGCCGTGCCCGTGCTGCGACACCGGATCGCCACCAACTTCCAGGCTCAGGCCGAGGGACTGACCAGCGAGTCGATCATCGACCGGCTGCTCCGCGAGACGCCCGAGCCCGAAATCCCCAAGCTCGTCAAGTGAGCGGCCGAGAGACCCGGGCCTCGGGCCCGTGGTGAAGCATGCCCCGCGCGGTCGAGGAATACCTGAAGCCCGAGGTCGTGCGGCAGATCGCGCGGCTCGACCTCCGCGCCCAATTTATCGTCAAGGGCTTCCTGCAGGGCCTTCACGCCAGCCCCTACCAGGGCTTTTCGGTCGAATTCAGCGAGCATCGCAAGTACGCCGCCGGAGACGACCCCAAGGACATCGACTGGCTGGTGTATGCCAAGACCGACAAGCACTACATCAAGAAGTTCGAGGCCGAGACCAACATCACGGGCTACCTCGTGATCGACACCAGCGGCTCGATGGCCTACACCTACCGGCAGCAGTTCACGAAGCTCGACTACTCGATCTCACTCGCCGCGGCCCTCTGCTGGCTCATGATCCATCAGCAGGATCCCTGCGGGCTGATGGTGTTCGACGAGAAACTCCACGCCTCGCTGCCGGCCCGCTCGCGGCGGTCGCAGATCGCGCAGGTGCTCTCGGTGCTCTCGAAGGTGAAACCGTCTGGCAAGACCGACATCGGCCACAGCCTCGTGCAGGTGGCCGCGATGCTCCGACATCGGTCGCTCGTGATGGTGTTCAGCGACCTCTTGGCTGATCCGGCCCCGATCAAGGATGCCCTGCTACGACTGCGGCACCGCGGGCACGACGTGATTTTGTTTCATGTGCTCGATGAGGCCGAGGTGCGGTTTCCATTCGAGGGCATGGTCGAACTCACCGAGCCCGAGGGTCATGACAAGCTCGTGATCGATGCCGATGCCGCCCGCAGCGGCTACGTGACGGCCGTGGAAGCCTTTCGAGACGACTACCGCGGGTCGTGCTTCCGCGCCGGAATCGACTATGTGCCGCTCGACACGAGCATGCAGTTCGACAGGGCACTGATGGAGTATCTCGTGAGCCGCAGGAACCGGTTCTGAACCCATGGGCCTGTCGTTCATCACACCGATGCTCGTCGGCGGCGCCGCGCTCGTGGCCGTGCCGCTGGTGCTGCATCTGATCATGCGACGGAAGCCCGTGCCCCACGCCTTCCCGGCGCTGCGATTCCTTCGCGAGCGGGCGGTCGCGAATCGCCGCCGGCTGCAGGTGAGCCACATCCTCCTGCTGCTCCTGCGGATGGCGGCCTTGGCGCTCCTCGCCCTCGCGCTGGCGCGGCCGGTGCTTCGCGGCGCTGGCTGGCTCGCCGACGGTGAAGGGCCGGTCG
>JAUMAF010000273.1:0-5103 GCA_032117045.1 Pirellulales bacterium | reverse complement strand
ACGATCGCCGTCTTGCCCACGCCCGCCTCACCCAGAAGCACGGGATTGTTCTTGGTGCGGCGGCAGAGGATCTGAATCGCCCGCTCGATCTCCTTCTCGCGGCCGATCACGGGATCGAGTTTGCCCTGCCGCGCCAGTTCGGTGAGATCGCGACCGAAACTGTCGAGGGCAGGAGTCTTGCTCTTGCCAGCCTTGGGGCTCGCCTCGCCGCCGCCGCCGGCGCCCGCCGGCTGCCGGCCGCCCATGCCGGCCCGCTCGCCCCCCTCGTTTTCCATGCCGTGGCCGAGAAGGTTGAGCACCTCCTCGCGGACGTCCTCCAGCTTGAGGCCGAGGTTCATCAGCACCTGAGCGGCCACCCCTTCCTGTTCACGGAGGAGGCCCAAAAGGATGTGCTCGGTGCCGACGTAGTTGTGGTTGAGGTTGCGGGCCTCCTCCATCGAATACTCGATGACCTTCTTCGCCCGGGGGGTCTGCGGCAGCTTGCCCATGGTCACCATGTCGGGGCCGCTCTGCACCAGTTTCTCGACCTCCATGCGGATTTTCCGCAGGTCGATATCAAGATTTTTGAGCACGTTCGCCGCGACGCCGCTGCCCTCCTTGATGAGGCCGAGCAGGACGTGTTCGGTGCCGATGTACTCGTGATTGAACCGCTGGGCCTCCTGATTGGCCAGTTGCATCACTTTCCGGGCACGGTCCGTAAAACGCTCGTACATGGGCAAAAGTCCTGTGCGGAAACCGAGGTGCGTGATGCAAACCGAGGCGGCGGATCTGACCCGAAATGCCTCGAGTTGAACGACGGGGCGGGCGTGCCAATCCGGCAGTCGCCGCCCCGATCACTCAAGAGCAGCAAACCTTACGCCAAACCCGTCTGGGGATTCTAGGACTGTCGGCCCGGAAAGTCTGTCGCAGGGCGTGGCTACCGTCGAAATCGCGATCTTTCGCGGGTTTCAGGCCGCTTCAGTCCGGCCGCGGGCGGTGCTGGACTCGTCGTGAATCGGCAGCACGATCGCGTCGGAGTCGTCGGGACCGCGGCCGGAAGCGGAGCCGCCGGAGGTGCCGGACCCGCCGGAAATCCTGGCCAGTTCCTGGGCGATGGCCCGACGCCAGGCCGCTCCGGAGTCGCTGCGGGCCAGTTTTTCCAGGGCCTGACGGGCTTCATCCTTTCTTCCGAGGCGGCGCAGCAGCCCTCCGAGCAGCAGCTGAGCCTCCCCGTCCGTCGGCGACAGATCGAGCAACTCTCGGAGCCGCGTCTCTGCCTGCAGCCAATCGCGGGCGAGGTAGGCATCTCGTGCCCTCACGTAGAGCGCGTCAGCGTCCGCACTTCGAAGCACTCGAATCGCCGGCGGAAACGAGGAGGCGGCCGACACGATCGCGATCAGCCAGATGGCCGCGGTCGATGCCCAGAGGCCGATGGTGACCGGGAGTTCGACGAGCCCCGGCCAGATCCAGGTGGCGATGACCGCGATATCCAGCGACACCGCAAACGCCAGCGCAAGCACCAACCCGGCGAGACTACCCCGGAGCCAGAGCCAAGGGAGGCCCGGCCAGAGGAGTGTGAGGTAGCGGACGGCGACCATGGGAGTCGATCCGGGGCGTTTTCGGGGGTCGGGAGTGTAGGTGCGGCAGCGGCTTTCACCAAGGCGAGTGGGGCGTGCTACAACGGGGGGAAATCATGGAACCGGGCGAATCTGGCAGAACGGGCGGGTACGGGGCGGCCGGCATCTGGCGGGCGATCGACGCCTCGGCCAACCGGGCGGGCGAAGCCCTGCGGGTGCTCGAGGACGTGCTCCGGTTTGGCCTCGACGATCAGCATCTCACGGGGCTCGCCAAGAATCTCCGGCACGAGCTGGCAGTGGTGCTCGCCCACGAGGGCCTGCGGTCACGGATCGCCGCCCGCGACGTGGGTGGAGACGTGGGTGTCGGCCTGGAGGCGGCCGCGTCGCTGACGCGGAGCGGCATCGCTGATCTCGTCGCGGCGAATGCCGCGCGGGCCGCGCAGGCGCTCCGGAGCCTGCAGGAATGCGCCGCCGTGGTGGCGACCGACACGGCGGCGGTCTTCGAGGCGATTCGGTACCGCCTCTACACGCTCGAACGGGCGGCGGTCGTGGCCGCCAATGCCCGGGAGCGTTTGGCCGGCGTGAGTCTCTGCGTGCTCGTCGACGGTCGTGACGATGCGGCGGCCTTCGCGCGGATGATGGAGTCGCTCGTCGAGGCGGGCGTGCCGATGTTTCAGATTCGCGACAAGTCGTTGCCCGTCCCGGTGCTCGTCGACCGTGTCCGCACGGCCCTGGCGATCGTACGGCGTGGCGGCCCTGGCGAGCGGCCGCTGCTCGTCGTCAATGATCGCGTCGACGTGGCGGCCGCGGTCAACGCCGACGGCGCCCACGTGGGGGCGGATGACCTGCCGGTGGAGCTCACTCGCCGCGTGATCGGGCCGGGCCCGCTCGTGGGCCGCACCGCACACGATGCGAGCGAGGCCCGGGCGGCCGTGGCCGACGGCGCCGACTACCTTGGCATCGGGCCCTGCTTCCCATCGGCGACGAAGTCGTTCGCCGTCCACGCCCCGCCGGAGTTTCTGCGGACGGTCTGCGGAGAGATTTCCCTGCCCACCTTCGCGATCGGTGGCGTCACCACCGAGAGCCTCCCGGCACTCGTCGATCTCGGGGTCAGCCGCGTGGCGGTGGCATCTGCGGTGACGCGGGCGGCCGATCCGCCGCGGGCCGCCCGCGAACTCCTCGACACGCTCGGCCGGCTCACGGCGGCGAAGCCCGTACCTCCGCCGGCATTTCCCTGAGCAACACCACGATCGACGCGGCGATGTCGGCCTCGTCGCTCGAACGATAGCCGGTCCACACCCGCCGCACCCGGGCGTCGGGCCCGATCAGATACGTGGTCGGAAACGCCTCGAGCCCATAGGCCGAAGCGAACAGTGTCGTGGCGAGCGGATCCGCAAAGCCCCAGGCGGCGATCGGGAGTTGCCGCGAGGTGAGAAACGCCTTGGTCTCGCTGCCAAGATCGTCGCCGTCGCCACCTGACCCGCACGAGACGGCCACGAGCTGGAACCGCGGCTCCTTGGCCAACCGTTCCGCAATGCGCACGAGCCCCGGCAGTTCCCGCCGGCAGGGCGGGCACCAGGTGCCCCAGAAGTTGAGGAGCGTGACCCGGCCCGTGAGTGCTGGCACGGGCAGCGACACATCGTCGAGCGAGACGATCGGCAACGACCCCATCCCGCGGCCCACGGCCGGGTGCGGTGGTCGGGCGGCATCGCAGCCGATGACAGCCGTTGTCAGGACGGCGACGCTGGCCGCCAGCCACCGGGACCAAAGAAGGGTCTGAGATCGCATAGAGATTTTCCGTGGTGGAGCGGGCCGCTCACGGCCGGAAGGCGATGCACACCGGGCTTGGCACGTCGATCGACGTGCCCGTGAACGTGAGCCCGCCAGTCTCCTGGTCGATCGCGAATACGGCGACCGTGTTCGACTGCTGGCCGGCGGCGAGCAGAAACCGTCCACCCGGAGCGATCGCGAAGTGGCGGGGTGTTTTTCCGCGGATCGGCTCGACGCCCGTGAACGTCAGCCGTCCCGTCGCCTCGTCGATCCGATAGAACGCGATCGTGTCGGGCCCCCGGGTGCTCGCGTAGAGGAAGCGGCCCGATGGATGCACCGCGATCTCGGCGGCGGTGAATCCCGTCCGGTCGCCTGTGTCGTCGGGCAGCGTGGAGAGCGTCTGGAAGGAGGTGAGCCTGCCGGCCTCTTCATCGACGGCGAAGCCGGTCACGGTGAGATCGAGCTCGTCGACGCAGTAGCCGAATCGGCCCTGCGGATGAAAGGCGAAGTGTCGCGGGCCGGCACCGAAGGTCGTCCGCGTGGCGGTGTGCGGTGCCAGGACCGCGCGAGTGGCATCGAGCGCGTGCACAAAGACCGTGTCGAGGCCGAGGTCGCAGACGATCGCAAACCGGCCATTCGGCGTCACGTCGACCGAATGGGCATGGGGCTTCTCCTGCCGCTTGGGATGGAGGCCCGTCTCGCCCGCGCGGTCGAGGGCATGGTGCAGGAGGCCACCGGGCCCGTCACCCGAGACGAGCGGCTCGAGCTGCCCGCCCTCCGTGAGTCCCAGGCAGGCCACGCTCCCGCCGCCGTAGTTGGCCGCGAGGACGACCCGGCCGTCGGAATCCACCGCGACGTGGCATGGGCCGGGACCACCGGTCGACGTGGTGCCACGGGACTCGAGCGCCCCCGTCGTCTCATCGACCGCGAAGGCCTCGACAGCGCCCCCCGGTGTGCCGTCGGCGGCTGCGATCTCCGCCACCGCATAGAGCATCGGCCGCCGCGGATGGAAGGCGAGGAACGACGGATTCCGAGCAGGGGTGGCAAGGACCGGCGGTGTGAGCGTGCCGCGGTCGGTGTCGAAGCGGGCTCCGTAGATGCCCTGCGACCTCGTCTTGGAGTTTGTGTAGGTGCCGAACCACACCGGCACCTCGCCGGCTCGTGCGGTGGGCGACAGCAGGATGACGGCGACGCAGACAGCGCGGATGGACGACATCGATAAAAACCCTCATGCTGCGGCGACGATGGGCGACGACACGACCGATCTTGATCCTATCCCGCCACTGTTGGAATTCTCCACCGCGGACCCCGGCGATGCGGTTCGCGAGGCCCGAAACACGTTCTGGCTGGAGTGCTATCAGGTCGTGGTCCGCGTCGGCTGGATCTTCAAGACCGAGACGATCATCATGCCGGCGGTGCTCGACGCGGTCGTCGACTCCGGTTTCCTTCGCGGCCTCCTGCCCGTTCTCAACCGGGGCGGCCAGAGCGTGCCCCCGCTGTTCTTCTCGGGGCCGCTGTCGCGGCGACCGGTGAAGAAGTGGACGCTCGTTGGAACGAGTCTGGGGATGGCAGCCTGCTTCGCGGTGCTGGCCGCCGCCTGGGGGCCGCTGCAGGCGCGGCGGCCAGACCTGCTCGCGGCGCTGTTTCTCGTCGTCTATGCGGCCTTCTCCTCCGTCAACGGACTCAATCAGTTGGTGGCCGCGGCACTCCAAGGAAAATTGATCGAGGCCGGGCATCGTGGCCGGGCGATGGTGGTGAGCACCACGATCGGCAGCGT
>JAUMAF010000272.1:0-6063 GCA_032117045.1 Pirellulales bacterium | reverse complement strand
CACATCGGTCGCGGTCTGCCACCGCTCGATGGGATCGATGTGCATCATCCGTGACACGATGTCGACGACATCCCGTGGCACGTCCGGAGCTCGAGTGCCCAGCGGCACCACCTGCGTGAACCGCCGCGGGTCGCCCCGCACGCTGCGATCCCGCGACTCCGTCAGCGGCGCGACGCCGGCGAGGGCGAGGTAGGCGACGGTGCCCAGAAAGTAGATGTCGCTGCGAACGCTGTCGTCGCGGACTCCCGTGGCCTTCTCGAGGGCCACGTAATCGATCGTCCGCGGCTTGTCCACGCGGCCGAGCGCCTTGTCGCCCGAATCGTCGACGCCGGCAAGGCCGAAGTCGACGAGCTTCGCGCGGCCGGACGACGAAATGATCACGTTGGAGGCCTTCATGTCGCGGTGGGTCACCCCGCGCCGGTGGGCGTACTCGAGACCGCAGACAGCCTGGTGCAGCAGGTCGAGCACCCGCGGCACGTCGACCGCGCCGCGAATCTTGACCAGTTCGCGGAGCGTCTGCCCTTCGACGAACTCCATCGTGATGTAGCTCGATCCGTTCTCCGCGCCGACATCCTCGATGGCGACGATGTTGGGATGACGGAGCAGACGGCCCATCTCGCCTTCATGCTGAAACGCGCGGCACTTGTCGACGTCGTTTGAGAATCGGTTGCGGAGCACCTTTACCGCCAGCACTTCGCCAGTGTCGCGATGGATCGCGCGGTAGACCCGCGCAAACGATCCGGCGCCGATCTGGTAGAGCACCTTGGCCCGGCCGTAGTAGTAGCCGCCACGTTCGCCGCGGAGCAGCCGCTCCAACTGAAAGCCGGTGACCAGCTCCCGCCTCACGAGCGCCTGACCGAAGGCTGCGGCGTCGAGATTGTGACCGCCTGCTTCCGCGAAGGCTTCGCCAAGCGCTGCGGCCGGCACGAGGTCGAGGTCGCCCGCGAGGTGCAACAGGTTGTCGGCCGTTGACGGCTTCATGGACGTGGGCGGCGATCGGCAAGGGAGGATGAAGCGGTCAAACTACCATCAAACCACGGAGCGACGCCTTTTGCGACAGCCTCCCCCATTTTCCCCATCCCGCGCCGAGTGGCACCCAATCGGTGGCGACACCATACGGACACGCCGGCTCATCGACCCAACGGCTCGCTGCAGGTCGCGACGTGGCGTTGGGCTTTCTCGCCCGGGCCGCGGGCTGGTAGAAGCCCCGGTCGTTCGTCCTTCCCCGGATTCCCATGGCCAGCCCATCTTCCACACCGCCGCAGGCTGGTTGCCCGACGCGGCCGCCGCGATGCCGGTCTTGGCTGGCCGCCATCGGCCTGGTTCTCGCCGGAGGGCTTTGGCCTGCCGAGGCTGGCGAGGTTCAGGAGGGTTTCGAAGGGCCGGACACCGCGTGGCACGCCACCGGCGCGGCCCGGGTCGCCCACCACGAGCGGAGCCGCGACACACCGCATCGCGGGGCGAGTTACGAGCGACTCGTGATCGAGTCGCCGGCTGGCCAGCCGCTGCAGGTCGAGATGCCAATCGGCCCGGCCGCGATCCTCGACGAACTTCATACGACCGTCTGGGTACGCGGGAATCGCGCCGCCATCCGGCTCGCGCTCCGCGTGACGATGCCCGGCTGGATCTCAACCAAAACCGGCAGGCCGGTTGAGACCCTCGTGCTCGGCGACGCCTCCCGCGACATCGACCGCTGGGAGATGCTCGAAGCCGGCGGGATTCCGCAGACGCTCGCCCGGCAGCTGCCCGCGCTGCGGCTGGAGCATGGCCCCGGCAGCACCGATGCCGCACGGGTCACGCACGTCGTCCTCGATGCTCCGTCAACGGCCAGCCGATTCGAGATCGCGATCGATGACCTGCATGTGACGGGCCTGCTGCCGCCGCCTGATCTCGCCGCGCGGGGAGCGGCACCGATCCGCGATCCGCTCGTGCAGCCGGCCGCGGCCGAGGCCGCGATCGTGGACCCGCCGGCAGGGCTCTCCCGCGGCGTGCTCGAGATCGACGGACTGCCATTCTTTCCGAGGTCGATCGACTTCAACGGCGAACCGCTCGAAGCGCTCGCTTCCCTCGGCTTCAACTGCGTGCGATTCGCCGCGGCCGCCACCGGCGAGCAGCTCGCCGAGGCCCGTCGCGCCGGACTGTGGGTGATCTGCCCGCCACCGCCGATTCCCGACATCGACCTGCGGGAGCCCGAGTCACTGCCGGCGCTTCGCAACTGGGACCGCGTGCTGATGTGGGACATGGGCAGCGGGCTGGCCGACACCGACGTCGAACAGCTCGCCGAACGGGGTCGCCGCGTGCGGGCCTGCGATCTGCGACCGGGCCGGCCGCTCATCGCCTCCGCCGATTCCGGATTGCGGAGTATCTCCCGGCACATCGACATGCTCGTGGCGCGGAAGACCGTGCTCGGCACGAGTCTCGAACTCGTCGATTATCTGAAGTGGCTGCGGGAGCGGCCGCGGCTCGCCCGGCCCGGCACGCCGCTCCTCGCCACGATTTCCACCGAGATCGACCCCCGGGCGGCCCGTCAGGCGGCGGCGCTGGCCGGCGTGGGCGGACGCGGACTGGCCGTCGACGGCGAGAGCCTCTCGCTGGCGGCGCTCTCGGCCATCGCCGCCGGCACCCGCGGCATCCTCTTCACCTCCACGAGCCGACTCGATGGCGACGACCGCGAGGCCCGCGCCCGCGCGGCCGCCGCCCGCGAGATGAACCTCCGGCTGCAGGTGCTCGAGCCGTGGGGTGCGGCGGGACGATTCGCGGCCCAGGCCCAGACCAGCAGCGACGAGGTGCAGGCCTACGTGATGGAAGCGGCCAGGGCGCGGATGGTGGTGGCCTGGAGGTGCGTGCAGGGCTCGCAGATCGTCGCGCGACGGTATGCGGGCGCCGACATCCCACCCAACGAGGCGCCGCTGACGATTCTCGTGCCCGGCGTGCCGGAGGCGCATCAGGCCTGGGAGGTGTCGGCCGGGGGGCTTCGTCCCGTGCGGCAGCAGCGGGTGACCGGGGGCGTGTCGGTGACGATCGACGACTTCATGACCCACGCGATCATCCTCTTCAGCGGTGAGCCGGCGGTGACGGCCCATGTGCAGGAACGGATTCGCGGGATGACGGCGGTCGAACTCTCCTCCGCCCGCGCGATCGCCTCCACGGCGCTCGCCGGCGCCGGCGACCTGCTCGGCCGACTGCCGCCGCAGGCGCTCAGTGGTCCGCCGCCGGTGAGCGCCGTGCCGATGCTCACCGAGGCGGGGCGACTGGCGGCTGAGGCCGAGGCGATCGCCGTCGCCGATCCGGTCATGGCGGTCTTCAAGCTCCGGCGGGCGGCGGCGATCGCCGGGCAGTTCGAACGCCGCGTCTGGGAAAACGGCGTCAAGGCCGAGGGATCGATGGTGGCCAGCCCGCTCACGGCGTCGGATTCCGCGCTCGCCGAGGAGTGGCGGTTTGTGGCAGCCCGGGCCGCTACGGTGCCTGGCCCCGAACTCCTGCCAGGGGGCGGCATGGAACGGATCGACGACTTGGCCGGGGGAGGCTGGCGGCATTTCGCGCGCGCTCAGCCCGAGATCCGCACGGGCGTGGAGGTCTCGCAATCGCGTCCCGCGACCGGTCAGGGATGTCTGCGGCTGATCGCCAAACCTTTCAATCCGGAGGAGGCGCCCGTCGTCGTCGAAACGCCGCCCGTGTGGATCACGACGCCGCCCATCTCGACGCAGCCGGGAAAACTCGTGGAGATCTCGGCCCAGGTCCTCGTGCCCAAGCCGATCGCCGGCAGCGTGGACGGACTGTTCGTCTTCGACTCGCTCGGCGGACCGGCGCTCGGCGAACGCGTGGCCACCACCAAGGTCTGGCGGCGGCTCGTGCTCCATCGGATCGTGCCCTCCGAGGCCGTCGGGGAGCCCTTCACGGTGACCTTCGCCCTGACGGGGCTCGGCGAGGCGCTGATCGACGATGTCTCGATTCGCGTGATCGAACGCGGCGATCCGGCGGGCCTGCCCGCGATGCTGGTCTCGACGCCCGGACAGCCGGGCGACCAAGGCCGTGCATTCCCCAGCCCCAACGACCTGCTCACGGCCGCGCCGGCCGCGGTGCCGACCGCTGCGCCGCTCGCCACGACACCCCCGCCAGCGCCTGCCGCACCCGCTGCCGCGTGGCCCGGCATGAATCTCGAATGGCCGAAGCTCATGCCCTTCGGACAGTCGGCCGACACTCCACCGCCGGGGCCGGGAGGAGGCACGATCGATCCCTTCAAGCGGGCCCGGAGCAGCACCACGCCACCGGCCGTGCCGTGAAGCGTGGAAGGCTTGGCGTCCAACGCAGCGCGGCCCGTGGCCTCACGGCCGGTCGGCTTGTACGGGCATGCACTCAGCGAGGGGCTGCCAGCGCCGTGCGGGCCTTGGCGTCGAGATCGCGGAGCCGCTGGGTGCAGACGTCGAAGATCTGCCGTTCGTCCATCGCAGCCACCTCGGCGGCCGTGAGGATCTCGCCAAACTCGAGCCGGATCCGCCCCGGCCGGGGAAAGAGCCGCGTCCGTGGCCAGCACTCATAGGCCCCGACGATCGCGACCGGCACCACCGGCACTCCGGCCCGTTTCGCGATCAGGCCGAAGCCGTGCTTGAACTCGCCGAGCTGCCCGTTGCCGGTGCGCGTGCCCTCCGGAAAGATGATCACGGCCGCACCCTGCACGAGCCGCTCGATCACGAGCTTCATCGCGGTGACCGCCGAGGTGGTGCGGTCGATCGGCACGGCGTCGAGCGCCGTGATCACCGCGCCGAACGGCTTGAATCGATAGAGCGAACTCCGCGCCAGGCTCGACATCCGGCGGTCGGTCGCCAGGCCGAGCAGCAGCGGATCGAGATGGCTCTGGTGGCTGGAGAGCACGACGATGCCGCCCGTCGGCGGCAGCGGCTCGACGAACCGGTAGCGAACGCCGAAGAGCGCCACGCCGAGCGTGCGACTGAGCATCCACAGGACCGAATACAGGCACTTGCCGAACGTGCTGTGGCCTCCCCGCCGGGGAGGCTTTCGCCCGCCACGATTCGCCTCGTCGTCCGTCCGCCTTGTCATGCGGATCGCGGACCACGCCGCTCCTCGACCAGCTGCACGAGGCGGTCGATCACCTGTTCCGGCGAGAGGCCATCGGTCTCGACGAGCACGGCGTCGGACGCGGCGTGCATGGCCCCCACGGGCCGGACGCGATCCCCTTCGTCGCGACGGTTCTGCGCGGCGAGCACGTCGGCGAGCGAGGCCGCCACGCCCCGGGCCGACTCCTCGCGATGGCGGCGGCGGGCCCGCTCCTCGGCCGAGGCCGTGAGAAACACCTTGAGCTCGGCCTGCGGAAACACGACCGACCCCTGATCGCGGCCCTCGGTGACCACATCGATCCCCTCGGCGAGTCGTCGCTGCAGCCGCTTCATCACCTCGCGCACCGGCGGTGCGTCGGCGACCGACCGCGTGGCGGCGGTGATCCCCTCGGTGCGGATCTCCGCGGAGACGTCGCGATCGCCCACGAACACGCGTCCGTCGCGGAAGGCGATGGCCAACGTCTCGGCCACCGCGGCGAGCCGGGCCGCGTCGTCGAGCGGCACCGCCTGCTCGAGCGCCACGAGCGTCACGGCGCGATACATCGCGCCGGTGTCCATATACCACCAGCCGAGCCGGGCGGCGAGCGCGCGGGCGGTCGAACTCTTGCCGGCACCGGCCGGACCGTCGAGCGTGATGATCATCCCGCAAACCCCAGATCGAGTTGCAGCCACTGGTATCGGTCGAGAGAAACTACGGTGCAGGGGCCTTCGATCGCAATGTCCGCATCCTGCCGCGGGTCGCCGTCGAGGGTGATCGCCCCGGCCCGCGTCACCGCCCGGCCCCAGTCGATCCGCACTTCTCCCGAGCGGCCCGCCGCTTCGAGCAGGCCGATGCGGGCCCCGGTGAGCCGGCCGTCGGCGGTGACGGAGTCGAGGATCGTGACCCGCACATTCGCCGGCACCCCCGGCATGCGGCAGGCGAGCGGGGCTTCGGCGAGCAGCGCGAGCGACGCATCCCAGGGACGCTCGAGGCCGATGCCCACGGCGA
>JAUMAF010000271.1:0-1780 GCA_032117045.1 Pirellulales bacterium | reverse complement strand
ATCCCGGATCTGGCACGGCGCATCGCCTGCGACTGGCCCTCGACGCAGACGGCGTCGTCGGCAACAGCCACAATCTCGGACGGGTCTTCAGTCCTGTTGCTGCCGTGGTGAGTGCCGCGGAGAGCATCGACATAGGCCAGCCGCACGGCTTCGTGCTCGGGCAGCCCGTCGTCTATCGGACCGGGGGAAGCACGGCAATCGGCGGGCTCACCAACGGTGCCACCTATTACGTCGTACCTGATGCGGCGAATCCGAATGCCTTCCAACTGGCGACAACTCTGGCCAACGCGCGGAAGGCGACTCCCGAGGTCATCAACCTCACGAAGGCTGGGGCCAGTGGGACGGCCCAAGGCTTCGCCGCGGCGTTCGTGGCCGCGGATGTGGTCAATGGCTCCGATGAGTCCATCGATCTGGGCTACGCGCATGGCCTGCGTGGCGGTGACCGGGTGATCTACGACAACGGTGGCGGCACGGGCATCACCGGGCTCACGCAGGGGGCGTCCTACGCGGTTTCGCTCGTGGGCGACACGGCGGTGCGGCTGATGAAGACCGCGGACCTCGATCCCCTCGTGGTCGATCTGAGCGGCGGCCCATTGGGCAGTGGCACCCGGACGCTGACGCCCGTCGGCACAACCCCGCTCGCGCTCAGCCAAGCCGAGGCCACGGTTGACGCGGTCGCCAACACCATCACCTTCACCGCGGCCCACGGGCTTGTTGACAACGACATCGTCACCTACGCCTTCAGCGGCGTCGCTGGTGCCGTCGATGGCAGCGGGATCTCGAGCGGCGGCGTTTATCGCGTGCTCTCTGTCGATCCCTTCACGATCAAACTGCTCACCGCTTCCCTGCCGATCATCGGTATCGACAGCTCCGACGCCACGGGCGAGGCCCACTCGCTCCGCGTGGCGATCACCCCGGCCGTCGCCGTCGCCGACAAACCGCTGGCCGACGTCGACACGATCGACCTGGGCTATGCGCACGGGTTCGTCACCAGCCAGAAGGTCTTCTACAGCAACGGTGGCGGCACGAGCATTGGCGGGCTGGCCAACAAGAACGAATACTTCGTGATCCGCGTCAGCGACACGGTGATCCGGCTGGCAAAGACCGCCGATGACGCCGCACGAGGCGTCTGGATCGATGTGGATGCGACAGTCGCCACCGGCACGGCGCACGCCATCGGCGCTCCGTTCCGGGCGGTGCAGATTGTCGATAGCACGGCCAACGCGATTCACTTCGACTCGCTGCACACTTTCCGCGATGGGCAGGCCGTCGTTTACGACGCCGGTGGCGGCACCGCCATTGGCGGGCTTACCTCGGGCAGCACCTACTTCGTCACCGTGGTCGATGCCCGCACCATCCAGCTCTCCACCAACTCGTCCGACCAAACGGGCAGCATCGTGAATCTCGACGCCAGCGTCGCGACGGGCACGGCGCACGCGCTGCTCGAGCCGGCCAACGTGCAAGGATCGCTGAGTTCGGGCGGCAAGACCACGGTCTCGGCCAAAAACGATGGGCTCGTCGTGACCGCGACCTTGGCCGCCGCGAACACCGATGACAAGCCCGACACCAGCCCCAACGCCTCCAATGCGAAGGAGTCGCCCGGCGGGCAGAAATATGGCGTGGCGGCATCGGGCAGCGTGTCGGTGAATGTGATCACCGACACGGTCGAGGCGATCGTGCGAAATGCAATGCTTCAGAATATCGGCGGTCTCGACGTCACGGCGACCAATGCCACCTACAACGTAGCGGTATCGGGCGGTGTGGCCGTGTCGCAAAACAC
>JAUMAF010000270.1:0-8668 GCA_032117045.1 Pirellulales bacterium | reverse complement strand
CTCCACGTGTTCGACGTGGCCATCGACATCGACGGCAGCCGTGTGCCCCGCGATCGCGTGCCGCCGGAGATCTGCTAGCGAGAGTGACATCTCAATGAGACGAGACTTTGTCGTCGACCTGTGGCGGCGTCGTGGCGACAATCGTGTGGAGAAACTGGATCCAGCTTCGGATGCCGATGCCGCTCGTCGAGCGACGCTTCGAGTGCAGGCATTCTCGCCACCAAATCCATGCCTGTGATGAACGATTTTGAGCGTCCGGTCATCCCTGCATCACTCGTGACTCTCCTTCTCCACGTCGTGTTGCTGCTGATACGAAGAAGGGGATCATCGATCCCCGCGTTTCAGTCGTACGGCGGCGATCCCTGCCGCCACCATCACCAGTGCCATCGTCGACGGCTCTGGCACCGCAGTCGAGAAGTTACTGAGATTCACGTAGGTCGATCCGCCTGTTCCCACGATCGTCATCTGCGTGAGCGGGCCGGTATCAGCCGTGATGCCCAGATAGCCGTAGTCGCCAGTCGTCGTGCTGGGCACGACCGCCGACGAACCGTTGCTGAAGTTCACGGTCACGCTGCCCGCTTGCCGGTTGCCATTGATGTCGGTCAGCCAGACGCTCGCACCGGCAGAGAAGACATTGCCGGACGTGAAATCGACCACCACGTTGTTGCCAGAGTTCCAGTTGCCGACCGCTTTCGTCGGGTTGATGTCGGGGAAGACGCCGAGGCCAGCAGTGGGGGCGGTGATGGTGTAGCTGATGGCCGGCGTCCCACCGCTGCCGCTCACACTCGACACGGGAGCGTTAGTTGCGTCCGGAACTCCCGAGAAATTGTTGAAGAAGTCGCCCGTTGGCAGCGACGCTTCGAATGACGAGCGGCTCGTGAACGTCGTCGGAGCCGCGGCAGCGATGCTGGCCACACCGCCCAGCAGGACGGTGGCAACCAGCGTGCATCGCTGCCTCTGGGAGTCGCGGTGCCGGGAATCGAAACGGCAAAGAGCGTAGGCGCGACGAACAAGAGACATGGTGGAATCCTTCATGATCGGGGGTACCGCTCGGCCGAAAAAACCAGTCGTTTTCCGTCATAACAGAAAAAAACCGTACCGTCGACGGTGTAGGACTACAAGTCCCCCCTCCCCCGACCGTTCTGAACAACGGGCCCGGAGATGGCGTTGGGAAATCGGGGTCGGGAGCGATTTTCGGCAGGTTCAGAGCAGCGCGGCCCTTGCCTCAGAAACCGGCGAGAGCACTTCGTACAAAGTCGCTCTCGTCCCAAATATTTCCCCCGCATCGCGTGGAAGGAAAGCCCGGTCTGGAGCGTGCCCGATCCGAGCTTGGTGAATGCCGAGGTGCCGCTGGGCGTCTTGATCGGGTAGGGGATCAACAGCCGGCTGGCATCGACGCCGATGGCCGCATCGGTCACGAGATTGAACTCGGCCGTGCTGTACGAACTGAAGGTGCCGGTGCCGAGCGCCCGAAAGGCACCCGTACCGCCCACGCCGGAGCCGGAGAGGTTGATGACGCCGGTGCCGTTGCCGCCGATTCCCATCCGGCCCGCGATCGTGAACACCGCGTTCGCTTCGATGTTGTAGGTGTAGTTGACGCCGCTGTCCGTGGTGCTGAAGAACCAGCACTGCGGCGTTCCCGTGCCGGCGCTGTTCGTTCCCGTGAACGTGTGGCTTCCGGACTGCACGTTCAGGATCGTGCCCGAGGTGTTGAACGTCAGCGGCTGCCCGGTGCCCGTCGCGATCGCAACCGGCTGGGTCTGGGCCGAGGTGAAGGTGAGCGACTTCACCGTGAGCGGGCCGCCCATGACGTTGCTGAGCTGGAGCGCCGAGGAGCCGTCGAACACGACCTCGGCCCCGCTGGTGGGCGCCGCCCCGGACGACCAGTTCTCGCCGGTGATCCAAAGGTTGTTGCCGCCGGCACCAGACCAGGTCTGGGCCGTGGACTCCCGCCCCTACGCGGCGATGAGGACGGCGGCGACGACCGGAAAGAAGTTCCAGAACGCGGATCGGGCGATCATCGGGGCTGACCTACTACCGCACGCAGGTTCCGGCCGCGATCGAGACCTTCGAGCAGGTTCCGGCGATGGTGGGGCGGGAGGAAAAACGGTGCACCTATCCGATGTTTCTCACCCGCACCGACGGCCTGCTCCTCTTCCGCTACCGCTTGGGGGGCAGCGGAAACGGCAGGGACTATTTCAACGTCTACGACGAGTCCGACCGGTCGTGGCGACGGCTGTTCGAGGAGCCCTTCTTCGACGGCGAGGAGGAGCGAAGTGCCTATGCGCACCAGCCGATTCTCGGTCCCGATGGCCGGTATCACGTGTCATGGGTCTGGCGCGACACGCCTGACTGCAGCACCAATCACGACCTTGGGTATGCCCGGAGCAGCGACCTGATCGAGTGGGAGACCATCGACGGCCGCGGCATCGCCCTGCCGATCAGGCTCGACACCCCGGGCATCGTCGTCGATCCCGTGCCCGTCGAGGGGGGCATTCTCAACGGCACCGGCCGCGGCTCCCTCCCCACGGCCCACATCAGCCTCGGCGCGGTCAAACCGGCGGCCAAGGGCGAGTTGCGGCTTTCCTTCAGCCACGCCAAGGAAGGCACCGGCGTGTGGTTGCTCGATGACGAGTCGCTCGCGGTCGTGCGAACTGAGCCCGCCTCGCCGAAAAGCCTGCCTGCCGAGTTGACGCGGGTGGAGTCGTCATTTCCCGGGATGGCCGTCCGCACCGCCGACGATCGAGGCGCATCCGGGATTCCCGGCCGCCGATTCGTGCTGCGGTGGGAGACGCTCAACTCGAAGCGCGATCAACCCCACGAAGATCCCTGGCCGGAGCCCTCGATGCTGCGGGTGGTGGAAGTGGACGACTCGCCCGGTGCCGAGTATCCCTAGGTCGCGGTTCGATCGGTTTCGGCCGGCGAAGAGGTAGTGCCACCATCGAATGGATTCAGAGGCCCGACATGCACGCCCGACTGATTCTCAACGGTAAGAAAGCCGACCGGTCCGACGTACGCGATGCCGGCCGACGCGACCGAGGCGCTTCGTCTGGCCGTCAATGGAAAGCCCTCCGTGCCTTCGCCGCTGACCGCAGCGGAAGGCGCTCGCAGGTCTCAGCCGCCGGCGATGCTGCACATAGCGGCCCACGCCGCTCGGTCGATGGCAGCTTCGATCAGCCTCACCGAGCCGTCGCCGAAGACGACGTTCGCCCCGGCGGGATGCTCGGAAAACATCTGGTCGCAGTGGCCGGCGGGGTCGTTCGGCACATGGATCACGCCCGCCTCGTTCGCGGCTGGGCCGCTATGCGAGAGCACGAGGGCGGCGGCATGCTCTGCCGCCGTCCCGGCGGCCCGCTGCTTGTCGGTCGGCTGGCACCAGGCTCCGGGTATCACGCCCGCCCATGCTTTCTGCGAGAGGGCCTGCGAGTGCTCTCCAATGAATACCGTCATCGAGAGGCCATCGCGCACGTCGGCCGGCCGCGTGCGGGAGTTGCGATATAGCGGACCGTTTGCCACGCCGGCCCACGAGGCCAGCGGGGCCGTGTCCCACGGGTCCTCGTGGCCTGCGTTGGCCACGAAATCGGTGCGTCCGAGCCGCGCGCCGGAAGCATGGGCCGCGCCGGCCTCGTTCTGGGCGGCGAAGGGTTCTCGTGGGCCGGTGGACGTGGGGCACAGGAACACGCCGAGCGAACGCGACACCACGCCTTGATTGGCGGCTACGGCCACTCCTGCGGACGCGTCGTAGTCCGAAGCGACGGCCGCTTCCTCGATAAACGGGGCGATCGCGAGGCCCCAGCCGGTACCCGGGCCGGCGTCAAACGTGGCGGGGTCGCGGGTGCCGCTGGCGGTGTCGGCGGCATAACCTGCGGGAAAACGCTGCCGCGCGTCGAGATAGCCGTGAAGCGCGAGGCCGATTTGCCGGAGGTTGCTCGAGCACTGCAAACGGCGGGCCGCTTCGCGGGCACTCTGCACCGCTGGCAGGAGCAGACCGACGAGCACTCCGAGGATCGCGATCACCACGAGCAGCTCGACGAGGCTGAAACCGCGGCGGTCGGCAAGGCGAATCGGCATGCAGCACCGTTTTTGAGTCGCCAAAAAATATTTTTTGAACACTCAAAAATAGACGTTGGGTGGCGGTCGGTCAAGTGGCCGCCTGCGGTTTCTCCAGCCCATCGGCTAGCGGATCGGCGGCAGGCCGCGGGCGGCCCGCAGCCGATTGAGGGTCGTGGATGCAGCGGCGTTCTTGGCAAACAGCCGCGCGAGCTGCGAACTGGTGATGCCCCCGGCACGGGCCGCCGTGGCCATCACAAAATCGGCGGCCACGAGCCGATCGAGCGCCTCCGCCACGAGCGTGGGATAGTCGTCGTGCTCGGCGGCGATCACCAGGCTGCCACCGCGCACCCGCGACTGCCAGAGCGGTGAGGGGGCCGTTGGCGATGGCGGTGTGCGGTGTTCGAGCGCAAGTCGCAGTCGCAGTCGCCACACGGCCATCCGCTTGTTGTCTGCCTGCGAGCGACGCTCCGAAGCCTCCGCGGAGATGCCCGTGGGCTCGTGGGTGATCACGATCGCGGTCTCCACTTTATTGCGGTGCTGCCCGCCCGGCCCGCCCCGCCGAGTGCGCACCGTCGTACAACTCCGCAGCAGGTCGTCGATCGGAAAGGCGGCCGGATGCATGCGACGGTGATGGTGCGAGGCCGCGGCGTCGCTCAGCGGAGGTAGGAGTCGTAGCCGGTCTTGAGGATCAGCGTGGCCACGACCGCGATGAAGATCAGGCGGATGAACCAGGAGCCGTGCCGCAGCGCGAGCCTCGTGCCCAGGTAGCTGCCGATCACGTTGGCGATGGCCATCGGAATGAAGAATCGCCACCAGACGTGCCCCGTGGAGCCAAACAGGGCCAACGCCCCGAGGTTGGTGGACATGTTGATCACCTTCGAACTGGCGACGGCATGGAGGTAGTCGAAGCCGAGCGCCCGCACGAACAGGAAGATCAGGAAGGTTCCCGTGCCCGGCCCGAAGAAGCCGTCGTAGAGGCCAAGCATCAGGGCGATCAGCGTGGCCAGTCCTGCCTCGACCGTGGCGGAGTGATGGGGCGCGTGATGCTGGCCAACGTTCTTTCCGAGCACGGTGATGATGAGGACGGCAGCGAGCATGAAGGGCAGCAAACGCCGCAGCCACTCCCCGGAGACCTGCGTGACGAGCCAGGCCCCGACCACGCCTCCGGCGACCGCGGCCGCGATCGCGGGCGCGAGCGTGCGCCAGGGGAGGCGGACATGCTTCGAGTAGTCGATCGCGGCCGAGGCGGTGCCACAGACCATGGACGCCTTGTTGGTGCCGAAGAGCGTCGCCGGCGGGGCGCCTGGAAAGACGCCGAACAGGATTGGCAGCGAGGCGAGCCCGCCGCCACCGGCAATCGCGTTGACGAATCCGCCGAGGAGTGCCGCTATCGTGACAGCGACGAGTTCGAAGTCGGGCATGGCGATGGCGGAGCCGCCGGAGGCGTCAATCGAAGGATACGGCCTGACCGTCTCGCGGGTCGCAGGCGCCCGCCCACGCTTCCGGTGCCATCGCATCGGAAACACTCCGCACGCTTCCGTCGCCCATGGTGACGCTCATCCCTCCCGCATGGGCCGTCTGAGCGCGGCTGGGGTCGCACTGTGACAGCCAGTGGGGGGCCACCTGAAACATGCCGCATGCGGTGTATCCCGACGTGGATGGCGTCTGGTCAAACTCGTTGATGCAGAACACCGGCCGCCAACGGCTGTTGGAATCCGACCACAGGCTGCCGCTCGTGTCGGCCGCTGCCAGCGAGCCGCCCTTGCCGCATGTGCCATACCGCTCGGCCAGCATCACGACCTTCGAGGTGCCATCGGCGAACGTCGTGGGAATCCTCGCCCGGCCCTCCGCGCGGGCGGTCGGCGTCGAGGCGGTCGGGTTGCCAAAGACGTTGTAGTTGGCGGCGTAGTTTCCCACGGCCCATCGGTCGGCGCCCCCGTTCGTGGTCAGCGAGAGGCCGCCCTCGTTCGTCGAATCGGAGGGGCACATGAAACTGGTCATGGGCACCGAATAGACCTTGCCCGCGCCCGGGGCCGCCGACACCGAGGTGTTGACGTTGCGATTCGACGTTCGGAAGAGTTGCTCCTCCTCGATGAAGGGAAGGAGCCATGTAAACACGGTAAAGCCGACGGCCCCTTTGTAGGGGCCGGCGACGGTCAGTGCGGCGGTGGATGATGGCGCCGCCATCGGCGGCAGATAACGCTTCGCATCGCTGATCAGGTGGAGGGCCAGCCCTACCTGCCGCATGTTGTTTTTGCAGGACGTGCGGCGAGCAGCCTCGCGGGCCGATTGCACGGCGGGCAGCAGGAGCCCGATGAGCGTGGCGATGATCGCAATCACCACGAGCAATTCGACGAGCGTAAACCCCACCGGCCGGCATGGTCGCGAGACTGGGGCCGCGCGGGAGGCGTCGACGGATGGGCGGTCAAGGTTCATGGTGCGGAAATGATAAGGGGGCCGCGGCTTCGACGTCACGCCGCATCCATCCCACAGGGCCACTCCGCCTGGCTGCCGCGGCGAAATCGGCATGGATTCAAGGCCGAGCAGGGTGCTAGCCTCCGACTCGTGGTGATCCTGTTTTTCCTGCCCCGTCCGTTTGGAGGATGTTATTCCATGATCACGCCGCCTGTGTCTCAGCTGCTCGTTTCAGCGGTCATGGTGGTTGTCGCTGGTCGCATGGCCAGTGCCATCGAGGCGGTCGCCTCTGCCTCGCCGGTGTCGCAGCAGGCTCCCGCCAATCCGGCCGATGCGATCGTCGGCGACTGGCGGCCGGCCGATATGAACGTGGACGTGCGGATCTTCGCGTCGGGGGGCCAATACCTTGGCGGCATCGTCAAGGCAGGCAACCCCGAGATGGTCAACAAGGAGATGCTCCGGGGCATCACGTTTGACCCGAGCACGGGCACGTGGAAGGGAGAGGTGTTTGCGATCAAGCGGGGCGACTTCGTGCCCATGACGATCCGGATGACGGCAGCCGGGTTTGAGATGGTGGCTGGTTCCGGGTTCATGACGAAGACCATCAACTGGGTGCGGGTGCAGTAGTCTCCGTTTCATGATAATGATCCCCAACCCGCAGTCGCTGGAAGTCCAACGACCGCCGGCCGACGCACTCTCCATGAATGACATTCCCGATCCATTTCGCGAGACCCGTCGCACCCCCGGCGTGCTCGGGCTGCCGGTTGACGGCGAGATCATTCCGATGATCCTCCGCCACGAGGACGTGCGCAACGCGGCCAAGAACTGCCGCGAGTTCAGTTCCGACGCGGCCTACCGTGTGCCGATCCCCTCGGAGGAACACCTGCGTTCGGTGCGGCAGTTGCCGATCGAGACTGATCCGCCGCTTCAGACCGAGTATCGCAAGTTGGTGGAGCCGTTTTTTCTGCGGGCCAAGCAGCCGGAGTTCGTCGCCCGCGTCGAAGCGATCGTCGATCGCCTGCTCATCGAGGCGCTGGATCGCGACTCGGTCGAGGCCGTCGCCGAGTTCGCCCTGCCGCTCCAGTCTCGGGCGCTCACCGTGCTGCTCGGTGTCTCGGAGGATGAAGCCGAGCGGTTCATTGGCTGGGGCGTTCACGTGTTCCACGGCGAGCGCGGCACGCAGCAGGCGGCCGAGCTCGAGCGGTATCTGAATGAGCAGTTCAACACGGCGGAGGCTGCCCCGGGCGACGACTTCTATGGTCTCCTTGCGACGGCCTCATTTCAGGGCAGGCCGCTCACCCGGGCCGAGCGGCTCGGCTTCGCGAATCTCATGTTCGCTGGGGGCCGCGACACGGTGATCCACAGCGTGGCTTGTGCCATCGGATACCTCGCCGAACACCCTGATGCACTTGAGTGGCTGCGGGCCGATCCCGACCGGATCGTGCTCGCGAGCGAGGAGTTTTTCAGGGTTTTCATGCCGCTCACGCACATTGGCCGGGTCTGCCCGGTCGACACCGACGTGCACGGGATCGCCGTCAGAGCCGGCGACCGCGCGAGCCTCTGCTGGGCGTCGGCGAATCTCGACGAAACGGTGTTTGCGTCGGCCCATGAGGTGCATTTGGACCGCAGGCCCAACCCTCACGTTACGTTTGGTTACGGCGCCCACCTCTGCCTCGGTGCCGCCCACGCCCGCACGGTCATGCGCACGCTGCTCGGAAGGCTCTGCTGCCATGTCGGACGGATCGAGCTCATCTCGAAAGTCGATCGCATCGAGCACACATCGGCCTATGACCGACCGCTCGGCTATGACTCGCTCGTCGTGCGGCTGCGGGCGTAGGGAAGGGAGGCCCACCTGGGCGTCGCCCCCGCCCTTCGCACGGAAAGGTCCAAAGCCAGTAGGAGAGCAAACGGTCTCTCCATCTTCCTCGGGTGCAGTAGCCTGCAACTACCGACTGTTTTTCAGGCTCATGCGATCGCGGGACCAAGGTTGTCCCTCCCATTCGTACTCTTCCGTATCGTCTTCCATCCACCATTCACGGGGAGGTGCGGTATGGGGTTTCTCTTGAAGCGGGTCATCATGGTCGCGCTCGGCGTGGAGTCGAGGATCGCCGACAGTATCCAGTCGCGGCTCGCGGCGCATGACATCAACGCCGACACCGTCACTGTGTGGGAATACGTGGCGGCCGCCCGGGCCGCGCAC
>JAUMAF010000269.1:0-4562 GCA_032117045.1 Pirellulales bacterium | reverse complement strand
CAACTCGGGCGTGGTGTACCGTTCGGCGTTTTTCACCGTCTGCTTGCGGATGTATTCGGGAGGCACCTTCTCGGCGTGCGTGCGGCCGATCTCGAGAAAGAATCCGAACACGCGGTTGTAGCCCACCTTCAGCGAGGCGATGCCGGTCCGCTCGATCTCCTGCGCCTGGTAGCGGGTGATCCACGCCTTGCCGCCGCTTGCGAGTTCGACGAGTTCGTCGAGCGGCGCATCGAACCCAGGGCGGATAAAGCCCCCGTCCCGCGCAAACACCGGACAGCCTTCGCGAAGCGTGGCCCCGATCCGCGCGGCGATGTCGGGGCAGGGATCGAGCCCGTCGCGGAGGTCGCCGAGCAGGCCGCGAGAACGTTCGAGTGCGGTGACGAGGTCGGGCAGGATGGCCGTCGCCCGGCCGATGCGTTCGAGATCCCGCGGTCCGGCGCGGCCTGTCATCACGCGGCCCACGAGCCGCTCCAGGTCGCCGATGCCGGTGAGCCTGTCGGCCAGTCGCGCGGCAAGCGAGGCATCCGTGACGAGCGTTGCCACGGCGTCGAGCCGGTCGTCGATGGCGGCCTGATCGACGAGCGGCGCCGCCAGCCACTCGCCCAGCAGCCGGCCGCCCATCGGTGATCTCGTGCGGTCGAGCACGCCGGCCAGCGAACCCTCCCGTCGGCCGGTGGATGCCGAGCGGACGATCTCCAGGCTGCGTCGCGATGCCTCGTCGATTTCGAGCCGTCGGCCCGGACGCCACACGCCGAGCGTGTCGATCCGGGCCACCGCCGCCGGTTCGTTTTCCTCGAGATAGGCCACGATCGCGCCGGCTGCGGCAACGCCCGGACCGTCGGCGGGAAGTTCGAAGCCCAGGCCCTCGAGCCGCCGGTCGCCGATCGCGCGGGCCACCGCGGCGTCGGCGGTGGAGGCCTCGAACCACCAGTCGGGCCGCGTTGTCACGAGCCGCGAACCGGCCGGCCGCACCAGGTCTGCGACCGCCTCCCGATGCTTCTCGCCGCACAGACACTCAGCCGGATCGAGGCGGAGAATGTGGTCGGCCACGTCGTCGCGGTCGACCACCGCGGCCTCGAATCGGCCGGCGGCGACGTCGATCCATGCCAGCCCGACCCTGAAAGACTGTCCGCTGACGGCCTCTTCTGCTGCGTGTCCTGTCACAGTGACCAGCGGCAGGATCGCGACGAGCCAGTTGCACCGTGAGGGGTCGAGCAGTGTCTCGTCGGCGGCGATGCCAGGCGTGACGATCCGCGTGACTTCGCGACGGAGGAGCCCCTTCGCCGGCTTGCCAGCCGATGAGTTCGGAGCATCCAACTGCTCACAGATGGCCACATGACGCCCCGCGGCCACGAGCTTGACCAGATGCAGATCGAGCTGATGATGCGGAAAGCCGGCCATGGGGAGGGCATCGGGGCCCTTCTCGCGACTGGTTAGCGTGAGATCGAGCAGATCCGCCGCCGCGCGGGCGTCGTCTCCGAAGAGCTCGTAAAAGTCTCCCATCCGGAAGAGCACCAGCGCTCCCGGGCAGCGGGCCTTCGCCGCCTCGAACTGCTGCATCATGGGGGACGTTGTCGATGCCATGGGCGGAGAATGTAGCAACCTTTGACCGGATGGGCCGACGGACGTACAAAACAGTGCAGTTCGGATGCCGATGAGAGGCCCCTGCGATGGGGATCTGCGAACCTGGTCAGGGCCTAACCGCAGCAGCCATAAGCAGTCGTCTCTTTGTGCGGTGGGCCTCTCATCGGCTTCCGGCTGCTTTGGCCGGTCTGGCCCAGGGTTTCCTCGGTTGGTGATCGGTGCCCCGTTGCGGACGTGAGCGATGGCTGAATCGGCCGGATACCAGGTGGTCGCGCGGCGGTATCGGCCTCAGCTGTTTGCCGACCTCGTCGGCCAGGAGCATGTCGCCCGCGGGCTTTCCGGCGCGATCGAATCGGGCCGCATCGGGCATGCCTACCTCTTCACCGGCGCCCGTGGCGTCGGCAAGACCAGTGCCGCCCGCATCTACGCCAAGGCGCTCTCCTGCGATCGTGGGCCCGGCGCCGAGCCCTGCAACGCCTGCGACTCGTGCACCGCGATCGCCGCCGGCCAGGATGTCGATGTCGTCGAGATCGACGCGGCCAGCAACCGTGGCGTCGACGAGATCCGACAACTGCGGCAAAACGCGTCCGTTCGTCCGGCCCGCGGTCGGTTCAAGGTCTACATCATCGACGAAGTCCACATGCTCACGCGGGAGGCCTTCAACGCGTTGCTCAAGACGCTGGAAGAGCCGCCAACGCACGTGAAGTTCGTGCTCTGCACAACGGAGCCGGAGAAGCTCCCGATCACGATCCTCTCGCGCTGTCAGCGGTTCGATTTCACCACCGTCGACACGCCGTCGATCGCCCGTCGGCTCGCCCAGATCGTCGAGGCGGAGGGAGCCGATGTCTCGCCCGAGGCGCTGATGCTCATCGCACGACGGGCCGCCGGGAGCATGCGTGACAGCCAGTCGCTGCTGGAGCAACTGCTCGGGTCGGCCTCCGGGCCGATCGGGGTGGACGACGTGCATTCGCTGATCGGCACCGGACGCGAGGAGCGGATCGGCGAACTGATCGCGGCCGTCGTCGGTCGCGATCCCGCGCGGGCGCTCACGGCGCTCGATGCCGCTCTCGAAGATGGAGCCGACGCGGGCGGCGTATTGGAGCAGATGCTCGCCGCGCTGCGAGACTGCCTGCTCGCGAGCGTGGGCTGTGACGCCTCGATGCTGTCGCAGTCGGAGGGAGTGGGCCTTGATCTGGCGGCGGTCGGCGGCCAACTCGGCACGGCCACGCTCCTGGCGATGCTGCAGATTCTCGATCACTCGCTGTCGCGGATGCGCACCAGCGGCCATGCGGCTCTGCTCGCCGAGATGGCGGTGATCCGGCTCGCCTCGCTCGAAGATCTCGACAGCGTGGCCGCTGCCGTCGATCGGCTGGCCGGCTCCGCGGCCAGTGCCGCACCGGTGCGGTCGGCTCCGGCAGCCGTCGCGACGCAGGCAGCCGTTCGGCGGCCGAAAACGGCTCCCGCACCGCCGGCGCCGCAAAAAAAAACGACCGACCTGACCCCGCCGGCCGCTGACACGCCTGTGGCTGCCGCCCCGGAGCCGGTGTCGCCGGCCGAGGATGCGGCTGATGCCGTGCTGCCGGTCGCGGAGCCACCAGAAAACCTCCCGGCGGCGCGAGGGCTTCCCGCCGAGCCGCTGGCGGCCTGGCAGGCGGTGGTCGAGACCCTCGACGGCCTCGCCGCGGATTTCGCGGCCGAAGTGTCGGGAGCCGTCTGGAACGACGGAGTGCTGGAGGTTTCGCTGCCGGCGCAGGCGGCGACGGCCGCGTCGTTTCTCAAGCGGCCCGAGGTCGCCTCGGCGATCATGCGATCGCTCGAGTCGATGGCCGGCCGCCAGGTGCGGCACGTGATCCTGCTCGCGACGGCCAGCGCCGCCCCCGCCACGCCGACCGTTGCCGGCGAGCCGTCGGCCCGGCCCGTCGCCACCCAGACGCACGCGGCACTGCTCCGCGAAGTGGCCGAGCACCCGCTCGTTGCCCACGCCCGCACGGTGTTCGACGCCGCCATTCGCAAGGTCGATCCGCCGCGGTCGCCGAGGCCGGTGACGATCGCGGCCGGCGGTCCGACGACAGGGAGTGGGGCCACTCAGGTGGCCGATGCCGGGGATCGCGACGGCGACGGCGATCATCGTTCCGACGAGGACAGCGGCGACCCCATGGAGGACGACAATGGCTGAAAAACTCGGTGCCATCGGCCGGCTCATCGACTCGTTCGCCGAACTTCCCGGCATCGGCCGGCGGACGGCCGAGCGGCTGGCGTATCACGTGCTCAACCAGCCCCGCGACGAGGCCCTGCGGTTTGCCGATGCCATCCGTGCGGTCAAGGAAAACCTGCGCCCCTGTCGCACCTGCTTCAATCTGGCCGAGGGGGAGGAATGCGACATCTGCGGCGATCCCCGCCGCGACCGCGGGCTATTGTGCGTGGTCGAGCAGGTGCGAGATCTGCTCGCGCTCGAGCAGGCGGGCAACTACCGGGGCTTGTATCACGTGCTCCAAGGCAAGATCGCACCGCTGGAGGGCAGGGGCGCCGAGGGCCTCACGCTCGACGTGCTCGCAGCACGGGTCGGCAAGGGGCAGTTTCGGGAGGTGATTCTGGGCACGACGCCCAACGTCGAGGGCGACTCCACGGCCCTCGTGGTCGCCCAACGGCTCGAGGGCATGCCCGTCGAACTCACCAGGCTGGCCCGCGGCCTGACGGTGGGCGCATCGCTCTAGCAGGCCAATCGCGAAATGCTCGTGGACGCCTTCGCAGGACGGCGAAAGTTCTAGCCCGATACTCCAGAGCATGAATGGCGAGCGCACGAGACCGCCCGTCGATGTGGAGAACCGGCTGGGCAAGGCGCAGGGGTCGGCGAACGCTCGACGAGCGTTGGGCCGCCGCGGCCCACGCGACGAGACTTTTGCCGCCCCGGAGCCGGCGAACCCCGCATCACCGCCGCCACCACCCGGGCACCATCAACACTGCCGGCTCGGGCTGCC
>JAUMAF010000268.1:0-15757 GCA_032117045.1 Pirellulales bacterium | reverse complement strand
ACCGACGACTCCCGCAATCTCTGGTGGGTGGGCCTGCTGGCCTTTGGCGAGGGCTGGCACAACAACCACCATGCCTACCAACGGATGGCCGCTCATGGCCACCGCTGGTGGGAACTCGATCCGACGTACTGGGTGATCACGGCCATGGAGAAGCTCGGCCTGGTGTGGGATGTGGTCCACACGCCCCAAGGGGTTCGCCAGGGGATTCGCCGAAAAACTCGCAATCAGGCCGCGGCCACGCCGGTCTGAGACGCGAGGCAGTTGCATTTTTCCGGCTCACCGCTACACTCTGACCCACGATCCTAACTTCAACAATCAATGCCACTCGTGACGGGTGGATGTCGGCTGATGTCGCTCACGAAAGAACGCAAACAAGAGTTGATCGGTGCCCATCGGCGGGGAACTGCCGATACCGGTTCAGCTGAGATCCAGATCGCCCTCCTGACCGGGCGGATCTCGCACCTGACGGGTCACTTCAAGAAGCACTCAAAAGACTTCGCCAGCCGGCGGGGTTTGCTGATGATGGTGAGCCGTCGCCGCAGACTTCTCGACTACCTCAAGCGGGTTGCACCGCAGCGGTATCTGGACATCATCCGTCGCCTGGAAATCCGCAAGTAACGGGCTGAGTCCGGCGTCCTTCCTGTACGTCTGGCGATGCCGGTGGCTGGCGTTGATTGGTGCGGTCTTCCTCGAGGTGCGTCTTCGCGCCCGGGGTTTTGGGGCTGCACGGAAGAGGGTCGCCCGGGCGCTGTTGTGCGTCTGGCAGTTCCGATGGTTGTCTGCCCGCCGCGAGCCGGCCTTGTGGTCGCCTTCGCAGGTGTGGGCACGAAGGGAAGGAAGGGAAGTACTTTGAAACAGCGTGTTGAACGGCAGATCGGCGACCAGGTGCTCGCCATCGAGACAGGCTTTCTGGCCAAGCAAGCGGCGGGCAGCGTGCTCGTCAGCTACGGCGATACGGTCGTGCTCGTGGCCTCGGCCACTGGAGCGCCGCGTGCCGGCATCGATTTCTTTCCGCTGACGTGCGACTACCGCGAGCGGGTCGCCGCTGCCGGGAAGTTCCCCGGCGGCTTCCTCAAGCGTGAGGGCCGGCCGACGCTCAAGGAAACGCTCACGGCGCGGCTCATGGACCGCCCCATCCGGCCGCTCTTCCCGGAGGGCTTCTTCGACGAGGTCCAGATTCAGGCCAACGTGCTGGCCAGCGACCGGCAGAACGATCCCGACGTGCTGGCGATGATCGGCGCGTCGGCGGCTCTCAGCATCTCGCCTCTGCCCTTCCACGGCCCGATTGGCAGCGTGCGGCTGGCACAGATCGACGGCCGGTTCGTGCCGTTTCCCACGATCGACCAGCTCGAGGAGAGCGATCTCGACCTCGTCGTCTCCGGCAGCCCGACCGCGATCTGCATGATCGAGGGCTTCGCCCGGGAAATGCCCGAGGATCGGATGCTCCAGGCGCTGGAAGAGGCGCATCGCGTCATCCGCGTGATTTGCGAGATGCAAGACGAGCTCGTCGGCAAGGCCGGCAAGCCCAAGAAGGAATACGTGCTCGCCGACTACTCGGCGCTCCGTGATCGCCTCACCCGCGACTTCCTCGGCGAGCTCAAGGCAGCCAACTCCGCGACCGTGAAGGCGGATCGCAACCAGGCCGTGAAGGCGCTGAAGGAGAAGGCCAAGGCCGCGGTCGCTCCGACGGAGCCGGCTTTTGAGTTCAAGCCGGGTGCGGCGGGGGGCGTCAGCGATGCCGACTTCTCGCACGTCTGGCACGGGCTTCAGGAGCGGGCGGTCCGCGAGCTGATTCTCGAAGGCAGGCGTCCTGACGGTCGCGACCACAAGACCCTGCGGGCGATCCACTGCGAGGTCGACATGCTCCCGCGGGTGCACGGCTCGGCGCTCTTCCAGCGTGGCGAGACCCAGGCACTCGTCACGATCACGCTCGGCACCGGCCGGGATGAGCAGCGGGTCGACGGGCTGATCGACGAATACTCGAAGAAGTTCATGCTCGACTACTACTTCCCCTCCTACTCGGTCGGTGAGGTGCGTCCGATTCGCGGTCCGGGCCGGCGCGAGTTCGGCCACGGGGCGCTCGCCGAGCGAAGCGTGAAGCCGGTGCTGCCCGATCCGGACGTGTTTCCCTACACGATCCGCGTGATTTCCGACATCCTCGAGTCGAACGGCTCGAGCTCGATGGCGAGCGTCTGCGGCGCCACCCTCGGCCTGATGGCCGCCGGCGTGCCGATCTCCCATCCGGTGGCCGGCATTTCGGTCGGACTCGTCAAGGAGAGCGACGATCGCTGGGTGCTGCTCACCGACATTATCGGTGACGAAGACCACTACGGCGACATGGACTTCAAGATCGCCGGCACGCAGAACGGCATCACGGGCATCCAGCTCGATCTCAAGATCACCGGCATCTCGCCGGCGATCGTCGAGGCGACGCTGCGGCAGTCTCGCGAGGCACGGCTCGACATCCTCCGGTCAATGCTGTCGGCGATCCGCCGGCCGCGTCCGGAGATCTCGGTCTGGGCGCCGCGGCTGCTGCGGACCCGCATCGATCCACAGAAGATCGGCCTGCTGATCGGCCCGGGCGGCAAGACGATCCGCGCGATCCAGGAGCAGACCGGCGCCAGCATCGACGTCGAGGACGACGGCACGGTGACCGTGGCCAGCCACGACGCCGAAGGCGCGATGGCGGCCATGGCACAGGTCGAAGGCCTCACCGCTTCGATTCAGGTCGGCCGGATTTACGAGGGACGGGTCACGAGCATCAAGGACTTCGGCGCCTTCGTCGAACTGGTGCCCGGCAAGGACGGTCTCTGCCACGTGAGCGAGCTCTCCGACGACTTCGTGAAGAGCGTCGGCGACTTCTGCCGCGTCGGCGACGTCATGCGGGTGAAGGTGATCGCTGTCGACGACCAGGACCGCGTCAAGCTCAGCCGCAAGGCGGCCATGCGGGAGCAGGCCGAGGCCGCGGGCAACGCGGCGCCGGAGTGACGGTCACCCACGGGCAGTCGTGAAAGCGGAGCCGGGCATGCCGTCCGACGACGAACAAGACCGCTCGCGGGCTGAGACGTATGCGGAGTTTGCGGCTCTCGTGGGCGGCCTCGCCCACGAGATCCGCAACCCGCTGTCGACGATCCGGCTCAACATGGAGCTGCTCGCGGAGGATTTCGAGAGCGCCGATCCGGACTCGCCTTCGAAGCAGCGCGACCGCCGTGCGAAGGCGAAGATCGATCTCGTGCGGCAGGAATGCGATCGCCTCGAGAAGCTGCTCGGCGACTTTCTCGACTTCGCCCGCCAGGAGTCGATGACGCTGGAGCCGGGCAATCTCAACACCGAGATCGAGCAGTTGCTCGATTTCTTCGCGATCCGTGCCCGCGAGGCGGGCGTCGACATCGTGCGGTATCTCGATCCGGGGCTGCCGGCGGTGCGGCTCGACCGCGAGACCTTCCGCTCGGCGCTGCTCAACCTCCTGATCAATGCCGTGCAGGCGATGGAGGGGGGCGGGCAACTCGTCGTACGGACTCGGCCGTCGGGGCTGGGCGTGTTGCTCGAGATGATCGACACGGGCCCCGGCATGGATGCCGAGACGCTCGGAAAGGTGTTTGGCGTCTTTTACACCACGAAGCAGGGAGGCTCCGGGCTCGGTCTGCCCACCGCCCGAAAGATCGTGGAAGCCCACGGCGGCACCATCGATGTCGAGAGCGCGCCGGGCCGCGGCACGAAGGTCACGATCTGGCTTCCGGCGCCCCCCCGGCTCCCGCCATCCGGACGCTCCCGGGTCGCGCCGGCGGCGTAGCCGCCGCGGCAACTGGACGCCTGCCCCGGCGGCTTCGTACCATCGCCGGCATGGATTCTTCTTCCGCATCCTCTCCCATCGCCGATTCGCTGCGTGATTCGCGCAGCGGCACGCCGGCCGCCCCGATGGCGGGCGATCCGGCGGCGGCCGCGGATGGGGTGGCCGCGATCCGCGTGCTCGTGGTCGACAACGATATCGTCCACGCCCGCACGATGGGCGAGGTCCTCGGTAGGCTCGGCCATCAGGTGACGGTGGTGGGTAGCGGTCTGGAGGGCAGTCGCCGGATCGAGTCGGATCAGTTCGACATCGTCGTCACCGACCTGATGATGAACGACATCGGCGGTCTCGAGATTCTCTCGCGGGCGAAGAAGGCGTCGGCCGACACCGAGGTGATCGTGGTCACCGGCCATGGCACGATTCCCTCCGCGGTGTCGGCGATGCAGCAGGGCGCCTTCACCTACCTGCAGAAGCCGCTCGACATGGCCCATCTGCGAGCGGCCGTGGAGAAGGCTGCCGAGGGCGTCCGGCTCCGCCGTCAAAATCAGGAACTCCACCGCCGGCTCGACGAGAAGTTTGGCTTCGAGGGGGTGATCGGCTCGAGTCCGCTGATGCTCGGGCTCATCGAGCGACTCAAACGAATCGCCCCCACCGATGCCACCGTGCTGATTCAGGGGGAGACCGGCACCGGCAAGGAACTTGTCGCCCAGGCCATCCACCAGAACAGCCCGCGAAAGAACAAGCCCTTCGTGGCGCTCAACTGCGCGGCCCTGAGCGAGAACATCCTCGAGAGCGAACTCTTCGGCCATGTCCGCGGCGCCTTCACCGACGCCTCGAGCGACCGGATCGGTAAGTTCGAATACGCCAATGGCGGCACGCTGTTTCTCGACGAGGTCGGCGACATGCCGATGGCGACGCAGATCAAACTCCTGCGGGTGCTCGAGTCGGCCGAGATCACCCGTGTCGGGTCCAACACCCCCGTCCGTGTCAACGTGCGGATTCTGTCGGCCACCAACCGCAATCTCGAGGAGGCGATCGCCAGCGGCATTTTCCGCAGCGACCTTTACCATCGGCTCAAGGTGGTGACGATCGGAATCCCGTCCCTCAGGGATCGGGCCGCTGACATTCCGCTGTTGATCGAGCATTTCGTGAAGCAGTTTGCCAGGCGGCACGCGAAGACGATCAAAGGCATGTCGTTGCCGGCGCGGGTCAAGCTCGGTTCGTATCCCTGGCCCGGCAATGTCCGCCAGCTGAAGAACGTGATCGAGAGCATGGTGGTGGTGGACTGCGACGAGACGCTCGACGTGGACGACCTGCCGCTGGAACTCGAACCCGATGTGGCCATCGCTGCCCCGGCGGCTGGGATCGACATGCATTCGGGACTGTCGGCCCTCGTGGGCAGGCCGCTGGAGGAGGTCGAACGGATCTTCATCGCGGAGACGCTGAAACTCACGGGTGGCAATCGGGAGCAGGCCGCGGATCTGCTCGGCATCGGGGAGCGGACGCTCTACCGGAAGATCAAGGAATACCAGCTTTCCTGAGCCGGCCACCGCATGGGACGCATCCATCAACTGCCGATGTCGGTCGTGAACCGGATCGCCGCCGGCGAGGTGGTGGAGCGTCCGGCCAGCGTGGTCAAGGAACTTCTCGAGAACGCCCTCGACGCCGGGCCGAATCGGATCGACGTCACGCTCGAACAGGGCGGGGTCGCGCTGGTGCGGGTCGTCGATGATGGCGGCGGCATCGAGGCCGAGGATCTGCCGCTCGCTGTGACGGCGCATGCCACGAGCAAGCTCCGGACGGCCGAGGATCTGGAGCGGATCGGCACGCTCGGCTTCCGGGGCGAGGCCCTGGCGAGCATTGCCGAGGTGTCGCGGGTCGTGATTCGATCTCGCACGCCCGGGGGCACCGGAGCCACGCTCACGGTCGATGGCGGCGCGGCCGGCGAGGTCGCTCCCGATGGGTGCGCCGTGGGAACGACGGTCGAGGTGCACCAGTTGTTTGGCAACGTGCCGGCCCGACGGGCTTTTCTCCGTTCCGCCCAGACCGAGTGGTCGCATGCCTCGGAGGCCTTCGTACGGACGGCGCTGGCCCATCCAGGCGTCGCGTTTTCCCTGACGCACAATCCATCGTCGGCGGATCGGGGCCGGCGGGTGCATGACTTGCCGGCGGCAGGTTCGTGGCGGACGCGGATCGCCGACCTCTACGGCGCGGCGCTCGGCGACAGGCTGATGGAGGTGGAGGCCGACGACGGCGAAATCTCGGTGCACGGCTTCGTGGGTCGTCCCGAGGACGATATGGCCAGCACCCGTCTTCAGCATCTCTTCGTCGGAGGCCGGCCGTTTCGTGATCGATCGATCCTGCACGCCGTGCAGGAGGCGTATCGAGGTCTGCTTTTGTCGGGCCGCCAGCCGATCGTATTCCTGTCGTTCGACCTGCCCCCCGACTCGGTCGATGTCAACGTCCACCCGGCGAAGATGGAAGTGCGGTTTCGCGAGCCGTCGCGGCTCTATCGGCTGGTGCTCTCGGCCCTCCGGTCGCGGTTCCTCACCGCGAGCATGGTCACCCGGCTTGAGCCTCCGCGGCTCTCGCCGCAGCCGGCCGCTCCCCGGCTCCCCGAGTTTGAGCCATTCGCGGGGGCCTCGCCGCGGCCGCCGGTCGCCGGCCTCTGGCCCCAGGACACGGGCCGGCCCCCTGCCCCGCCGCCGTTCGCACCTGCCCCGTCGTCGGTCCCGACAACGGCTCCCGCCTGGGAGCGGGACGAGGCCCTGCCGCCGGCCGCCGGCGACGAACTCGCCGTGCAGATGCACGATCGCTACCTCATCGTGGAGAGTGCCGCCGGCATCGAAGTGATCGACCAGCATGCCCTGCACGAACGGCTGCTCTACGAGAAGCTCAAGGCGTCGGTCGAGACGGGCGGACTCGAGGTGCAGCCGCTCCTCGTGCCCGAGAAACTCGACCTCGCGCCTGCCGATCTCGAACTCGTGAGCGAGCATGCGGAGACGCTGCAGCGTGCGGGGATGAAGGTCGAGCCCTTCGGCGGTTCCACTGTGATCGTGACGTCGAAGCCGGCGCTGGCAGGCGACACTCCCGCCGCCGAAATTGTCCGCGAGGTCATCGATCGCCTGGCCGCCATGGCTGCCTCGGGGGGCGGCAGCAGCATGCTCGTGGACGAGGTGCTGCACGGTCTGGCCTGTCGAGCGGCGATCAAGGCGGGCGATCGGTTGTCACAGGCCGAGGTCGACGCGCTCGTCCGCGATCGGAGGATCGTTCGCGAGTCACATCATTGCCCGCACGGCCGGCCCACGTCGCTGACGCTGTCGCGACAGGATCTGGACCGTCAGTTTCGCCGAACCTGACCGCGGCCCCCGCCCGATCATCAGCCATCCGGAGACGTCATCATGATCTGTGTCAGCATCGGCCGCGGTCGCCACCGCCATATGATCGCCGAGCACAAGCATCTCGTCGACAACGGCATCCAGCTCGTCGAACTGCGGCTGGACTATCTCCAGGGGGAGGTGCAGGTGAAGCGGCTGCTGAAAGACCGCCCCTGCCCCGTGATCGTCACCTGCCGGAGAAAAAGCGACGGCGGCCGGTGGGAGCATACGGAAGACATGCGGATGCGGCTGCTGCGAACGGCCATCGTCGAGGGAGCCGACTACATCGACCTCGAGGACGACGTGGCGGCCACGGTGCCGCGATACGGCGGCACGAAGCGGATCGTGAGCCACCACGATTTCGCCAAGACCCCCGCCGATCTCACCCTCTTGCACAAGCGGCTGGCGTCGATGGATGCCGACATCGTCAAGATCGCGACGATGGCCAATCATCCGACCGACAATCTGCGGATGCTGCAGATGGTTCATGCGAGCAAACTCTCAACGGTGGGAATCTGCATGGGCGACATCGGCGTGCCCACCCGGATTCTCGGTGGGAAGGGCGGCGCCCCCTTCACCTATGCGACCTTCAACGAGGAACGGGCGCTGGCTCCCGGCCAGATCGGCTGGCGGCAGATGCGGGAGATGTACCGCTATGACTCGATCACACCGGCGACCCGGATCTACGGGGTGGTCGCCGATCCCGTGGCCCACAGCCTCAGTCCGGTCGTTCACAACGCGGCGCTCACTGCGGCGGGGATCGACGCCGTTTACCTGCCCTTCCGCGTGCCCGCCGAGCAGATCGACGAGTTCATTTCCGGAGCATCCCGCTGGCCGCTCGCCGGCGTGAGCGTCACGATTCCCCACAAGGAGGCCGTGCTGCGTCATGCCACGCGGATCGACGACCTCGTGAAATCGATCGGCGCGGCCAACACCCTGAGCTTCGCGGCGGACGGCATCTCGGCCTCCAACACCGATGCCACGGCGGCCGTCGAGAGCCTGATGTCCGCGCTCCAGGGCGAGGAGCCGTCGTCCGGTGGCGCGGCGAACGGCCTGAAGACGGCGCTGGTGCTGGGGGCGGGCGGGGCCGCCCGCGCGGTGTCGTTCGGGCTCAAGCAGCGGGGCATCGAGGTCACTCTGGCCTCGCGGACGCTCGAGCGGGCCAAGAAGATCGCGGCGGAGGTCGGCTGCAAGGCGGTGGACTGGGCGGCCCGGCATCGCATGCCCTACGACTGCGTGGTCAACGCCACCCCGGTGGGCATGCATCCCAACGTCGACGAGAGCCCCTACGAGAAGGAGCATCTGCGGCCCTACATGGTGGTCTTCGACACGGTCTACAATCCGGAGAATACGCTTCTCATCAAGGAAGCCCGCAGCGTCGGCTGCCGGATCGTCACGGGAGTCGACATGTTCGTCCGACAGGCGGCGATCCAGTTTCGCATCTGGCACGGCACGGAGCCGCCGGCGCAGGTGATGCGCGACGCGCTCAAGCGGGCCACCGCGTCGGCGAAGCAGCCCACGTGACCCACGACCCGCCGAGGCACGCCTCCCCATGACGAGGATCACGCTCATCGGCTACCGCGGCTGCGGCAAGTCAACGGTCGCCGATCTGCTCTCCCGACGGCTGGGCTTGCCGTGGCTGGATGCCGACGCCGTGCTCGAGACCCGCGTCGGCTGCTCGATCGCGGCGCTTGTCGGCGACCGCGGGGAGCCCGCCTTTCGCGACGAAGAGTCGCGGGTCTTGGCGGAACTGCTCGCCGGCGAGCCGTGCATCCTGGCGACGGGAGGGGGCGTCGTGCTGCGGCCTGAGAATCGCGACCTCCTGCGGCGACGGGCGCGGCCCGTGATCTGGCTCACGGCACCGGCCGACGTCGTGCGGGAGCGTCTCGCAGCCGATCCGACCACCGCCGACCGTCGTCCGGCGCTCTCGGGCATCGACCCGTTGGCCGAGGTGGCCGCCACGCTGATCGCCCGCGAGTCGCTCTATCGGGAATGCGCGGACCTCACGATCGATACGGGAGCGGAGTCGCCGGAGCAGATCGTCGATCGCATCGCCGCCTGGCTCGAGAGCCGGGGCCGTGAGCGTCACCACGTCGCTTCCGATCCAAAGGGGCCCGCATGAATGCCGACCTGTCCACCGCCTTGGCTCGCGACGGTGTTCAGCCTGCGTGGCTGTGGGTCATCGTCGTGATCATGGCGGGCGCCGTGATCGGCCGCCTGCTGATCGCGGCCGTCGCGAGGCTCGTCGATCCCGATCCGCGATCCGATGCGATCGTGCACCGCGTGGTCATGGTGCTGTCGGTCGCCACGGCCCTTGGACTGTGGTGGTGGGAGGTTCTGGCACGGGGGCAAGTGCCTGCCGTCACGTCCGATTCGTCGGCAGGCGACCTGTTTCCAGTCGTTGTCCGGTATGCGGCCCATCTCGCTCTCCTGGCGCTGCTGGCGGCCGCGAGCTGGGTCGATCTGCGGCACCGCGTGATACCTGATGCCATCACGGTGCCGGGGGTGTTGCTCGGCATGCTCTGGACGGCCATCGTTCCTGACGCGTTCCTGCCGATCGCTCGCGAGGTGCCGCGATCATTTGCGCCGCCGCTGCGCGAGCCCGATGTGCTGGGGTTGCTGGGAGGGCTACGGGCTGACTGGCCTGCGTGGCTTGAGGGCTTTCCCGATCCGTGGGGATTGATGGTGGCGGCCGCCATCTTCACCGTCTGGTGGCTGGTGGGCACGGAGCCGACGGTCGGTTCGGCGGCATCCCGATCGGCCTGGTGGCAGCGGCTCGCGACGCCCCGACGGCTGGTCGCCGTGATGGGCGGAGCCATCATCGTGGCCGCGTGGCTGGCCGGTGGTCTGCACTGGCGGGCGACCCAGTCGTCGCTCGTGGGCATGGGCGTGGCAGCGGGCATGATCTGGCTGACGCGGGCTGGGGCCTCGCGGGCACTCGGCCGTGAGGCCATGGGCCTCGGGGATGTCACGCTCATGGCGATGATCGGCGTGTGGCTTGGCTGGCAGCCCTGCGTGCTCGCATGCTTTCTCGCCGTCTTCATCGGCTTGGCGCATGGCGTCGTGCAGGTCGTGGCCCGCAGCGAGACGGAGCTTCCCTTCGGTCCGAGTCTCTGCCTCGCATCGGCGGCTGTTGTCATCTGGTGGCGGTCGCTCTGGGAGCAGACGGCGGTGTTCTTCGAGCGGCCGCACGAGATGGCGGCGGTGGTGGCCCTCGTGATCGGGCTCACAGCGGTGACCCTCTGGATCTGGAATCGGATCCGGCCGATCCCTGCTGGATAAACCGCATCCGAATGGCGGCCGAGCACCGGCTCAGGGGCGGCAAAAGGTTTGGCCGCGACGGTCTTGCCCCGTCTGCCGCGTCCCCCTACGATCCCGCCCGCCTCGTTGCCCGGAGACGTCCGATGCCCCCGTGCCTGCTCCGCGAACGCGTTTCCCATGCCACGAGCATGGCCGTGATCGCCGTGATCGTCGCCGGTGGCTGCGTCAGCAATCCGTTCCGGAAGCAGGAGTCGCTGGCGCCCCCGAGTTTGGAGCCGCCGCCGGGCGTCGCCGCTCCCGCTCACACCGTGCCCCAGACGTCGGTGTCGATGCCACCGTCCTATGCCGACGTCGATGGACGGCAACTGGAAGTGGCACTCGGCCGAAGCCGCGAGGAATCACAGCTGATGCAGGATGAGATCGCGGCCCTCCGCGATCAGCTCGCGAGCACCTCGTCGCAACTGGCGCAGACCCGTGCCGCCGGGATGCCACCCGGCGCCACCGACAAGCCGCCGCGGACCAGCAACGACGGTGGCATTCCGACGACGCCGGTCGTCATGCAGTCGGCGATGACCCAACTCAAACTTCCCGAGTTGCAGCCGCGATTCGACGGCGCCGTGGTGCGGATCGACATTCCTGCCGATCGACTCTTCGACAACGGCACGGCCAATCTGCTACCCGAAGGGGTGGCGGTGCTTACGCAGGTGTCGAATGAGCTCGAGCGGGTCTATCCCGGGCATTTCCTCGGCATCGAAGGACACGTCGATACGGAGCCGCTCCAGAACGCCTCGTGGACGTCGCCGCATCAACTGACGGCCGCCCGATCGGCTGCCGTGTTCGACTTCCTGACCACCCGCACGTCGATGCACGAGAGCCAGCTGTTTCTCGTGGCTCACGGTGCCAACCATCCGCTGGTCTCCAATGCCACCTCTGCGGGACGTGCGCGGAATCGGCGAATCGAACTCGTGATCTACCCCGATCGTGCTGCGGCGAACGAGACCGCGGCGAAGTGATCCGCATCCCCCGATCTCACGATCGGGGCGCCCTCGGGCGTGAGGCCGCGCCTGGCGTGGTTCGCCCGCGGCCTTACGGCCGGTCGGCTTTCACGATGCGTTCGCAGTCGTCCAAGCCCAACGCCGTAAGGCGTGGGATCGGGTGAGGCCGCGTCACGGGGCGGGCAGACGCCGCGACGGCACGGTACACTGCTCTCCCCATGGTCACGATCGTCGATTACGGCAGCGGCAATCTGCGGAGCGTGCAGAAGGCCTTCGAACGTCTCGGTTCGGAGGCTCGGATCACCGACGACCCCGAGGTCGTCTCCCGCGCAGCACGCATCGTGCTGCCGGGCGTGGGGGCGTTTGGCGATGCCATGCGGGCTCTGCATGACCGCGGCCTCGTGGAGCCGCTCGTGGCCCATCTCCAGGCGGACAGGCCGTTTTTCGGCATCTGCATGGGCCTGCAATTGCTTTTCGAGACAGGCCTGGAGGGTGGCCGTCACGCGGGGCTCGGCGTGCTGCCCGGCGAGGTGGTGCGATTCGAACGGCCGGCGGGGATGAAGGTGCCGCACATGGGCTGGAACACGGTCGCGTGGCGTGGCCCGTGGCCGCCCGCTGCCGCTGCCGACGACTTCTATTACTTCGTGCACTCCTACCACGCGCAGCCGCGCGATGAGTCGTTGGTGGCGGCGGTCACCGATTACGGGGGCGAGTTTTGCTCGGCCGTATCGCGCGGACGGCTCTTCGCCACGCAGTTTCATCCTGAGAAGAGCCAGGCGACTGGCCTGGCCCTGATGGCAGCATTTCTCGGCCGCACTCACTGATTCGGATTTTGGAGACGTGACGATGCAACTCTGGCCGGCGATCGATCTGCGTGGCGGAAACTGCGTGCGACTGTTGCAGGGCGACTATGCCCGAGAGACCGTGTTTGGCCATGATCCCGTCGCCATGGTCGGTCGCTTTCGGGCAGCCGGCGGCCGCCGGCTGCACATCGTCGATCTCGACGGCGCCAAGGCTGGCGGGCCGGTGCAGGCCGAACTGGTGGGCCGCATGGCGGCCGCTGCGGGCGTTCCCTGCCAGGTGGGTGGCGGCGTCCGCACGTTCGAGACCGCGGCCGCGTATCTGGCCGCCGGTCTGGAGCGGGTGATCGTGGGCAGCGTTGCCATCGAAGACCCCGAACTGCTCGTCCGCATGGCGGAGGCGTTTCCGAGCCGGATCGTGCTCGGCCTCGACGCCCGCGACGGCAGGGTCGCGGTTCGTGGCTGGCTCGATACGAGCACGCTGCGTGCGGTCGACGTCGCCCGCCGCCATGCCGATCTGCCCTTGGCGGCGATCGTCTACACCGACATCGCCACCGATGGCACCCTCGCGGGGCCCAATGTGGCCGGGCTGGAGGAGATGCTGGCGGCTGCCAGCGCTCCGGTAATCGCCTCGGGGGGCATCGCCACGCTCGATGACATCCGCCGCGTCGCGGCCCTCGGCTGCACCGGCTGCATCGTGGGCCGGGCCCTGTATGACAACGCCTTCACGCTTCCCGATGCCCTTGCCGCCGCCGGGGATGCGTAGGCCGACGATTGGCGTGAGTCGTCAGCCGCCCGCGCGGCACATCCTGCCAGGGTTTCCCAGGCCAGGGATGAAACGGGCTCCGCCCCGCGGTTTTTCGGGGAACCCTCAATTTCGCCCCCCGTTTCCGCCGACCGTACCGGTGACGTGGTTGCCGGGCACCTTCCCTCACCCCTACCATCGATATTCATGGCCACTGATGTGCGGATCAAGGAGCAGTTGCCCGAGCTGACCCGGCGGATCGTCGAGACGTATCAAGACGTTCCAACGATCCACTACCTCGGCCACTGCCCGCTGCCGAACTACGAATCGATCATCTCCTCCTGCGAGGACCTCAAGGAGATTCTCTACCCGGGCTACCGGCGACGCGAGAATCTCCACCTCGGGAATGTCACCTATCATGTGGGTGATCTGATCGATGGGCTGCACGATAAACTGACCACGCAGATCGGCCGCGCCTTGAGGCATAGCCTCTCGGCCCAGCGGGCCGCCGTCGCGCAGGGAGTCGAGGCTCCGACGGTCTCCGAAGCGGTGCGGCACTGCACCGAGGAGGGTGATTTTGAGGCGCTGGGTCAGGCCAAGGCGGTCGAGTTTCTGGAACGCATTCCCGAGGTTCGCCGGATGCTGGCCACCGACGTGCAGGCGGCCTACGACGGCGACCCGGCCGTGCGGACGCTCGACGAGGTGATTTTCTGCTACCCGGGCCTCGAAGCGGTGACGATCCACCGGCTCGCGCACCTGCTCCACCGCCTCGACGTGCCGCTCATTCCGCGGATGATGACCGAATGGGCCCACGCCCGTACCGGCATCGATATCCATCCGGGCGCGGCGATCGGCGATCACTTCTTCATCGACCACGGCACCGGCGTGGTGATTGGCGAGACGTGTGAGATCGGCAGTCGAGTGAAGCTCTACCAGGGCGTCACGCTCGGCGCCCTCTCGTTTCAGACCGATGCCGATGGGCACCTCGTTCGGGGCACGAAGCGGCACCCGACGATCGAGGATGGCGTGGTGATCTATGCCAACGCGACCGTGCTCGGCGGTGCCACCAGGATCGGCCATGATTCGGTGATCGGAAGCAATGTCTGGCTCACCCGGTCGGTCGATCCGCACACCACGGTCGTGCTCGAGCGGCCCAAACTCCGGATGCGGGGCGAGGCCCCCGAAACCGGGAACGACTGGCAGATCTGAGACGGCCTCCACATGAGCCTTGCACTCGACTCCTGTCGCGTGGAAGCCGACCGGCCGTGAGGTCGCGGGCAGCCCTGGCGCGCGGCTCGGGACTGCCCGTGCCCCGTCGCCGGACGTTCGTTGCGCCCATCCTGGGCTTCACTCACTCGGATGCCGCCGGCGCTTCGGCATCCTGCCTGCGCTTGGCGGCATACGCCGGCTCCGGGGCGAGAGCAGCCCTCGCTGAGTTCCTGTCCGTGGAAGCCGACCGGCCGTGAGGCCGCGGGACAGCCCTGCAGTCGGTCCCCAGCCGTGTGGGCCGTTCCCTGGGGCCGTGGCGGCGTCTTTCGGCGGTTTTTGGCCCTCCGGCACGGGCAATCCGGCATGGGCAGAGCCGGCGGGGTTCGCTACCCTCCTGCCAGCCTTTCTCGGAGAACATGCCCATGCGTTCGCTCCTGGTTTCCGTTGCCCTGCTGGTGGCCTTGTCGGCTGCCTCCTTCGCTCAGACAGCTGCGTCGGCGAAGATCCCTGTCGTGTTCGCCGCCTATGCCACGCCGCTCGAAGAGCCGTGGAACATGGTCATTCATCAGGCCCTGCAGGCCGCCGAGAAGACGGGCCGGATCAGCTACTCCTGGCAGGACAAGCTCTCGACGGCGGAAGCCATGGTGCTCGGCATCCAGTCGGCGCTGGCTCGTCGGCCCGACATCGTGGTTGCTGACGGGGTCGAGGGCGTGGAGGGCATCAAGGCCCTGGCCGCCGCGAATCAGGGCATCTCGTTTCTCGTGGGCACGTCAGCCGCTCCGGCCCCCCCGAATCTCTCCGTGTTCGACAGCAATCTCTCGGAGCCGGCCTATCTCTGCGGCATCATCGCCGGTCGCCTCACGAAATCGAACATCGTCGGCGTGGTTGCCGGCCGCAGCGACGTGCAGGTGCATCGGGCGATCAATGCCTACATGCAGGGCGTGCGCGACACGAATCCCGCCGCCAGGGTGAAGGTCACCTTCATCGACTCCTGGTACGACCCTCCGAAAGCCCGGCAGGCCGCGCTGGATCAGATCGCCGCCGGTGCCGATCTCATCTGGGCGGAACGTGAAGGCGCCATCGCCGGGGCCAGGGAAAAGGGCGTGCTCGCCTTCGGCAACCTCGTGGATCAGACCGCCGAGGGCGCCGACACGGTGTTGACCGGCCCGGTCTGGAGCATGGCGCCGCTGATCGACCACGTGGCCAAACAGTCCGCCGCCGGTATGATTCGCGGCGAGAGCCTCCACGACTTTTCGTCGCTCTCGCGCGGCGGGGCCGTCCTGGCGCCGTGGCACGGATGGGCAGAGCGGCTTCCCCCTGAGGTGCTGGAGCTCGTCCGTGAGAAGCAAAACGCGATCAAGATCGGGGCCCTCGTCCTGAATCCTTCGGCCGACAGGCCGGTTGGCGACTGAGAGGGCTTCTGCCGCTCGATCCGGGGCGTGTTTGCGGGGCTCGGGGCTGCCCGTGCCCCATCGTCGGACGTTCGTTGCGCCCATCCTGGCAATCCTGTTCGGCACAGCGGTTGCAGTGTCGTCTTTTGTGAATCGGGCTCGTCCAAGCCGACCGGCCGTGAGGCCGCG
>JAUMAF010000267.1:0-32783 GCA_032117045.1 Pirellulales bacterium | reverse complement strand
GACGTCGTGGAGCTCCTCCGCCGGCCGGCTCGTGCGGGCAAACCACTCCGCCCCCGCTGGAAGCACGCCCGCCTTCCGCGCCGTGCGCAGCTCGCCGGTGATGGCCACGCCGTCGGCGTAGCCCGGCAGGTCATCGCCGTCGAGCCACGGCAGAAAGTTGCGGACATAGCGAAAGCGGGCGTCGCGGGCGGTCCGCCCGCAGCCCGGCGGTGCGTCCATTCGGTCGCGGGCACCGATGACGCAATTTCGGGCGGAACATCCGTGACCCAGAAACGGCCGGCCCTCCATGAAGCCGGGGGCATCGAGGCCTGCGAGTCGCAGGACAGTCGGCCCGAGGTCGAGGAGAGTGACGAGGTTGGCCGTCGTGCCTTCGGGTTCACGGCCGTCGGGCAGCACCGCCCGCGAGCGAAACCGCTCGGGAACGTCCACGACGAGCGGCACCCGAAGACCGTGCTCGGTGAGCGACCGCTTTCCGTGCGGGATGCCCTCGCCGTGATCGCCCCAGAAGAACACGATCGTGTCGTCGGTCAGGCCGTCGGCGGCAAGCTCGTCGAGAAGGCGACCGACATCGGCGTCGAGCACGGCGGCCAGCTCGAGCCGCTGGGCGAGGGCTCGGCGAATGCCGAGTGTGTCGGGATAGTAGGGGGGCACGCGAATGTCGGCCGCGGTACGTCGGGCCACGGCGGGCAGGCTGCGCGTGGCTTCGGTCGCCTTGTCACCGAAGAGCATGCTCTCATGGGTGACATGAAGATTGAAGACCGCAAAGAATGGCTGCGTGGGATCAGGCCTGTTTCGCCAATGCGCTTTGCGGCCCGACTCATTCCAGCCGGGCGTGAATGAGTCGTCGAGGTTGTAGTCGGTCTTCGAGTTGTTGGAACACCAGTAGCCGGCGTCCCGAAGGCCGGACGGGAAGCCGACGACCTGTGGCGGCGGGGTGGCCCTGCACCGCATCGGCAGGCTACCAAGCGTGGTCGGCATCATTCCGGTGATGATCGCACTGCGGGAGGGGGCACAGACGGGCGCCGCCGCAAACGCCGCGTCGAACCGCAGGCCGTCCGCGGCGAGTTGGTCGAGCCGAGGCGTGTGGGCGGCGCCGCCGTAACAGGCCAGCGTGCCGGCCGAGAGATCCTCCGCGGAGATCCAGAGGATGTTTGGGCGATCGGCTGCGGTCGCGCATGGGCTCCAGGCCACCGCGACGATGGCCAGCCACGAGGCCACCATCCGGCAATGAACACCCCGGACTTCGCAAGAGCCGCTCTGCACAGCCATGATCCGTTCCCGTCAGTCGTAGTCGGAGAGCGATCCGGGATTCCACGATACCCGCAGGGCATTGAGCACCGCCACCACGTCGATCGCCTCCTGCAAGAGCGCGCCGGCTGCCGGGGGCAGCAGTCCGGCCGCCGCGAAGCCCATGCCGATCAGGCTTGCCGCCATGCCGCCGACGGCACTTTGCAGCGCGATCGACCGCAGCCGCTGGCCGATATGAAACAGCTCATCGACCCGCTCGAGCGACGAATCCATGATGACTGCACCGGCCGCCTCGCTCGTGACGTCGCTGGCCGTGCCCATCGCGATGCCCACCGTCGCGGCAGCAAGCGCTGGCGCGTCGTTGATGCCGTCGCCCACGAACACGACCGGCGCCTGCTTCACTGCCTCCTCGACGAGCCGCAGCTTGCCCTCCGGCTGAATGCCGGCATGGACCTCCTTGATGCCGACCGTATCGGCGAGCCACCTGACTTCACTCTCGCGATCGCCTGAGACGAGCATGACGCGGTCGAGCCGATGGGCCGGGCCGAGATGGCTGACAAACGACCGGCCGTCGGCTCGGGGGGAGTCGCGAAACCGCAGAAGCGCGACCGTCGTGCCATCCACCACGACCACGCATTCGAGTCCGCCGGCGGCCGGAGGCAGCGCGACGGCACCCGCCGGATCGACGGCCAGGAGCTTCTGACGGCTGGTGATCGCGACGTCGTGGGGGGCATCGACGCCGTTGAGTCGCTTGACCTTGCCCGTGAGCCCCTGCCCTGGTTTCTCGGCGACCGCCTCGACCTCCAGCAGCCGCAGTCCCCGCTCCGCGGCGGCCTCCGTGACGGCCGCGGCGAGCGGATGCTTCGAATACGACTCGAGGCTCGCGGCCAACGCGAGAGCATCGTTCTCGGAAAGGTCTGCGATCGTCAGCACCGCGGTGAGTTGTGGCGTGCCGTAGGTCAGCGTGCCGGTCTTGTCGAAGATGGCTGTCCGGCAGCTGTCGAGCCGCTCGAGGATCGCCGGGTCCCGGATCACGATGCCCCGCTTCGCCGCCAGCGACACGGCGCCGATGATCGCCACCGGAATCGCGATCAAGAGCGGGCAGGGCGTGGCCACGACGAGCACCGCCAGAAAGCGGGTGGCGGAGCCGCTGAAATACCAGGCGGCGGCGGCGATTGCGACGGCCAGCGGTGTATAGAAGGCGCCGAGCGCGTCGGCCAGCCGTCGCAGCCGGGGCCGCCGCTCTTCGCTTGTCCGCAGCACCTCCATGATCTTGGCATACCGGCTGTCGCCCACCACCTTGTCGGTGCGAATCTCGAGCGCGGCCTCGCCGTTGATGGCCCCGGAGAGCACGGCCGAGCCCGGGGCCTTTGCCATCCGGTAGGGCTCGCCGGTGAGATAACTCTCGTCCATCGCGCCGCGGCCCGCGGCGACCGAGCCGTCGACGGGGCAGATCTCGTGGGGCAGGACGACGATCACATCGCCGACGGCGACCGCGGCGAGCGGCACATCGGTGATCCCGGTGGCGGTCTTCTTGTGGGCGAGCGACGGCATCCGGCGGGCGAGCGCGTTGAGCACGTCGCCGGCCCGGCTCACGGCGCGGGATTCGAGCGCCTCGCCGCCGGAGAGCATGAGCACGACGAGCACCCCGGCCAGATATTCGCCGAGCAGCACGCTGGTGATGATCGAGATCCCGGCGAGCAGGTCGGAGCCAAACGTCCCTGCGAAGAGTTTGGTGAGCAGGTCCCAGACGAGTGGGACGCCGCCGAGGATGAGCATCACGACCAGCGGCAGGTCGGCGAGCGTGAGGCTCCGACCCGGGAAGAACTGGCCGGGATCGAGGGGGCCGAGGGCGACTGCCTGCCCGCCGATGCCTGCCCACGAAATCACGGCCCAGGTGGCGAGAGCAAGGATCGCCCCCACGGCGATCGTCTCGTTGAGCGGAAACGCCGATCGCGGTGCGGCGGCGTGCGGGAGGGCCTGGGACATCGGCACGGCCCTCAACTGTGCATGCGGGCGAAGGAGTCGCCACGATCGATGATCGCGGCCTCATCGGCGGCGAGTTCGTGGAGCCGGGAACGGACCGTCTCCTCCGGCAGGAAGTCGCAGGCCAGCCGGACGTAGGTGCTGTGGTGGCGGGCCTCCGATTCGAAGAGGCCGCCGTAAAAAGCCTTCAGCTCTTCATCGGCCACATGATCGGCCAGCAGTGAAAACCGCTCGCAACTGCGGGCCTCGATCAGGCCGGCGACGAGCAGGCGATCGACGGCTCGGGCCGGCTCCTCCCTGCGGATCCGCTCGTGGAGCCGCTGGCCATAGGAACTCGGAGCCAGCTTGCGAAACGGGATGCCCCGCCGCTCGAGCAGATCAAGGACGAGACGAAAGTGCTCAAGTTCCTCGTTGACGATCTCGGTCATCGCGCGGGCGAGAGCGACGTGGTCGACATAGGAGAAGAGCAGGTTCATCGCCACGCCAGCCGCCTTCTTTTCGCAGTGGGCGTGGTCGATCAGAATCTCGTCGAGAGCGGCATCGACCTGAGCGAGCCAGCGGGTCGAGGATGGCGTATGAAGGCTGAGCATCGTAGCGGAGGGCCCGGCAGGCGCGGCATCGATCGGCTGGCATGCGGCGGTTGCCACCGCCCATTCGAAGTGTCATCATAGCCGTGATTGGCCCATTCCCGCCGTGGCCGAAAGCCGTTGACCATGATCGCCTTCGACCGGCCCCCTGCTTCCTCCCGATCGACACCCGAGCGAAACGTGCTCGGAGGCGTGCTCGTGGCCTGCTCGCGGGATCCGTTGACGGGTTTTTTTCGGGACGGCTGCTGCCGCACCGGCGAGGGCGACGTCGGCGTGCATACGGTCTGCGCCGTGATGACGGCTGATTTTCTCGAGTTCACCGTCAAGGCGGGCAACGACCTCGTCACGCCGCGGCCGCAGTGGGGCTTCCCGGGCCTCGTGGCCGGTGACCGTTGGTGTCTCTGCGCCGCCCGGTGGCTCGAAGCGGCGGAAGCCGGCAGGCCGCCGCCGGTCGTGCTCGAGGCGACGCACGAGAAGACGCTCTCGATCGTGCCGCTCGACCTGCTCAAGCGACACGCCGCGCCTTCCGCATGACGACCTGGCTGCTGGTCCCCGTCGTGGCGGCCGTGGCAGCGCTCTACGCCTCGGTCGGCCATGCCGGCGCCACCGGCTACATCGCCGTGATGACGCTTTTCGGCGTCGACCCGGCCTTCATCCGGCCGACGGCGCTCGTGCTCAACGTGGTCGTGGCGACGATCGGCACGGTGCAGTTCACCCGGGCCGGCCATTTCGACCGCCGGCTCTTTGTGCCGCTGGCACTGGCAAGCGTGCCCGCTGCCGCCTTCGGCGGCTGGCTCGCGCTGCCAACGGGCGTGTTTGCGACGGTGCTCGGCATCGTGCTCGCCGTGGCGGCGATCCGGATCGTCGCCGAGTCGGTGCCGAAGACCTCAGCGAGCAATGAGCCGGCTCACGAGCCCGAGTGTTCCAGTTGGTGGGCGGGGAGTTCGCCGGCCCGGCTCGGCGCGCTGTCGCTGAGTGGATGCGTGATCGGCCTGCTCTCGGGGCTGACCGGCGTGGGGGGCGGCGTGTTTCTCACGCCCGTGCTCTTGGCCTTTCGCGCGGCGCCTGTGAAAACCGTCGCCGCCGTCACCGCTGCCTTCATTCTCGTGAACTCGCTCGCCGGCCTCGCCGGCGGCCTCGTCGCCGACCGGCCGATCCCCGCGCCGGGGCTCGCGCTGGCGGCTGCCGCCGCTGCCGGAGGTGCGATCGGTGCGTCGCTCGGCGCCTTTCGGCTGCCGGTGCGGTCGATCCGGCTGCTGATGGCGGCAGTGCTCGCCATCGCCAGCGCGAAACTGCTGCTCTGACAGCCCGGCCCTGTCAGTGAGCCGCGGTCTTCGAGAACAGATTGAGCACCACGACGCCCGCCACGATCAGCGTCATGCCGACGATCGCGGGCGGATCGAGCTTTTCGCCAAACCCCAGCCAGCCGATCAGCGCGATCAGCGTCACGCCTGCCCCCGACCAGATCGCGTAGCCCACGCCGACGGGGATGTCCTTGAGCGTCAGCGACAGAAAGAAGAAGGCGATGCCGTAGCCAGCCAGCACCCCGAGCGTGGGGCCGATCCTGGTGAAGCCCGAAGCCGTCTTCAGGAAGCTCGTGGCGACCACCTCGGCCATGATCGCGATCGCGAGATAGAGCCAGTGCATGGCGAGTCCTTTGGTGCTCCGCTCAGCGCTTCTGGTGAATCGGGGTTTTCGATCGACGGGGGCAGTTCCCTCTCGCACGATTCCGCCACACGGACGCTCGACGTGCCGTACAGTGTAGCCAGGTAGCCAGGCGACCGGAGTGGTTTCTCGGCCCCGCGGAGTGACGATGGCAGGCATGCGAAACGACACGAAGAAGGATGGCGGGCATACGGTCGATGCGGTTCTCTCGGCGGCCAGCGAGGAGACGCGGGCGGCGCTCCGCACGCTGGGGGAGCTCGTGGGCAACGAGCCGGCGACGGTGCTCTCGCCGACACAGTTCGCCGTGCGGCATCTCGGGGTCGATCAGCTCGACGTGGCGAGCACGAAGTTCACCGGCCCGTCCACGTCGCTGGCAGTGCTCGGCAACCTGCTGCGGATGGAGATGGAGCGGCACGCCGCCGGGGTCGTGGTGGGCTCTCCGGGCGACGGCCTGCCGCCGACGTGGTCGCAGCTCGATGTCGGCCCCGACGAGAAGATCGCGGTGCCGGGTCGGCTGATCACCTTCTTCCCCAAGGGCACGCTCGCGTCCGAGCCGCTCTGCGTGTTGATTGATGATCGGCACTGGCAGCGGGAGTTTGCCATGCTCTCCTCGCATGCCGCCAAGCCCGTTGCCGAGGCGACGCTGAAAGCCTTTCGGAATCGGCTCAAGACCGATGAAAATCCACTCCGCGGCCGGGTGCTCGAGGCCTGTGTCACCGATAGCTGCGTGCGGATCACCGTCAGCCCGCAGATCGCGAGCGAGCGGGCGGGCCTGATCCTGCCGGACGAGCTCTGGACGGAGGTGGACGTGTTTCTCGCGTCGGCCACGAGCCGCCGTGATCTGCTCAAGTCGCTCGGCCTTGGGTCCAACCGCGGGATGCTGGTGGCCGGGCCACCGGGCGTGGGCAAGACGCACCTCGTCCGCGTGATCGCCAGCGAGCTCGCCGGCCGCTACACGACGATCCTCGCCGACGCCAATGCGATGCGGCATACGATCGCCGACCTCTATGCCGAGAGCGACACCTTCGGCCCCACGCTCGTCGTCCTCGACGACATCGACCTCGTGCTCGGCCACCGCGACGGCAGCGGCACGAATACCTCGCTGGCCGACTTTCTCTCGACGCTCGACGGCGTCCGGCAGCGGGATGACATCCTCACGATCGCCACCACCAACGATCCCAAGTCGCTGGATCCGGCGGCCCAGCGGTCGAGCCGGTTCGACATGGTGATCACGCTCCCGATGCCCGACGCCGCCAGCCGGACCCGAATCCTCGAACGGCATCTCGGGCCCCTGAATCTGTCGCTGGATTTTCCAGCGCTCGCCGAAGCGCTCGACGGGGCGACGGGGGCCGACGTGAAGGAGGTGATCCGCCGCGCCGTGCTCGAGCATGGCGACCGCTTCACGCAGGCCCAGCTCGTCGAGATCGCCGAATCGGGCCGCTGGAAGGCCACCGTCAGCCGCCGCCGCTATCTCTGAGTGCCGCGGAAGGAGCGGGTTGTGCCCGAATTACCGGCTGGTGGGCCGGCGCCCGGGCCTGAAACGCGCACTACACTGGAGTGTTTGCGTTGACTTTGCCGGCTCGGGAGTCCCCTCGGCCCCATGAACACGATCCGACGGCTGCAGTTGGCCACGCTGGGACCGATTCTCGTCCTCGCGGGGCTGGCGGTCTTTTCCTACACGAGTCAGCGGGACGTGCACCGCGCCGAGGCCAACCGTCATGAGTCGGCCCGGCTGGCCAACGCGCTCCGCTTCAGCTCCGACGAACTGACCAGGCTGGCCCGCACCTACGTGGTCACCGGCGATGCCGACTACGAGCGGCAGTACTGGCACGTGCTTGCCGTCCGCAACGGCACTGAGCCTCGTGCCGACGGCCGGAAAGTGGCTCTTCGAAAGCTGATGGAAGAGCAGGGCTTCACCGCCGCCGAGTTTGCCAAGCTCAAGGAAGCTGAAGACAACTCCAACGCGCTGGTGACCACCGAAACCATCGCCATGCATGCCATGAAGGGTGAGTTTGCCGACGGCAAGGGGGGCTACACGAAGCGGGGCCCGCCCGACGCCGAGATGGCCCGCCGGATCATGCACGACGCCACCTATCACGCCGACAAGTCGGTGATCATGAACCCGATCGGCGATTTCGAAGGGATGCTCGCGGAGCGGACCGACGCCGCCGTGGCCGGCGCCCGTCGCCGAGGTGACGCGGCCCTGCTCCTGGGCATCGCGGTGGCGGCCCTCGCGGCTGTGGTCGCGGCCGTGAGCCTGCGGCGGCATGCGACGCTCCTGCGACGAGCCGTGGGCGAACTGTCATCGACATCGACCTACGTGGCGGTGGGCGCGACGCAGGTGGCGGCGGCCAGCCGCTCGCTGGCGGTCGGCACCGCCGAGCAGGTGGCCGCGGTGGAACGGATCACGACATCGGCCCGCGAGGTGAGCGGGATGGCGGCCGGCAACGTGCAGCGAACGCAGTCGGCCAGCGAGCAGGTGCGGCGTGAACGAGACGAGCTCGCCGCCGTGCAGGAGCAACTCACCACGCTCGTAGCCGCGATGGGGGAGATCGACACCGCCTCGGGCCGGATCTCCAAGATCAACAAGGTGATCGACGAAATCGCGTTTCAGACCAATATCCTGGCCCTCAATGCGGCAGTCGAGGCGGCCCGGGCCGGTGAGGCCGGACAGGGCTTTGCCGTCGTTGCCGACGAGGTCCGCGCGCTGGCCCGCCGCAGCGCCGAAGCAGCCCGGGAAACCGCGGCGCTCATCGACGAGTCGATCCTGCGGACACAGTCAGGCCGGGAACGGGTGGACGCCGTCGCCGCGGCGATCGGCGGGCTCGCGCGGCAGGCGGCGGGCGTGCAGACGCTCGTGGACGAGGTGCGCCGCGGTAGCGGCGATCAGCAGCAGGCGGTGGGCGGCATCAATGCGGCCCTCTCCCAAATCGAAAAGGTCACGCTTCAGTCGGCGGCCGGCGCCGAGGAGGGCTCCGCGGCGGCCGAGGAACTCACGGCCCAGGCCGCAGGGTTGAAGGATGTGTCGGCGGCGCTCGAGGCGATGGTGGGCGGCGATCGATCGGGCCCTACGGGCCATGGCCTCGCGAGCTTCCGTGGGGCGGCGCCATGACGCACGGATCTTCCGGCGGCGCGACGCGGGCCAGTAGCCTGCTCGAACAACTCGGTCTTGAACTCGCGTTTGCATCCGCTGGCACGGCCGCGCCAGCGGCGTTCGGCGACCTGCTCGGTCAACTCGACGCGGCCTGCGCGGCGGCCCCGGGGCCGATCCCGCAGGCGGTGGCGGCCTGCCGTCAGTGGCTCGCGCGCGACACGACTCGCGGCCCGCTTGCGGCCGAAACGCTCCGTGCGATCAACGACTGGCAGCCGTGGATGGTGGCCGCGTGTCTCGCCTGGGATCGCGGCCAGCCGATGGCCGCCATCCCGGCGGAGTGGACGGCCGCCGCAGCGGAGACAGACCGCTCTTCCGGCGGCCGATCTGGCGGCGAGGTTGCCACTGTCGGGGAGACGATCGATGTCACGGTGCTGCCCGAAGGCTTTGACGACGAAATGACCGAGCTTTTCTGCGCGGAGTCGCAGGACCTGCTCCAGGAAGTCGAGCAAGGCGTGCTCGCCCTCGAGCGAAACCCGGCCGACACGGCCTCGATCGACGTCGTGTTCCGCGTGTTCCACACGTTCAAGGGCAATGCGGGCGTGCTCAAGCTGGTGGTACTGCAGCGACTGACGCATGAACTGGAGTCGGTGCTCGACGCGGCCCGCCGTGGAAAACTGGTGCTTGGCCGCGACGCGATCGACCTGATCCTCTCGGGTGCTGACGTCCTACGTCGCTACGTCGGCGAGGTCCTCGCGCAGCTCTCGGGCCACGACCGCGGCCGGAGCATTCCGTTGCCGATCCCGGAGCTGATCGCGCGGGTGCAGCGGCTGCTCAGCGACCGGTCCCCTGCCCCGGTGGCGGCCGCACAACAGGCCGCTGTGGTGCCATCACCGTCGCCCGCGCCGTCACCAGCGGCTGCGACGCCGGCACCACCACCCCCGGCCCCGGCGCCGATCATCCCGACCGCTTCGGCGTCGCCCAGTTCCCCGTCGGCCGAGGCCCCCTCTGCCGTTTCAGGGTCCCCTGCCCCGGCTTCGCCGCCAGCGACGGCTCCGGCCCCGGCTGCTCCCGTCGCGGCCACGGCCGCGCCGAGCAGCGTTCGCGTCGACACGATCAAGCTCGACGGCCTCATCGATCTCGTCGGCGAACTCGTCGTCGCTCAGTCGATGGTCGTTCAGAGCCCCGAACTCGCCGCGGTCGCCAGTCAGCAACTGAGCCGCTGCCTCGGGCAACTTCGCGGAATCACCTCCGACTTGCAGCGAACCGCGATGTCGCTGCGGATGGTCCCGATCGGCGGCACGTTTCGCCGCATGGCCAGGCTGGTTCGCGATCTCGCCGTCGAACTCGATAAGGAGATCGACCTGAAACTCGAAGGTGAGGAGACGGAGCTCGACCGCACGCTGGTCGAGGAACTCTCCGATCCGCTCGTTCACATGATCCGCAACTCCGCCGATCACGGCATCGAGCCCCCTGCGGCCCGCGTGGCGGCAGGAAAGCTGGCGGCGGGCACGATTACACTCCGCGCCTTTCATCAGGGGGGCTTCATCGTCATCAAGATCGAGGACGACGGCCGCGGCCTCTCCGTCGAGCGCATCCGGGCCAAGGCGGTCGAACGCGGGCTCGTGCAGCCCGACGAGCGGCTGGAGCGGGCGGAGATCCTCGACCTCATCTTTCGTCCCGGATTCTCCACCGCCGAGCAGATCACCGGCCTCTCGGGCCGCGGCGTGGGCATGGACGTCGTACGGCGGGGCATCGAGGGGATCCGCGGCAAGGTCGAGGTGGCATCGGTCGAGGGGCGAGGCACCACGTTCACGCTCTCGGTGCCGCTGACGCTCGCGATCATCGAAGGACTGATCGTGGGCGTGGGCGACCAGCGGTACATCGTCCCCACACTCTCGGTCCGGGAGTCGTTCCGGCTCACACCCGGTGCCGTGACGACCATCCAGGGACGGGGCGAGGTGGTCGAGGTCCGCGGCCGGCTGACGCCGATCCTGCGGCTCGGGCGATTTCTGGGTGCCGCTGGTTCTGAGGCACCTGCCGCGGGAGCGGAGGGTATCGTGGTGGTGGTGGAGTCGGGCCAGGATTGCCGCTGTCTGCTCGTCGACGATCTGCTCGGCAAGCAGGAGGTGGTGATCAAGAGCCTCGGCGACATGTTCCGCGGCCGCACCGCGTTTGCGGGTGCCGCGATCCTCGGCGACGGCCGGGTGGGTCTGATTCTCGACGTCAACGCGCTCGTCAAACTGAAGTCTGCGGCTGGCGACGCCGCCTGATCCGCCCCCGGAACCGCATCATGCATCCCACCACGACATCCGAGCCGCACCTGCCCCACGCCCAGCCCTTGGCGGCCAAGCCGGGCAAGTATCTCGTGATCACGCTCGGCGGCGAGTCGTACGGCATTCCGGTGCTGGCCGTGCGGGAGATCATCCGCCTCTGTCCGATCACGCCCGTTGCCAACATGCCCCCGCACGTCCGCGGCGTGATCAATCTCCGCGGCAAGATCATCCCGCTGGTCGACCTCCGGGCTCGTTTTCACCTGCCGACGGCCGACGAACACGACCGCAACTGCATCGTGGTCGCCCAACTGGGTGGCGGAGCCGGGCCATCGCGGCTGTACGGAGTCGTCGTTGACGGCGTCGAGGAGGTGGCCTCGTTCGCCGCCGCCGACATCGAGCCCACGCCCGACTTCGGCGGGGCGATCGACGTGCGGTTCATCACCGGCATGGCCAAGTCAGGGCCCCTCGTGCGAACCCTCATCGATCTCGACCGGATCGCCGCCGCCGACGTCGTCACGTCGGCGGCGGCCCTGCTTCCTCATTCCCCTTCCTAAGCGTCTCTCGCCACAGGACATTCCATGATTCCGCGTTCACTCCCCGCCCGTATCAGCTGGGGCTTCGCCCTCCTCGTGCTGCTTGCGATCGTTCTCGGCGCCAGCGCGCTGTGGCGAATCACCGGCATCAACCAGAGCGTCGTCACCGTGGCGACCAACTCGCTGCCGTCGGTCGTGGCGCTCAACCGGGTCATCCAGTCGACGTACGGCTCGGCGCGTCATGTTCGGAAACTGCTCTTGGCAGCCGCGGCGAATGCCACCACCACCTTCGACGACACTGCCTATCAGGCCTCGAAGAAGCAGGGCGAGGAACAACTTGCGGCGTACGAGGCCCTGATCAGCGACGACCAGGAGCGGAACTTGTATGCCGAGGTCGCGGCGGCTCGGCGGGCCTATTTCGCGATCCTCGATGCGGCGATGCAGAGCCTTCGAGAGGGCAAGCGTGCCGAAGCCATGGAGCTGATGGGTGACACGATCGATCCCGTGTTTGAACGATGTGTCTCGGCCCTCGACGAGGCGGTGAAATACAACGTCCTGATCGCCGAGCAGCAGGTAGAGCAGGCCCGCCGCACGGTCGCGACGAGCTTTCTGCTGATCGGCGGCGGGCTGGCCCTGGCCACGATCCTGGGGCTGCTCGTGGGCATCGGCATCACCCGCTCGGCCGGGGCGGCACTCGGACAGATCTCCGACGCGCTCGAGGTGGGGGCGGCCCACACCTCGCTGGCATCGACGCAGCTGGCGTCGGCCGGACAGGCCCTCGCCGAGGGCTGCAGCGAACAGGGCTCGGCCGTGACAGAGACGAGCGCGGCCCTCGAGCAGATGTCGGCCATGATCCGCAGCACCGCCGACAACGCCGAGAAGGCGAAGACTTTCGCCAATCAGGCCCGCACCGCGGCGGAGTCGGGGGCGACGACCATGGGCGAGATGAACGCCGCGATGGGGGCGATCGAGGCCTCGAGCGCCGAGGTGGCCAAGATCGTCAAGGACATCGACGAGATCGCCTTCCAAACGAATATCCTCGCGCTCAACGCGGCGGTCGAGGCGGCGCGGGCCGGCGAGGCCGGGGCCGGGTTTGCCGTGGTGGCCGACGAGGTGCGGGCGCTCGCCCAGCGGAGCGCTGCCGCGGCCAAGGAGACGGCGGCGAAGATCGAGGCCGCGATCACCAACAGCCGCCGCGGCTCGGCCAACTGCGGACGGCTGGGCGAATCGCTCGGCGAGATCGTCCGCACGGTCGCCGCCGCTGACGGGCTCGTCGCCGAGATCGCGACGGCGGCCAAGGAGCAGGCGCAGGGCATCCGGCAGGTGGGCGTGGCGATGGCTCAGATGGACCAGGTCACCCAGGGCAACTCCGCCAACGCCGAGCAGAGCGCCGGCGCCGCGGACGAGTTGAAGTCGCAGGCCCTCGCGTTGCAATCGACGGTTGAGGTGCTGCGGACACTCGCTGGCCGGGCCGCGGGTCGGCTGGTGCCGGCGCGTGCCCCGTCTGCTCCACGGCAGCCGGCTCGTCGTGGGCTCCCCGGAAGTGCCCGCATGCCCGAACGGATTCCGATGCCGCGGGAGGCCCGCGTCGCCGACGTGGCACCGGACCACGAGGATCGGCACTTCAAGGCGTTTTGACGTCGTGACTGTCGGAAAAGGGTGGAACCCGCATGGTGATCCCGTCGGAACAGCCGCTGTCGCCGCAGGCCTACGCGTTTCTCGCGAACCTGGTGTATGAGCGGAGCCGTATTCAGCTCGGTCCCGACCGGCAGGCGCTGCTCGCCGGCCGGCTGGGGCAGCGGCTCCGCACGCTCGGCCTCGTGGGCTACGAGGACTACTGCCGGCTGCTCGAGTCGCCCCAGGGCGAAGAGGAGGTGGGGAGCCTGATCGACCTGGTCTCCACGAATCACACGCACTTCTTCCGCGAGGCCGAACACTTCGCGATTCTGGCCGATCGGGTGTTGCCCCGGCTTGCCGAACGGCGTGGGCCTTCCGACCGGCCGCTGCAGATCTGGTCGGCCGCGTCGTCGTCGGGCGAAGAACCCTACACGCTCGCGATCGTGCTCGCGGAGTTTGCCCGGCAGCGGCCGCATGTCACCTGGCAGGTGCACGCCTCCGACATCTCCCGCCGCATGCTCGACCGTTGTCGGTCGGGAATCTACGAGGCGGAGAAGGTGGCGGTGCCCGACGAGCAGCTCCTGCGGCGGTATTTTCTCCGAGGCTTCGGCGAGCGGGAGGGCTATTACCGCGTGCGGCCGGAGCTGCGGCGGTTCGTGGATGTGCAGCACGTCAACCTCTTCCAGCCCGACTACCCGCTGCCCGCGGGGCTCGACGTGATCTTCTGCCGCAATGTGATGATCTACTTCGACCAGTCCTCCCGGCAGGAGTTGCTCGACCGGCTGGTGGCCATGCTGGCGCCCGGCGGAACGCTCTTCGTGGGGCATGCGGAGAGCCTGCTGGGCCTGCGGCACGGCCTGCGGGCGGAGTGGCCGAGCGTCTATCTGCGTCCGGAATGAACGGCGACCTGAATGAACGAGCGCACCGTGGCGGCACGACACCCATGAACCAGTCACATCCACCCCGCATCCGCGTCCTCGTCGTCGACGATTCTGCGCTCGTTCGCAAGGCGATTACCGACGCCCTCGCCCTCGACCCGGAGATCGAGGTGGTCGGCTCGGCCTGTGATCCCTACGTGGCCCGAGAAAAAATCCTCAAGCTCGATCCCGACGTGCTGACGCTCGACATCGAGATGCCCCGCATGGACGGCCTCACGTTTCTGCGGATCCTGATGGAGCACCACCCACTGCCGGTCGTGGTCGTGAGTTCGCTCGCCCAGGCCGGGTCGCAGACGGCGCTCGACGCGATCGATGCCGGGGCCGTGGACGTGCTCGCGAAGCCCGACGGCACGATGTCGATCGGTGGCCTCGGCGCGCGGCTCGCCTACCACGTGAAAGCCGCCGCGGCCTCCACCCGTTTCAGCCGGCGGCCTCGACCCGTGATACGGTCGGCGGAACTGCCGCTCGAATCGGCAGCCGACCGAAGCCTGACGCGCGGCCCCGACCCGGTCGTGGATCCCGCCCAGCCCGTTGCGGCCGCACTGCCGCCCGTGGGCGTGGTCGATCCCCGGCAACTCGTGGTGCTCGGCTCCTCGACGGGGGGCGTCGAGGCCCTGCGCACGATCCTGCCGCGGCTGCCCGCCGATCTGCCGCCGGTCGCCGTGGTGCAGCACATTTCCGCCTACTTCTCGCGGGTCGTCGCCCAGCGGCTCGACGCGATGTGCGGGTATGAGGTGCGGGAGGCCGAAGAGGGGATGGAACTCCGCCGTGGGCTGTGCGTGATTGCACCGGGCGACCGCCATCTCGCCGTCGTCTGGCAGGGCGGGGTGTATCGGACCCGGCTGCTCGAAACGCCTCCCGTCCACCACTGCCGCCCGGCGGTCGATGTGCTCTTTCGCTCGGCAGCCGAGGCGGCCGGGTCGTGGGTGGTGGCGGCCTTGCTCACCGGCATGGGAAGCGACGGCGCGATGGGCATGCAGGCGATCCTCAGAGCGGGCGGAAGGACGATCGCGCAGGACGAGGCGACCTCGGTGGTGTTTGGCATGCCGAGGGCGGCGATCGAACTGAATGCCGCCGAGCAGGTGGTATCCCTGCCGCGGATAGCCGACGCGATCGTCAAGGCCGTGGCGGCGCAGGCCCGGTGACGCGTAGAATGACTCTGCGGGGGCAAAGGCATCATGGAAACGGCGTTTGTACGCCGGCGGGTATTCCCGCGGAGCCCTTTGCCATGGACCGGATTCTCTTCTCCGTCGAGCGGCTTGAACGCCGGCTCGTGATGACCGCCGGTGCCGCGGCCCAGGTGTCGCTGCCGGCCTACGACATCGGCACCCCGAACCTCGCCGACCTCTGGGTCGATCCTACGTCCGGCAACGATGCCAGCTCGGGCGAAAGCCGGGCCCAGGCCGTTCGGACGCTCTCCGAGGCCTGGCGGCGGGTGCCAGTCGGCATCACGCTTTCCCAAGGTGTCCGCATCAATCTGGTTGCCGGCGCCTATTCCGAGGCCGTCGTCCCGAACTACTGGGAGAACAGGCTCGGCACCCGCACGACGCCGATCATCGTGCGGGCCGCCGACGGTCCCGGCACCGCCCGTTTGCCAGCCGTGAACGTCTTCGGCTGCCGGCACCTGTATTTCGACGGCCTCGACATCTCCGCGGGGGGCGGAGACGTGCTTCATTTCGAGGCCTGCTCCCAGATTCTCGTCCGCAACACCACCGTCCGCGGCACCGGCACGATCGCCACCTACGCGGCGCCCCAGGAGGCGTTCAAGGCGAACCAGTGCCAATACGTCTACATCGAGAACTGCGACATCTCCGGCGGCTGGGACAACGCGATCGACTTCGTCGCCGTGCAATACGGGCACGTCGTGGGCAGCCGGATTCACCGCGCCGGCGACTGGGCGATGTATGCCAAGGGGGGCTCGGCCTGGCTCACGATCAAAGGGAACGAGTTTTACGACGCCGGCACGGGCGGCTTTACCGCGGGCCAGGGCACCGGCTTCGAGTTCATGGTGGCCCCCTTCCTCACCTATGAGGCCTCCGACATCAGCTTCACCCACAACGTGATCCACGACACGCAGGGCGCGGGCATCGGCGTGAACGGCGGCGCCAACATCGTGATGGCCAACAACACGATGTATCGGGTGGGCGAGCGGAGCCATGTGATCGAGGTGGTGTTTGGATCGAGGTCGTGCGACGGCGACCGGGCCACGTGCTCCTTCAACCTTGCCCAAGGAGGATGGGGCACGAGCACGCCCGGCTCCGAGGAACCGATTCCCAATCGCAACGTCGTGATCGCCGACAACATCGTGCTCAACCCGGATGGCTACCAGAGTCGATGGCAGCAGTTCACGATCGCCACGGCCCGCACGCCGTCGCCGGGATCGAATATTCCCTCTCCGGCAAGGGCTGATGAGGGCCTGGTCATCACCGGCAACGTGATCTGGAACGGGTCAGAGGATCACCCGCTCGGAATCGAGCAAGCGCCGCTCGCGGCCGACGTGGCTGCACGAAACGCCATCAACAGCGTGAGGCCCGTGCTCGTCGATCCGGCGCGGGGCGACTATCGGGTGATGCCCATCGATGGCGTGCCTCCACCGCCGGTCACCCCACCCGTCACGCCACCGTCCACGCCGCCTGGTGTGCCACCCGTGACACCGCCATCCAGGCCTGCGCCCACGACACGCCTCACGGCGCGGTTTCGTGCCGTGCCTGCCGTGACGGGCCGGCCGGTGACGACGGTGGTGGTCACGTTCAATCGTGGAGTCACGGGCGTGACAATCGACGACTTCGTGCTTGTTCGCGGCCGCAAGAAGTTCTCACTCGACGGGAGCCAGATCACCACCGCCGACAACCAGACGTTCACGATCACGGGCCTCCGTGGCACCAGCGTGGCCTCCAACTACATGCTGAAGCTGAAGCCCAGGGGAGCGGGGATCACCGACTTCTGGGGCGCCGCGCTGTCCGAGCCGGCGAGCGTGGCCTGGCGGATGACGCGAACGGTGCGTGGTCCACTGTCGGCCCAGTTTCGCTGAACGCCCGGGGCAGTGCTGGGCGGATTCCTGTTCGGTTTCGTCGGGCTCGAGGCCAACGGCCCCCTGGACAGCCTGGTGACGGCGACGGTGGGGGCGGTGGTGCTCCTGGCCGGGCTTCGGGCGATCAATCGCTCGCGGTGTCGTGAGGGCCATGCTCGACGCCGGGGAGCTTTGCTACATTGCAAAAGTGGCAAAACTCATGAAAGCGACGCACGCTTTCCATGACGTTGCCGTGAAGGAGAGCGATGAGCATGGTATCTCGATCGCAGCGTGGGCGGTCGTCGCGGCGTCGATTTCTGAAGCAGGGGATCGCCGCTGGTACCGCCGCCGCGGTCGCCCCCGTCGTGATTCCCTCGTCGGCTCTCGGGCTCGACGGCGCGACGCCGCCGAGCGAGCGGATCCGGGTGGCCGGCATCGGCATCGGCCGTCGCGGTGAATACGATCTCGGCTGCTTCCTGCAGCAGCCCGACGTGCAGTTCGTCGCGGTCTGTGATGTGAAGGAGGCCCGGCGAGCCGCCGTGAAGGGCATCGCCGACAAGCATCACGGGACCGCCGACTGCCGCACCTATCGCGACTTCCGCGAGCTCCTCGGCCAGCCCGACATCGACGCCGTGCTGATCGCCACCGGTCCCAACTGGCACGGCCTGATGGCGATGCTCGCCGCAAAGGCCGGCAAGGACGTCTACTGCGAAAAGCCCTGCACCAAAAACATCGCCGAGAGCCTCCTGCTTCGCGACACGATGCGGCGGTGCGGCACTGTTTTTCAGGCCGGCACGCAGCGGCGAAACCTGCCGCACTTCGCCTTCGCCTGCGAACTGGCCCGCACCGGCCGGCTGGGGCGGATCACCCGGGTCTACGCGCACCCGGCCGGGATGAAGGCGTCGAGCAGCGGCTGGCTGCCGGAGGAGCCGCTGCCGGATCAGGCGGTGGCCGACTGGGACATGTATCTGGGCCCCGCCGCCTGGCGGCCGTTCAACTCGAAGACGCTCGCCGATGGCTTCAACTTCGAAAAAGGAGGTGGCCTCGTCGGCGGGGGCGTGCTCGAGTGGGGGTCCCACTGCGTGGACCTCTGCCAGTGGGCCATGAACGACTGCCTGCCGCCGGTGGACTACGCGCCGCCGGTCGATGGCCAGCTCGTCTGCCGATATGCCAACGGCACGGAGCTCATCTTCCGGGAAAAGGACTGGATTCCCCTCGGTTCGTGCCCCGTGCGTTTTGAAGGGGAAACCGGCTGGGTCGAGGCGGGTGATAGCGGGAAGATGGTGCTCTCGTCGCCCGAACTGATGGCTGGTCGGAAGGTGGAGGAGATCGGCGGCTATCCGGCCACGTTCCACGTGCGCGACTTCCTCGACTGCGTGAAGACCCGCGGCAAGCCCAAGGGCAATGTCGACGCCGCCTGCAACGCCCACATCGCCTGCCATGCGGCCAACGTGTCGCTCTTTCTCGGCCGACCCGTGCGACTTGATACCGATGCCTGGCGATTTGCCAATGACGACGAGGCGAATCGGCTGCGGTCGGAGTCGCTGCGTGAACCATGGAGGCTGTGATCATGCATCGAATTCAAACGGCACGGATGCCCCGTGGCATGCGCCTGGCGATCGGCCTCTGCGTGGTGGGCCTGGCAGGCCTGATGGCGGGCCATGCCCCGGCACGGGATGCCGCTGCGAAGACCCGGGAGCAGGCGCTCGTGGCAGTGCTTCGTTCGGAGACGCCCGAGGCCGACAAGGCGGTTGCCTTCAAGGGCTTGGCTGTTGTGGGATCGCCGGCCTGCGTGGCCGACGTGGCCACGTATCTCGACAACGAGCGGCTTGCATCGTGGGCGCGGATCACGCTCGAGGCGATTCCAGGTGACGAGGCGTCCGCGGCACTTCGTGACGCGACGCAGACGCTCTCCGGCCGGCTGCTCGTGGGTGCGATCAACTCGCTCGGTGTGCGCCGCGATGCGGCCGCCCGGGCGGTGCTGGAGAAGCGGCTGGGGGATGCCGATGCCGACGTCGCTGCTGCTGCTGCGGCGGCGCTTGGGAAGATCGGCAGCCCCGAGGCCGCCGCGGTGCTGATGCAGGCGCTCGCTGCCGGAAAAGTTGACCGCGAGACGGTGGCCGAGGCCTGTGTCGTCTGCGGCGAGCGGCTGCTCGCCGGTGGAGACCAGTCCGGGGCAATCGCACTCTTTGATGCCGTGCGGAAGGGCGAGGTGTCCGAGCAGCGGCGGGTGGAAGCCACGCGGGCATCGATCCTCGCACGGGGCCGCGACGGGATCCCGCTCCTGATCGCACTCCTTCAGTCACCGTCCCGGCGGCCGTTCAACATGGGTCTGGGTACGGCCCGGGAGTTTGCGGCCGGTCCTGACTGTGATGCGGCGCTGGCGTATGAAATCGATCTGGCGGTTCTCGGCACCCTTGGCGGGGTAGGTGATCAAGCACTAGGCTCCGAACGGACGTCGCTCGTGATCGACCTCTTGGCCGATCGCAATCCGCAGGGCGCTGGCAAGGCCGTGCAGCAGGCACTTCTGGAGGCAGCAAGCGGTCGCGACCCGGCGGTCGCGACGACGGCGATCCGAGCGGTCGGCCGCTGCGGCGACGCGGCCTCCGCAGCACGACTCCTCGAGATCGCGGCCGCCGGCGACCCGGGCCTTGTGGCCGCGGTTCGCGAGGCGATCGCTGCGATGCGGGCCGAGGGCATCAACGAACTGATCATTGCTCGGCTGGCCGACACCGCCGCCAACGTCCTGCCGCTGGCCGTTCAACTGACCGGCGATCGACGGATCATGGCGGCCGGCGGCAAGGTTCTACCGCTCGTGGACCATGGTGACGCGGCGGTCCGTGCGGCCGCCTTGGCGGCGCTGGGGTCGATCGTCGACCCCGCGAATCTCGCCGTAGTCGCCCGCAAGGCGGCAGTACCACGGGATGACGCCGAGGGAGCGCTGGCCGCCGCGGCCCTGAAGGAGGCGGCCGTGCGAATGGCCGATCGGGACGCCTGCACGGCGACGCTCTGCGAGAGTTTCCAGGCCTCCGACGCCCGCATGGGCGTGCTCATTGAGACGCTGGCCGACGTCGGTGGCTCGGCCGCCTTGGCGGCTGTAGCTTCGGCGGCGAAGTCGGGCGACGCTCCCTTACAAGACGCCGCCACGCGGGTGCTTGGCAAGTGGATGACGGCCGACGCGGCTCCCGTGCTCCTCGATCTGGCGATGAGCGACGCGGCGGGGCCATACCGCGGCCGGGCGCTGAAGGGGTATCTCAGGATCGCGCGGCAGTTCGCGCTGCCGGAGGCCGAGCGGGCGGAGATGTGCCGAAAAGCCCTGGCGGCCGCCGACGATCCGGCCGACCAGAAGGCCGTCATCGAAATCCTCGTGCGGTATCCGCATGCGACGACGCTCGGGGTGGCCAGGGAGGCGACGGCGCTGGCAGATGTCGCCGATGAGGCGAAGGCCGCCGTGACCGCGATCGAGGCAAAGCTCGGAAAGCCCGAGGGCACGAAATGACACCATGGTTTCCCATCACGGTCTGCTGGCTTCTGCTGCTGGCGGCCCTCACTCCTATTGACGCCGTCGCGGAGGTGGCGTTCGAGAAGCAGATACTCACCGAGCGGTTCGTGGCCGAGGGCTGCGCCGTCGCCGACTTTGACCGCGACGGCCATGCCGACATCACGGCGGGCAACCTGATCTGGCACGGGCCGGACTTCGCCCGCACGACCGAGTTCACGCCGCCGGCCGACAATCCCTCGGGCCCGTCCAAAACGCCCTACGACCCCGCCCGCGGCTACTCCGATTATTTCCTCGCCTTCGGCCACGACTTTACGGGCGACGGCTGGAGCGACATCCTCGTTTACGGTCTGCCGGGCGAACCGGCGCACGTGTTCGTGAATCCTCAGGGCAAGGCCGGGCATTGGCAGAAGCACGCGATTTTCGACGTCGCCGACGGCGAGTCGCCCGGTCTTGTCGATATGACGGGCGACGGCAGGCCCGAACTGCTCGTCCATTCGAGCGACCTCGTGAAGCCGCCGGAGGCGAAGGGCCAGGGGGGCGGCCAGCTCGGCTTCGCCGAGATCAACTGGGCAAGCCCGCTCGATAAGGCTCGCTTTCATCCGATCACGCCGCGATCCCCGAAGAACGACGCGAAGTACTTCCGCTACACGCACGGCTACGGGGCGGGCGACGTGAACGGCGATGGCCGCCTCGATCTCATCACCAAGGACGGCTGGTTCGAGCAGCCGGCCGACCGTGACGCGGTGATCTGGCCGTTTCATCCGGGGCCTTTCGGACCCCCCGCCGCCCGCGGCGGCGCCCAGATGCTCGTGATGGACGTCAACGGCGACGGCCGGAGCGACGTGATCACGAGCTACGATGCCCACGGCTGCGGTTTTGGCTGGTATGAACAGCGCGACGACGGCTCGTTCGCGGAGCATCGTGTCATGGGGGCCACACCTGAGGAAAACGAGCAGGGCGTCTCATTCAGTCAGCTTCATGCCCTTGCGGCGGCCGACATCGACGGTGATGGGCAGCTCGACGTCGTGACCGGCAAGCGGCGCTGGGCCCATGGCGTGAGCGGCGACATCGACCCCAACGCCCCGCCGGTGCTGTACTGGTTTCGCCTGGAGCGGGCCGGCTCCGGCGGCCCGCGCTTCGTGGCCCACGAGATCGATGCCGACAGCGGCGTGGGCACGCAGGTCACCGTGGCCGATCTCGATGCCGACGGGAAGGCCGATGTGGTGGTGGCCAACAAGCGGGGCGTGTTCGCTTTCCGGCAGAAGTGATGGAGCGAGCGGCCGTGAGCGGAGGACGGCCGACAACGTGATTGCGACGGTTACCGGTCGGCTTGCCCGCTCCTGATTCGCTCGGTCGCTCGGCAAATCCGATAGACCGCCGCGTCGGTACGGAGGTAGAGCGAATCCTCGACGGCGGCAGGGGTAGCGAAGATTCGGCCGTCGAGATGGTTGGTGGCCAGGATCCTCGGCTCCGCGGCCGGGCCCGAGCCTGGATCGATCACGAAGGTGTCGCCATCACGATTGCCGACATAGATCCGGCCGTCGGCGAAGAGCGGCGATGACGAGAAGTTGCCGCCGAGTCGAAGCGTCGCGACCCCTGAGCCGGTGCGGGCGTCGAGAAACGTCGCCACGCCCTTGTCGTTCACCATGCACAGCCGGTCGCCCACGACGAGCGGCGACGGCATGCTCGGCGCGCCTTTCTTTTCCTGCCAGAGTATCTCGGCGCCGCTGCCGTCAGCGGCCAGTTGCACGGCCAGCAGTCGCGGCTGATTGAAACTCGTGCTCATGAACAGGAGGCCGTGGGCCGCGACGGGCCGTGGCACCACCGAAAAGCCGAGCTCGCCGTAACTCATCCGCCAGCGCTCCTCTCCGGTTTTCGGATCGTAGCCGTAGAGCCAGTCGGCGCCAGGCGAGACGAGCAGGTCGCGGCCGCCGACGGGCAGCACGAGCGGCGTGGAATAGGCCTTCTTCAGATCGGGATCGTCGCGGAGCGGGCCGCTGCGGGGTGTCTTCCAGGCCAGGGTGCCGGTGGTGGCGTCGAGGGCTGCCGTGTACTGCACGTCGATGCCGTCGCAGTTCACGATCAGCAGATCGTGCCAGAGGATCGGTGTGCTGCCGGGGCCATTCATGTGGTCGAGCCGCAGGTCGCGGTTGCGCCACAGGATCTCCCCGGTGGTGGTGTCGATGCAGGCGGTGCCGAAGTCGCCGAAGTGGCAGAAGAGCTTCCCGTCTGCAAGCACCGGCGACGGCGAGGCATAGGAGTTGAGGGCATGGATGGGCTGCGGGTCATCGACCGTGAACAGCTCCACGTCGTGGACGAGCCGGCCCGATTCACGAGCCACGCACAGGGCCCGAAGGCTCAAGGCCGCGGCCACGGTTCGCGGCGGGCTGCCTGACGGTATCGCCTCACGAGCCGCTCGCTGGGTATCCGTCGCGGGCTGTTCGACCGCGGTCGTCATCCAGACGTGCCGGTCATCGAGCACCGGCGAAGACCAGCCGCGGCCCGGCAACGGGGTCTTCCAGGCGATGTTCTCCGTTTCGCTCCACGTCAGCGGCAGATCGTGCGCGATGACCGCATGCCCCTGGCCGTCGGGGCCACGCCACTGGGGCCAGTCCACCTCGGCGAAGGCCGGCACCGCGGCCGCGCAGGAGGCGAGCCACAGGAGCGGCGGACCTGGAAGGAATGTATGCCAGTCGCGCGTCATTCGCCGCCGTGCCTCTCGAGAAAACGACCAGCGTATCACCAGTGATTTCGGGCTGCTGCCCGCGGGCCTGCGCCGGATCCCATGCCGGCGTTCATCAGCCTGACAGGAGCCGGCGGGCGGCGGCCTGCTGCTCGGCCGTGCCCACGACCGTCACCTCGTCACCGGTCGCCAGCACATGGTCGGGGCCGGGGCTCGGGATCGTGCGGCCTCCCCGGCGGATGCCGATCACCGTCGCGCCCGTGGCCGAGCGAACCCTGAGCTGGCCGATCGAGCGGCCAACGGCGGGGCTCCCCTCGGCCAGCCGGCAGGCAGCCATCTCCGCGAGGCGGGAGGCATGGGGATGAAGGCGCGGCGCGGTCCGCAGGAAGCCATAGTTTTCCAGACGCATGCGGTCCACGAGGTCGTCGATGGTCGCCTCAGGCACGTCGTAGATCGAGAGCACCCGGTCGAAGAGCGACAGCGCCGTCTCGAACTCCGCGGGAATCACCTCGTCGGCACCGAGACCCTTGAGCTCATCGACCTCGAGCACGTATTCCGTACGCACGAAGATCCGGACTCCCGGGGCGAGATCCCGTGCCATGTGAACGCTCCGGCGGCTGCTGGCGGCGTCGGAGATCGCGATCACGTAGGCCCGGGCCCGGGTGATGCCTGCGTGGTCGAGGACGGCGGCTCGCGTGCAATCGCCGTAGTGGATGTCGTGACCGAACGAACGCTCCCGGCGGACGGTTTCGGGATTGAGTTCGAGCACAACATGCGGCACGCCAAACTCGGCGAGCGCTGCGGCAAGGTTTCGGCCGTTGAGCCCGAAGCCGGCGATGATCACATGGTCGGAGAGATGCGAGCGTTCGCCCGTCGGTATCGTCTCCGCGAGCCACCGCCGGCACCACCCGGAGCGGGAGAGCCGATCGAGCCAGCCTGGGAGCGCCGCGGCGAAGAGCGGCGTGGCTGCCATCGTGATCACCGCCGCCGCGAGAAAGGTCTGGTAGTCGTCGCGGCTGAGGAGGCCCGCCTCGGCACCGCGGGAACCGAGCACGAACGAAAACTCTCCCACCTGGGCTAGCGCCATCCCGGCCAGGAGGCTCGTCCGCGGCGGGAATCCGGCGAGCATGGCGGGCACCGCGGTGGCCGCCATCTTGGCGACGATGATCGCGGCGACGGTCACGGCGACCAGGCTCGCGTGGGCGACGAGAAAGCGGATGTCGAGGAGCATCCCGACCGACACAAAGAACAGGCTCGCGAGCGTGTCTCGAAACGGGAGCACCTCCGTGAAGGCCTGGTGGCCGTATTCGCTTTCGGAGAGCACGAGTCCGGCGAGAAAGGCGCCCAGGGCCAGCGAGAGGCCGACGTGCGCCGTGATCGCCGCGGTGCCCAGGCAGGCCAGCACGATCGTCATCAGGAACAGTTCGCGGTTGCGCAGCCGGACCACCTCGTGCAGGATCCGCGGCACGAGCAGTCGGCCCGCCAGCAGGAGCATGACCACGACTCCGAGCCCGATGGCCACCGCCAGGAGCGGATGGGTGGCGAGCGGCGCGGCATGCCCTGGTGGCATCGCTGCAGTGATGGAAACCGCAGGTGTCACGCCCGCCGCCGTGGCGAGCAGCGGCACCGCGAGCATGGCGGCGACCACCACGAGATCCTGGAGCAGCAGGACAGCGACGGCGATGCGGCCGTGGGGCGTGGCTGTCTCGCCGCGGTCGGCGAGGATCTTGAGCACGATCGCGGTGCTCGACATCGCGACGAGCATGCCCGTGAAGATCGCCTGGGGCAGCGAGCCCAAATACCACCATGTCGCCGCCGCCACGATCAGCGTCGTGGCGGTGATCTGAGGCAATCCGATCCGGGCCATGAGCGGCAGCATGACGAGCAGTCGCGACAGCGAGAACTCGAGCCCCACCGTGAACAGGAGCACCACGACCCCGATTTCGGCGAGCACCTCCACGACCTTCACGTCGGCCACGAGAGACAGTCCGTAGGGGCCGACCACGACGCCGGCGACGAGCAGCCCCACCACGCTCGGCAGTTTCATCCGTCCAAACGCAAACACGACCGCTGCTGCGACCGCGAAGACAGTGACGAGGTCGGCGAGAAACATCGCGTGGCACGAGGGCTCGGGGAGGAGGGACGGGCGACATGGAGAGACTAGCGCCCTGGGCATGAAAAAGCCACGGATCTCCGGGGCAGGCCGTCTTGGTTGTCCCGCTGCCCTCTGCTACCCTCCCGGGCTCTGGAGGCTGGATTCGATGAGCATGCGTGGACTCCTTGCCGCTGTCGTCTGCCGTGCGGTCGCGGCCGCTGGGGTTGCGATACTTGGCGTCTCCCATGCCGGCGACGGAATCGAGGACGGAGCCCGTGAGCCGCGGCCGTGCGAACTGCGGGTCGAGAGCGAACTCTTCGAGAACGGCGACGACACTCCGACGGCCCGCAGCCTGACCGTCTTCGACGAAGGGGTGGCGTGGGATTTTCTGGAGGTGCCCACCGGCAAGAATCGGTCGATGACCGTCGGCGAAATCGTGCTCCATGACCCTGCCCGGGAGCGTGTGCTCGTGATCGACCCGGTGCGGCACCTGAAGACCCAGATCGACTCGATCCGACTCGAGCGGATGAGCGTGTCGCTCGCGAAGTGGGCGCGAGGCAACGACGATCGGCTCATCCGCTGGGCGGGTGGCCCTGATTTCACGCCGGGATTCACGGAGACCGACGCGCGGATCGAACTTGCGGGCCCGCGGGTGCGCTATGCCGTGGCCTTCGAGGAGGCGCCGTCCCCCGAGGCGGCAGGCGTCTATCGGCAGTTTGCCGACACCGCGATCCTCCTCAAAGCCCTGATGCAGCCGGGGGGCATTCCGCCGTTTCCTCGGCTCGCAGTGAATCGTCGGCTCGAGGATGCGGGGGCCATTCCAGCGGAGGTCACGCTCGAGATTGATTCACGGCTGACGCCGCTCGGTGGCCGGCCTGAGCGGCTGCGTTGCGTGCACAAGGTGCATCCGCGGCTCCTGACAGGCGATCGACGTCGGATCGAAGATGCCAAGGCGCATATCGCGACCTCCGACTCGGTGGACCTCGCGACATTCGTCGATCGCGAGACCGACCGTGACGCCGAAGCGAACGAGCCTGCTCGGTTGGAAACGCCGGGTTCATGAGCTGATCACCGCGGCTCCATGCGCCGTCGGCACGACTGGTCTGCGCGGACGACTTTCGCCCATCGGCAAGAAAGTCGCCCTGACCGGCCGATGTTTCCTGTGTCTCACATCTTTCCTAACCGGCCACCTCCGGCCGCTGGCATGCCGGCGGACGAAGCGGGCCGGAACGGGTCGGGCGGGACGCCGCTCTGGGCGGCGGGGGCATACGAATCGCGCTCGCGGGCAGTGCCGCGGCCGGCACGTTGACATTTGTACATTATTCTGGTTTCATGCACATCCAAACCATTCATCCCGGCATTCATTAAGGGAGGGGCTCGATGCTCGTGCTTTCACGCAAGCAGAACGAACGGATTCGGGTGGGAGAGTCGGTGGTGGTCACGGTGGTCCGTGTCAGCGGCGACAAGGTGCGGATCGGGATCGAGGCCCCGCCAGACGTGCGGGTGCTTCGCGACGAACTCGACGTGGAGACGCTCGGCTGCGTCACGCTCGATGGGGCTTCCGAACTTCCGATTCCCAGGCTGCTCGGCTTCGCCAGTTGAGGCCGTGATCTGAGATCCGTGACCTGATATTTCGGGCCGCCGGAGCTGCTCAAGGTGCAGCTCCGGCGGCTCCCGAACCGGGGGTGGAGTCTGGCAACTGTCGGTTTTCCCGGGCGGAGGCCAGAATCAGTGCATGAGCGCGGCCCAGACTGATCACCCGATCGATCCAGATGACGACGACTTTGACGATGACGCCTCCCTCGACGGAACGGCCTCGCGGGCCCGCGGACCCGGGCAGTGGCTTCGCAGACTCATGCTGGCGACGGTCGCCGCCGTCGTGGTTGCGGGGACGGTGATCGCCCTGGCCACGCGGCATGTGCCAGACTTCTACCGACAGCGACTGGCGGCCACCGACGCAGGAGACGCGGTTACGGAGCAGGCGGCGCGACGCGTTGTCAGCGACGTGTCGGCGCTCCATGCCGCCTTCATCCGCGAAGGCCGCTGGGAGGCGGCGTTTGCCGAGGCCGACATCAACGCCTGGCTGGCGACCGACCTCCCGCGGAATCACCCCCGCCTCCTTCCGACGATGGTCTCCGCGCCGCGTGTGCGTCTGGCGCCGCAGCAGGTGCAGATCGGCCTGAGGTTGGGATCCGGAGTCGTCTCGGCGGTGAGTTGGCTCGTGCTGGAGATTCGGCTGCGCGAACCGAACCAACTGGGCATCCTCGTCGAGGAGGCTCGCGTGGGCGGCATTCCCCTGCCGCACGGGCCCATTCAGCAGGAACTCCGCCGGCGATTCGATCAACTTGGGATGGTGACCGCGGTGCGGCGACTGGACGACCGCAACGTTCTTGTGGTCTACATTCCCTCCACGCACGAGTCGGGCGGCATGAGTCATTGGCTGGAGTCGCTTTCGATCGGCGAGGGCAGCATCGCCTTTGCGGGCCGCACCATCTCCGGCAGGGAGGATCGATGACGCGATTGCAATTCTTGGGCGCGGCGGGTGTGGTCTCAGGCTCGCGGCATCTCGTGGAAGCGGGCGGCCGGCGGCTGCTCGTCGACTGTGGCCTCTTTCAGGGTGAGAAGGAACTCCGCGAACGCAACTGGGAACGGTTTCCCGTTGCCCCAAACACCATCGACGCGGTGGTGCTGACGCATGGCCACATCGACCACTCCGGGTATCTGCCCCGGCTCGTCCGCGCTGGTTTTGATGGCCCGATCCTCACATCTCCGGCCACCGCGGACCTGCTGGGGCTTTTGCTCTATGACTCGGCCAAATGCCAGGCGGAAGACGCCTTCTACGCCAACCGCAAGGGCTACTCGAAACACCGGCCGGCGTTGCCGCTCTACGAGGAGCGAGACGTGGACCGGACGTTGCGGCTGGTGCGGACTGTGCCCCGGGAGGAGTGGTTCACGCCGACCGAGGCTGTCCGCTGCCGGTTTCACGAGGCGGGGCATATGCTCGGCAGTTCGTTCGTCGAGATGGAGGTGGCCCAGGACGGCGGCCGACCGGCTACACGGCTCGTCTTCTCCGGCGACGTCGGCCGCTACGATGCACCGCTCTACAAGGATCCAATCGCTCCGCCCGCCTGCGATTATCTCGTCTGCGAGAGCACCTACGGCGATCGCGATCACACCCCGTCGCGGCCCCTCGACGAACTCGAGGAGGTCACCAACGAGGCGCTCCGTCGTGGCGGCATGATGCTCGTGGCCTCGTTCGCGATCGGACGCTGCCAGCAGCTTGTCTACCTGCTGCGGACGCTGATGGCCGCCGGCCGGGTTCCCGAGACGCCCGTCTGGATCGATTCGCCGATGGCGGTCGATGCGATGGAGGTGTTCAAGAAGCATGGTAAGGAGCACGATTTCAGCGAGGCGAAGATGCAGGGCGTGGCGGAGTCGCTGGCCAGTCCGTTCGTGCGGATGGCGAAGACCGCCGACGAATCGAAGGCGATCAACGGCCATCACGGCCCCGGAATCGTCATCGCCTCGAGCGGCATGATGAACGGCGGGCGGATCCTGCATCATCTGGCTCGGCGGCTGCCAGACCCGAGCACGACGGTGTTGGTGGCCGGCTTTCAGGCCAAGGGCACCCGTGGACGAACCCTGATCGACGGCGCGGAGTTTCTCCGGATCCACGGCCGCGACATCCCCGTGCGGGCGGTGATCCGGAAGGTCGATGCCCTCTCCGGCCATGCTGACCGGCACGAACTGGATCGCTGGCTGGGGTCGATGCCCGCACCGAAGCGGACGTTTCTGGTGCACGGGGAGCCCGCGGCCGCCCGCGGCATGGCCACGTTTCTCCAGAGCCGCCGGGGATGGAACGTGCATGTGCCGGCGCTCGGGGAAAGTGTCGAACTGGACGGCTGACGCGATGGGTGATGAAGGACACGAGAAACGCAGGGAATCCATGACCAAGAAATCGAAGTCGTTTGAGAAGCCGCCAGGCCGGGTCGCCGCCACGCCGGGCAAGGCCTGCAGCATCCTCCCCGACACGCTGCTCGGTGATGATGTGGCGCTCGTCGCCGAAAACATGGAACAGATCCTGAGATCGACGAGTTACTCGCTCGCCCAGGACGATCCGGCCGTGCTCACCCGCGAGGAGATGCGCGGGGTGCGAATGCTCCTCGAACTGGGCAAGCCCGAGATTGGCCTCCAGGCCGACAACATCAAATCGACCGTGATCGTGTTCGGTGGCACGCAGATCGTCGATCGCGCGGCCGCGGAACGGCGGCTGTCGGAGGCCCGGCGGGCCGATTCCCATGACCAGAAGGCGGCCCGCGAGCTGGAGCGGTCGGAGCGGCTGCTGGCGATGAGCCGCTACTACGACGATGCGCGGCGGTTTGCCCGGATCGTCTCGATCGACAATCAGTGTGAGGACGAGCGCGACTACGTGGTGATCACGGGGGGCGGGCCTGGCATCATGGAGGCGGCCAACCGGGGCGCCTTCGATGTGGGATGCAAATCCATCGGCCTCAACATCAAGCTGCCGGCGGAGCAGCAGCCCAACCCATTCATCACGCCGGAACTCTGTTTTCAGTTCAAGTATTTCGCGCTGCGAAAGTTTCACTTCATCCTTCGAGCGGCGGCGGTGGTGCTGTTTCCGGGCGGGTTTGGCACGCTCGACGAGATGTTCGAGACCCTCACCCTGCGGCAGACGCACCGCATGCAGCCCGTGCCGATCATTCTCTACGGCCGCGATTATTGGTCGAAGGTCATCGATTTTCAGTTCCTCGCGGATTCAGGCGTGGTGGCCGACCATCACCTCGACCTGTTCACCTACGCGGAGACTCCCGAGGACGCATGGCAGCAGATCCTCGAGTTTCACGCCCGCGCAGCGGCCGGCGGGGGCGACGGCGGATGAGCCCGGGCATGGCAGCGGCCGGAGCCGCGTCGGCGATCGTCGGTCGTGTCGTCCTGGTCACCGGAGGGGCGACCGGTATCGGCGCGGCAGTGGTCCGGGCACTCGTTTCCCGAGGCCACGCCGTGGCAATCCATTGCCATTCGTCGCTCCGCGAGGCGCGGCAGCTGGCCGAGGTCGCAGTCGCCGCAGGAGTGCCGGCGCTGGCGGTCACGGCCGATCTCCGGGAAGAGCCCGCGGTGAGGGCACTGGTCCACCGCGTAGCCGAGCACTTTGGCCGCATCGACGCGCTGGTGACCTGCGCTGCCATCGACAGACCGACGCCCCTCGAAGAGCTCTCTCCCGCCGACCTGAGAAGCCACTTCGACATCACCTGCGTCGGGGCGTTGCTGATGGCGCAGGAGGTCGTGGCCGTCATGGCCCGGCAGGAGGCTGGTGGCGTGATCGTGATGCCGATGGCCTCGACGGCGGAGCCGCCCGCTCCCGGTCATGTGCCAGCATTCACCGCCGCCGCAGCGATTCCGGGGCTGGTGCGATCGTTGGCGGTCGAGTGCGACGCACGGCATTCGCGAGTGCGGGTCCATGGACTTGCGATGGCCGCGCCGCCGTCCGTGACGTCGCTCGAAGGTGTCGCCGATGCGGTGGTGCGACTGATCGAGGACGTGGCGCCGAATGGAGCATGCCTGCCGGCCGACACGCCCACTGGCTGAACGGCTCTCGAAGAGGTCAGGAGAGCGGCAGACGGAGCGAGAAGGTCGTGCCCACACCGGGCGTGCTCGTGACGGAGATCGTGCCGCCATGGGCCTGCACGATGTGCTTCACGATCGACAGGCCAAGGCCCGTGCCACCGAGGTTGCGGCTGCGGGCTTTGTCAACCCGATAGAACCGCTCGAAGAGCCTGGGCAGATGCTCCGCCTCGATCCCGCAGCCCTCGTCCTGCACGCGGATCAGCAGTGCTGTTTCCCCAGTCTCCGTGGTATCAGTGGTGGCCGCCAACCAGACGGATTTTCCTGGACCGCTGTATTTGATGGCGTTGTCGACGAGATTGATGATGGCCTGTTCCAGGAGTGGCGCGTTGACCTTGGCGGTGAGCGATTCCGCACAGTCCGTCTCGAGTTGGATCGAGCGGCCGGCGGCCCGCGGACCACAGTCGCCGGTCGCCGCGATGAGCACGTCGGCGACCGGCACCGTATCGACCGGCAGGTTGCCCGCGCCCTCGCTCTGCTCGATCCTGGACAGCGACAGCAGGTCTTCAATGATCGCTGCCAGCCGGTCAGCCTGCCTGGCCACGATACCGAGGAAGCGTCGCGCGTCGGCCGGATCGTCCATCGCGCCGTCGATAAGCGTCTCGACGAAGCCCTTGATGGAGGCGATCGGAGTCTTCAGTTCGTGAGACACGTTGGCGACGAAATCGCGACGCACCTTCTCCAGCCGCTGAACGTCGGTGACGTCGTTGAGCACGATCACGGCGCCCCCGTCGCCGGAGACATCACGAAGCGCGGTGCCCCGCAGGCGGATCGTGCGATCGCGGGAACCGCGGAGCATGAGATCGTCTTCGACCGGTTCGCGGCAGTCGATCGCGAGGAGCGCGAAACGGCGGAGATCGGGATTGCGGATCGCCTCTTGCAGCGGCTTGCCGACCGTCTTCTCGGCGTCCACCCCGATCAGGTCGGCGGCAGCACGATTGATACCCACGATCCGCTGTCGGGCATCGACGGCCAGCACGCCCTCGATCATGCTCCCGAGCACCGCCTCCTGCTGCGTCCCCTGGCGACCGATCGTCAGCCCACGTTCCACCAACTGCTCGCGGAGCCGATCGAGCGCCGATGAGAGTTCGGCAAACTCGGCCACGTCGGTCGATGGCACGGCGGCCGTAATGTCGCCCGCGGCGAGTCGCGTCGCGGCCGCGCGGAGTTCATCGACGGGCCGGGCCAGGCGGCGGGCGAGCAGCAGCCCCGCCGCCAGCGCCAGTCCGGTCGCGGCCAGGCAGCCCGCCAAGAGTTTCCACTGCGAGCGGGCCAGATCCCGATCGGAGAGGGCGGTATCGGACGTGGCGCGGATGATCGCCTGCGGCGTAGCCTGAGGACCCAGCGGCACCGCGACCGAGAGCCGGCGGTGGCCTGCGGTGACGTCGTAGCGACTCCCACTGGTAACGGAGCCGGTCCTCGCCGCGGCGACGACGACATCATCCGGCGCTGCCGATGAACGGGATCCTTCGGCGGCCGACAGCGCGGTGCCCTCGGGAGTGAAGAGTTGCACGTCGATTCGCGTCGCCTCGCGAAGGCGGTTGGCGTGGGCTGCCACAGCCTGGAGATCGGTCGGCTCACCGTCAACGGCGACCATCGCCGCGAGTCCGCGGGCCACGTCGGCAAGCCGTTGCCGCTGGGCAGCATCCGCAAGCTCGGCCATCTGAACGCTGGCAATCCAGAAACCGACTGCCAGAGCCGCGGGCACCAGGCCACACCATGCCATGAACAGGTGCCAGACGAGACGGGTACGGGGCATGGGGGCTCCTGGGGGCGCGGCCGCGACGCAAGCACCCAGTGTCGCACGACCCGGGGACATCGAAAAGGAGAGGTCGCCGTGCCGCGCTGGCTCCAGTCAGCTCCGCATGCGGTAGCCGACGCCCCGGACGGTCTCGATGTAGTGCCCGTG